>CAYLXN010000001.1:0-82089 GCA_964388235.1 uncultured Candidatus Saccharibacteria bacterium
GACTTTTGGTCAGGGAACCCGGTCTGGGTATTTACCTGCTGAGTCTGGCTCCGGCAGCTGGGCTCGAACCAGCGACCTATTGGTTAACAGCCAACCGCTCTACCACTGAGCTATGCCGGAATGTAAGCCTATTATACCGATTTTTACCAAGAAATCAACCTGTAATTTCTTTTAATTGCTGAATATCCAAAATTTCGATCGCTTGTTTGACTTTTTTCTGATCAACTGGTGTTAATTGCTGATAACGCAATTTAATTTGATTAACTAAAGAAACTTCTTGAGATTCTGTTTGCTTCACCACCTCCAGCGAGCGAGCGGAATAACTGGCTTTACGCAGTACCCCGAGCGTTACTAAATTATTAACATGCTCTGCCACCGTAGCTACCGAATTATAACCTAAAACCGAAGCGATTTCTCGGTAACTCGGGCTGTAATTATTAGTCTGGATAAATTCATCGATAAACTCAAGCAGCTCTTGCTGCTTGGGCGTCAGCTGGGTTTGATCCACGCTTATTCCCCAGTATTAACTTTACTGATGATCAGTTTTCGCTCGCGACCTTCACCGACTGAGTAAGTTTTGATGTCCGAATAATCTTGAGCGACTTTATGAACAATTCGTCGATCAGCGGCATTTAAATCGGCAATATAGTCTTCACCACTATCTCGAACCTGGCTAATCCATTTCTCGGCTTTTTCGGCAATTCTTTCGGTTCGCTGCTGTTTATAATCTGCCACGTCAATATTAATTCGCACTAGTTCAGCTTCTTTAATTCGCAACACACTAGCCACCATATATTGCAATGATCGCAAGGTTTCAGCCTTTTTGCCAATCAAAATGGCATTTAATTCACTGCTCGGTATGCTCAACTCAATGACATCCTCATCACAACTCGACTTAACTGCCAAATTAACCCCAAAAAACGACAATAAGTCCTCGACAAATTTAGTAGCAAAAATAATTGATTCTTCTTTGTTCATATTCTTCCTTTCTTGTTCTGATTGATTCATTTTTCGCCGAGCCTTAGTTCTTTTTTCGTTGTTTTTTTCGTTTGACTAAATCACGCTCTACGATCTTGGCTTGTTGAGCTTTTCGAGCTCGCTTTTTTACCTCCTGAAGTTCGGCCGCTTTTTTGGTTGAAGATTGGGGCTGATGGATGGATTTTGTTGATCCAGCTTTAGATTTTTGAAAATAATTTTTACCGTAAATTAATCGCTGTTGTAATAAAGTCAACAGTGAATTAGTTAATGAATACAAACTCAATGCCCCATACAAACTACCGAAGCTAACAAAAAACATCATTGGCATGAATAAATTCATTCGCCCCATCATCGCCTTGGTGATTTCGGCTTGATCAGCCTCTTTGCCCTCGGCCGCCTCAGCAAAAATCTGCTTCAGATTCTTACCGTTTGAACTGGATTTGGTCTGTAAATTCATTGTATACCATTGAATTAAGGCTACGCCGGCCACCAGTAGTAAAATTACAAAAGAATCAACTGAATCAAAACTAAAGGCAGTTTTAGTTAAATCGATAGCCCCAAAAAGTTTAGGCGTCAGGTTGTGGTGATTAGCTAATAATTCCTTGATTGGCTCAAAAACTCGCAGGAAATCGTAGGTGTATTCTTGAAAACTACCAGGATTTTGCACCATCATCCGAATGACACTAAACATGGCGATCAAAATCGGTAGTTGAATCAGGGTTGTCAGAAAAGTTTTGCCCATTTTGATATTATTTTTGCGGTATAATTCCATCGTCATCAGCGACTCAACCTGGCGATTGCCTTTGGCTTGAATCTTAATTTTATCCAGCTCTGGTTGCATGTCACGAATCTTCTTGGTCTGCTCGAATTGCTCTTTGGTAATTGGCCAAAGCAATAATTTAACTGCGACTGAGAATAGAATTATTGCCACACCAAAATCGCCTACTAAACTGTAGAAAAGCATTAGTAAATTAAATACGGGTTGCGTGAAAAATAACTTAAACATAGTCTAAATATTATTATAACATCTTTGATCAGATTTTAAGCAACTGGTTTGATGATTTGATCGAGATCAGCTGAAATTCGAGCTTGCAAATCAGCGAAAGGTTGTTCAAGTAGCTTGGGATTGTTAATGAAAACAACAATATCGAATTGATTAGGGTTGTCTTGAAGCCAAAGTCTAAAAATTTCATAAACTCGCCGCCGAATTTGATTGCGAATCACCGCTTTTTTAGAAATCCGCTTCGAAACCACAACTGCGTAGCGATCCTGGCGGCGACGTAAGTTTTTGACATAGCGAATCGTGTAGTCATTAGCACGGTAAACCTGGCCCTTTTTAAACAGGTAATTAAAGCTGCCATGACCGTGAAACCGTTTAGTAAAAGGTATCATTGTAATTAGCTATTAAATAGCTAATTTAGCTCGCCCTTTAATTCGGCGACGTTTTAGTAATTTTTTACCATTTTTTGATTTGTTACGATTGCGAAAGCCATGAACTTTAGCTCGTTGACGTTTGTGTGGTTGGTGTGTTTTCTTTGACATATCTTCCTATCCTAGTTGCTTTATTGACAAAAAGCAACTATTTATTTGCAGTTTTATAAATATATTTTTAAATATACCAAATTAATCCCCACTTTTCAAGAGTTTATACACAGTTTCTCCAGATGAAGTTCAAACTGTGGATAAAAGCAACCCCTTGTCTGCCACTTTTGACAAAAAGTTGGTGTTGTAAAAAATCAACTTGTGGAAAACTCCCAAAAACAGTAGAATAGATAATGTATTTAAATCTTATTTCAGAGAAAGGAAAAGCGGTATTATTAATGGAGAGAGGGTTGTGGCAAAGTGTGATCGGGGAAATAGAATTATCAGTCCCCTCGTCATCTTTTGAAGCTCTATTTAAAAAGGCTGAGTTAACTAAGCTAGACGGCTCAAATGTTGAGATTACCGTGCCTAATGTTTTTATTCAAGCCCAACTCGAAGGTCGTTACAAAGATCTGATCCCCAAAATTCTAGAGAAAAATGGTGTTGAGCAGCCGGCAATTAATTATAAAGTTAATTTGCAAGCTAAAAGAAAGCCAGTCAATCGAGAGGAGGTTTGTCCGCCAGTCGCCACTAGTTTATCAACTACTACCACTAGTGTTGTAAATAATACATCAAATACTAGTCAGTTAGTTAGTGGGCTAAACCCACGTTATCAATTTGAAAATTTCATCGTTGGCTCGAGTAATGATTTTGCTTATTCGGCTTGTCAAGCGGTCGCCAATAATCCTGGCTCAAAATACAACCCACTTTTCCTATATTCAGGAGTTGGCTTGGGTAAAACTCATCTAATGCAGGCGGTTGGTAATCAAATAATCAAAAATAACCCACAAACGAGAGTGATGTATATCACCAGTGAAACTTTCATTCAAGAGTTTCTCGATTCAATTCGATTTAAAAAACAGGATTTTTCCAGCCGCTATCGTAATGTTGATGTATTGATTGTTGATGATATGCAATTTATTGCTGGTAAGGAAAAAACTCAAGAAGAATTTTTCCACACTTTTAATGACTTACACCAAAATAATAAGCAAATCATTATTTCTAGCGACCGGCCACCTAAAGAAATCCCAACGCTGACCGAGCGATTACGCAGTCGATTTGAATGGGGAATGTCAATTGATATTCAGATGCCTGATTTTGAAACTCGCTGTGCAATTATCGAAGCTAAAGCCGATCAGTCACAGTCCAAACTTAACTCCGAAGTGACGCAATTTTTAGCTGATATTTTCCGAACTAATGTTCGCGAACTTGAGGGGTCGCTCAATCAACTACTCGCCTACTCAGAAATGCGCAGCATTCCAGCTGATATCGAACTAGCTAAGGCACTATTTTTAGATAAAAAATCGACTCGACCCAAACACCTAACTTCAAAACAAATTATTACCAAGACTGCTCGTCAATTTCAGATTGAAATTGATCAAATTTGTGGCAGTTGCCGCTCGAAACACATCGTGGTGCCACGCCAAATTGCCATGTATTTACTACGCAGCGAACTACATATGAGTTTTCCTAAAATCGCTACCGAACTGGGGCGTAAAGACCACACTACCGCCATTCATTCAGTTGAAAAAATCGAAAAGGAGATCAAAATCGACCCGATTCTCCGCGAGCAAGTCAACGCTATTCGAGGAGTTCTTTATGAGTAACTTTTTGTCGATTTTATGTCATAATAATGTGGATAACTGGCAAGCAAAACTAGGAATTCCTGTGCAAAACCATGTTCAAAGTTTTGCTCAAAATGTGAATAACTTTATTATTCAAATCATAGCTGTGGCAAACTCCTGTCATTTGCACAAGTTTTCAATTAGAATTACCCAGCCTTTTCAACAGTCGTTTTGGCAAACTACCAGATGGTTAGCTCAACAATCCACAGTTTCCACAGGACCTACTATTACCACCACTAAATTAAAAACTAAAGAAAGGAATAATAATGGATTTAGAAGTTACACAAGCTAATCTATCTAAAGCACTAAATATAGTTGCAAGAATAGCAAATATGAAATCTGAATTACAGATTTTGAATAATATTTTATTAAAAACTGAAGGCAATCGATTAATGTTAGCTAGTACTAACATGGAAATCGCAGTAACTGAGTATATCGGTGCTAAAATCAAGACGCAGGGACAGATTACTATCCCAGCTAAAGTCGTCACGGATTTTGTCAGCAATCTGCCGGTAGGGGTAGTTAATTTAAAAACTAGCAGCGATAACCACCTTGAGATTACTTCTGGTAAGTTTAAATCACGAATTAATGGTATGCAGGCTGACGAATTTCCTGACTTGCCACAAATCGATGAAGCCACAGCTACTAAATATGTTTTGGAAACCGATCATTTTAAGCAAGCGATCAATCAAGTGTTAATTTCGGTGAGTAATGATAGCTCCCGTCCGGTGCTCAACGGCGTGCTTTGGCAAACACATGAAGGGTCTTTGTATTTAGTATCAACTGATGGCTATCGGCTAACTGAGAAGAAATTAGTTGAATCGAAAACTGAGTTATCGATGATTGTGCCAGCCCAGACCTTGCAAGAGGTGCTGCGATCAATTTCTGAAGGTATAGAATCGATTGAAGTGTTATTTAGTGATTCGCAAGTTCGATTTAGAGTTGGTGATATTGAGGTGATTAGTCAGTTGATTGAGGGCAAATTTCCAGATTATCGCCAGTTAATCACTAATAAAGGTGAAATTGAAGCCGAGGTTGATCGGGATGATTTTCTGAAAGTGAGTCGTATTTCTACGCTGTTCGCTTCTCAGTCGTCAGCTGGGGTGACGATTGAAACTAATAAAGACAAAAGTGTTTTGGAGATGAAATCAGTGGCGTCCGAAATTGGTGAAAATTCCTCTGAATTGGAAGCAAAAATCACCAATGAGGGTAAGATTGTGATTAATCCAAAGTATCTAGTCGACGCCCTGTCGGTAATTGAGTCAGGTAATTTGAAATTTGAATTTAGTGGCAAAATATCGCCTTGTCAGTTGATCCCGGTGGCTAAAGATTCTGGTTTTGTACATATAATTATGCCGCTCAAAAGCTAGGAATAATAGTTAATGCACATACAATGGGCAAAAGTCGCAAATTTTCGTTGCCATGAAACTTGTTTGATTAATTTTCGGCAGCCAAAGACGATGATTATTGGTGCTAATGGGTCGGGAAAAACTAGCATTCTCGAGGCGATTTACGTTGGTTATCAAGGTAAATCGTTTAAGGCTAGTGATCGCGATCTAATTCGCGATAGTCAAGATTGGTATCGGATTGATTTGCAATCGACGATTGAGACTGAACCGCGAAAAATTAAATATCAACTCAAACCTAATTTAAAAACTAAGAAATTTATTATTAATAATCAAACTAACGCTCGATTGTTGGCCAAAAATCGCTATCCGATTGTCTTGTTTGAGCCGAGTGATTTGAATTTGATTTCTGGATCGCCAAGTCGCCGCCGGCGGTATGTTGATAATATTGCTGGTCAGATTTTCGCCGATCATCAGAAGCTAGTCAATCGTTACGAGAAGATTTTGAGGCAGCGTAATAATTTAATTAGCCAGAATCTGAAAAATAATCAATTATTGAGTTTTGAAGATTTGTTTTCTTGGAATGTTCTATTGAGTCAAACTGGAGCTCGGATTATTAAAAATCGACTGGTGGTGATTGAGGAAATTCAGGCGGCAATTAATCAAGTTTATCACCAAATTAGTCAGGTTAAGGACAGTCTGTCGGTGTGTTATTCGGCTAATTATGATGATTATAATCAAATTGAGCAGATGATTTTTAAACAATTAACCACTAATCATCAAAATTTATATCAGACGGCGGTTGGTCCGCATCGTGATGATGTGATTATTGAATTTAATGAATGTTTAGCTTGTAATCAAGCTTCGCGTGGTGAAAATCGAAGTTTGATTTTGAGTTTGAAAATTATTGAGGCGCAAATGATCAAGAAAATGACTGGCTTAAAACCAATTATTTTACTGGACGATGTATTGAGTGAACTCGATGAGCGGCGTCAAAAGCGGTTGGTGGATTTTGATAGCCAATCGCAATTAATCATCACCACTACTGATAATAAATTAGTTAATAAGTTTAAAAATATTGAAATTATTAAGTTGTGATTAAAGCTTCTTCGGTTGGTGAGGCGTGAATTTGAATATGAACGTGATTTTGACCAGCAAAGAATAAACCTTGACCGACTGGGAAATTAGATAAACGTTTACGCTCTTCTTCGGTTAATTTAAAGACTTCGGCTAAGACGTCAACCGCACTGGTTGATTGCTTCAAAAGCAGTTGCATTGATGAGTTGGCTACAATTGCTCGACCCATTTTCGAACCCATAAAGTCCTCGACGTCCTGAGTGATAGTGGTTAATCCCATTTTATATTTACGAGCTCGCTTGGCTAGTGAGAAGAGGAAGTTAGCTGAATCTTGGTATTTCATCAACTGCCAAGCTTCGTCAACGATTAACATACGAGCTTTCTTCTGAGCCCGAGTGATGTTCCAGATGTGTGACAAAACAATATACATCGCCACTGGTCGCAGTTCGTCTTCAAGGTCGCGAATATTGAAAACCACCATTTGGTTGTTGATCTCAACGTTACTTTGTTGCGAGAAAATACCAGCAAACGTACCAGTGTTGTACTTGCGTAGGCGCTGAGCTAATTGCGGACCAGTGCCGCCCATATGGAGCATAGTGTCGTATAGATGGCCGATAGTTGGCGGCGTTGAGTTGTGAGTCAATGGATCGCTAGTAATACCAGCGCGAGCGTAGGTGTCGATCAGTGCTTGATCAAGATCGGCTTCTTCGGCTGGACTAAGTGCAAAAGCGTTCAATCCCCCATCCTGAGCTCCTGAGCCGGATAGCATCAATCGAAATAGTCCATGCAAAGTAACTAAATTAGCACGTAAGGCATTGTCGGCTTCCTCGCCGTCGATAACTTTTGGTAAATCGAATGGATTAATGCGAGTGGCGGAGTTTAAACTTAAACGAATGTAGCTACCACCGACCGCTTCAGCTAATTTTTGGTATTCATTTTCAGGGTCGATAATTAAAATATCAGTTCCGACCATCATCGAGCGGAGGGCCTCTAATTTAACAGCGAAAGATTTACCGGCACCGGACTTAGCAAAGACGGTCATGTTGGCGTTTTCAAGTGTGAACCGATCAAAAATTACTAGGCCGCTATTATGCATATTAATACCGTAAAGCACACCTTGATCTTGTGATAAATCAGCGCTAGTGAAAGGAAAACTGGTGGATAGTGCACTAGTGTTCATGTTGTGGCGGATTTGCATCGGGTCGGAAAATTGTGGCACAGTACACTGCAAACCTTGTTCTTGTTGGGCGGAAGCAACTTTTGAATAAACTAATTGCTGACCGAAAATTGTCTCAATTTTGTTTTGAATATAACGCATTTCCTCCATGCTGTCAGCGTACATTGTGACGTACAGCCCGAAGCGGAAAAAGCGTTCTGAACCGAGCTGGAGTTGGTCACGTAACTCTTCAGCGTCCATGACCGCTGCTTGCAGGGCTGGATCACGAGTTTTTTGTTTCTCGGCATTGATCTGCAGCTGAGCTTCGAGCTTAGTTACCTGGGAAGTTAGGTTTTTCATAATCACTTGGGTGTCAACTGGGTAAATAAATAAACTAACATCAATTACTTCATCAATATTGATTAACGGACTTAGCCAGCCAGTGGTGATACTTCGAGGATAGCCGTAAACATAAAGAGTTCGACAGTATTTAGTACCAAGTCGGAAATAATCAGATTCAATTTCTAAGCTACTTGGAGCGATCAGGTCGCGTAAGGTGGTAGTACCAGCTAAATAAGCCTGTTCGATCTCAACTTGTTCTTGCTGAAGCTTTTCTTGATTGGTTTGCTGTTCGTCTTTTTGTGGTTCTGGTTTCTTAAATAATGCCATACACTCCCCTAGTTTTGATTAAAGTTAGCTGATTGATTTTGATTTCGGTTTTTGTTGGTATATAGGTATGAAACTTGGTCGAAGTCTTCAAGAGGTTGATTGATGGCGGAATCTGGATTGTAAAAATTATAATACAACTGCATTAATTGCTTGCTGTCTAGGCGACGAGTGTGGACGCCAATTTGAATTAAGCCATTAGCGACGATGTCCGAGCGGTGTTGTAATTCTTCCTTAGCCTTCTCTAAAACGTTGCTATTAATCCTGACAACGGTCGAATTATTCTTGTTATTTATCCTGCCGATAGCTTGTTTGGCTTGCTCTTTGACTTCTGAAAAATCACCACCAGTTGGGAAATAAGGAATGGCGATATAAAACGATTTATCCATAATATTAGCTTCTTGTGACAAAACGTCGATGTAGTTGATGTAATCATCCATTAAAACATTTAATAACATATTATCCTGTTGAGAGCGAATTTTCATCAATCGACTAAGATATGGACCAATATCAACTTTGCGTGATCTGATTAAAATTTGAACTGGGAAGTAAAGCGAATTAATGAAATTGCGATAAGCGTACTCAATCCCCTCTCTTTCGGCGTTGCTCATTAAATCAAAGTTGATTGACTTGCAGGTCACAATTGCCCTGAAGCTGCCATCTTTCATAATAACAATATTGTCTCTAATTTCTGAGAAATTGAGCTGGTTTTGAGTGGAATTGGGGTTGCTGATTTGTTGATTGGTTTCTTTCTTCGCCATACTGCTCCTTAACGCTTTAATGAAATTACTACTTCTTCTTGACTATTATCGACTGATAGACGGTCGCTAATTTTCTTTGCCTCTGATGCAATCGCTTCGATTGATAAGTTTGAATTAGTGGCCAATCTTTGGATATCTTGAGGCACGCTGTCGAGTGTTTGTGGGGTTGGGGTGTTAACTGGATTGATTGAAGCTTGACGAATGCCGGCTTGGTATGGTTGAAGAGATTGATTCTTAGCTAATTCGTCCTCTGGTTGTTCGAAAATAATCTCGTTTGGGTTGACAATAGTTGGATTGTGGTAACTATTTTGAGGTGGTGTTGACTGGGGTGGAGTGATTGGTTGTTTTGGCTGGATTGGTGGTTGTTGTTGGTTGTAATTCACCTGAGCTTCAATTGGATATTGACTATTAGGGGTTTCAGCTGACAACTCGCCCATTAATCGTTGTCGATGCTCTTGTCCTTTTTCATTGATGATTTGGCTGAAGTTTTGACTCACAAGTCCTGAATCGTCATGGATATCCTGAGTGGTGTCGGTTTCTTTGATGAAATCAGCGTTGAACGGAGAATTAGTTTCAATGCCCCGAATTGATCGCCCCTCAGAATCAATTACATTAGCTAGGAAAGAAAATTGCTCTTGAGCTTGTTCAAAAGTTAAATCTTTAATTTCTAATTCTTTTTCATCGCTGTCAGGAGTGTAAATTTCTACAAGATTGATAATACCATCCGATTGCCAAATTTTACGACGCGGTTTTAAGTAAAAAGATATTCTCGATAAAAAATAAATTTCCATCGGTTGGTCTTTTTTGATAGGTAAGGCCAGAAGTAGTAAAACTAAGGTCGGAATCAGGGGTATTAATGCTAAAGGAATGAAAACGGTTGACATAAAATAAGTTAACCCAGCTGATATCGCAAAGCCAACTAAGTAGAAAAACTGCCTAGCGGTAAAAGGGCCGAGTAATTTATCATCGGCCTCGACATCTTGAGGGACTTTATAAGTAGCCATTAGCTACATTATACTCGATTGGTGAAAAATAATAAAGTAAGTTAGAGGTCTTGATTTGATTGATAAATAACTTCTCCGTTTTGTTTTGAAACGGCTGATAAATCACTTTGATTAAAGCTAGTACTGAAAGTTTCAATTACTAAATTGCTTATTGGGTCAAGAAAATGAATAGCGCAGGAGTAGGTTTCACCTGATGTTGCATGATAAGTTTCTAAAATTCCAGCTGAAGCTAATTCGGTTTGGCAGGTTGTTTTATCAATATCAATAGTAATTTCTTTTGGCATGCTAGTCTGTGACTTTAGACTCTCAAATACAAAAAACTTTAAATGGTTGGTTCGGACATCGTTAAGAAAGTTGTATTTTTGAGTTAATTTTTGTTGATTTAAGAAGGTTATTTCGTCGGGACTGAGCGGTGTTTGGTCGATCGCTTGAGTTTTCTCTACGCTTTCTTGGCCGTGTTTTCTCTTGTAAGCTTTTTCGGTAATTGGTAGGCTGCCACCTTTTTTTGAAGAGGTTGCAATCTGAACAATAATTAAAATTATGACGATTAAAGTCAAAGAACCGATGATGATAGTTTTTCTAGTTAGTCGTATATTTTTCATAGTTGGTAGTTTATTTTATTTATTACTTCTTTAGGTATATCTTTGGCTGTATGTTTGCTGAGGAATAATTCTGGCTGACTAACTTGTTGCCATTGATTATTTTGTTTCTTGAAAAGAGCCCTGTAGGTATTTAACAATCCATAAGTTCCAGGTGATTTAGATTTTTCAGTTAGTAATACGCCAGCATATTCTCCTCTATTGTAAAAATGAGTTGATAATATATCGTAATTAAGTAGCTGCTCTTGATATTTGGTAGTTATTATATTGTTAATTGATTCAATGTCTGGTTTGAAGTTTTGTCGATAATAATCATCACTGTATTCTGGACGAATAATTACTTCTTCAGTGCCATCATCAACAGAGAAGGCGATTGGTGAAGAAGAAAATTTGTCAGTTTGATTACTGATTATAGCTTGATAATTACCGTTTTTAAGCTTCAGACGTTTACTGCCTTTTAATTCAGCCACCTGTTTGTTAGACGCATCCGTTATAATTATATTTAAGTCACCAGGATCAAGAGTTATTTTAATTGAATTAATTAAGTTGAAAATTACGACAACTAATATAATGACAAGTATTACGCTTAAGGCGATAAAGATTCTTTTTTTAGTCACTAGCTCCTCCTGTAAATGGGTTAATAATTTGGTTACCATCTAGGCTGTAAAACTCCAAGTGATAATCATATAAACTCTGTTGTCGATCTCTTATGTCGATCGCTGCTGAACGCTGGGAAAAGTTAGATAGATAAAACACTACTGTGCCTTTATTGTCAGTATCGCTAAAACCAATTCGGTAATCATTTTCTAGGATGGGTAAGATTTCCGAGATTGGATATTTTTTGAGTGATAATTCGTTTTTTCGGTCGCTAATGGACGATGAAATACCTTCTAGTTTTAGATATTGATCAAGGTTTTTATCAGCCCAAGCTTCAGTTTCATCGGTGGTGGCAACCAAACCAATCGGTAATTCAATTTTATCATCACCCTCTTTGACTGAAAAATCAATCGTAGAATCCTGAAAACCAAAGCGACTGATCGTGGCGGTATAGTCTCCAGGTTCTAGAAAAACAGTGTGTTTTTTGTATTGTTGATTATCGATAGTTATTGTGGCGTCCTTAGGTACCAGGTGAAAAATAACCTCAGTTTTACCATTATTATTACTAATAAATTTAGGGATAATAAATAAAGCTAGTAAAAATACAACTAATAAACTAGAGATGGTAATTATTATTTTTCGGTTCATTTATTTTGTCTTTCTCCAAACTTGAAAATCATTAACAAAATTAGGACTTAGCCCCCAACTCGATTCTGACATTGGGGCTCGGTCACATAAAGAAGCTGACGACGCCATTGATTCTACCCCCTCAATTTTACCATGAAATAAGTAAGCATGTCCTCTTTTTATGAAAACATCTCCTGGCTGGAGAGCAGCGGAAAGGGCGGCACTGTCTTTGTATTTCGCACTAGCCTCTCTTTCAGAGAGAACTTTTGTCCACTTAGTGTTTGCGGAAGAATTAAACCAGCTGTATTGTGCGGTTGTGCTTTGAGCTGGATAGTCAGGATCCCAGCCACTAGCTCGTATAACGGCAATGACATAGGCGTGGCAATCATCACCTCCACAGCCACCAGAGTAACCTTGTTTTGCTAATTGATCTAAGTAAGCTTGAGTTTTTTGTCTACCATTACTAACATATTTTTTATAATAGATAAAAGCTAAGACTGTGTTTTGAAGAGAGGCGACATCGCCATTGCTGGAAGGTGTGCCTGCCGCCCCACCTGGAATACAATCAGTTGATGAGCTAGCGCCACCACCACTAGATATCGCATTATTGCTAAGGTGAGAATAGACTGCCAGATAACCTACGTTACTATCACTAATATTGCAGCGCAATCCACCAGGGTTGCCTATACAAGCATCTGGGTGATCTAACTTACCTTGATATTTATACTCGTTGGTCCCCTGCATGATATAGCCAGAATCAGTAGGTGGTAAATTTCTTCTCTTGTAAATTCCGCCTCGATTCCAAGCTAATGCAGCTAGAGCAATATTTTCAGGAGTCCAATTTTCTTCTTTAGTTAAGTCGATACCATAAACGCTCTTAGCGTTACTAATAAGATGAGCAACTCCATTTTTTAAGTCTTCTTCGTACGTAGCGGCGATTGTAACGTTATCCACGTTTGTGTAGGCTCTACCTGTAATCGGCTGGCCATTCATAATACTATCAGATTTGTTAAAGCCTCGCTCACGATAATCAATAGCCGCCATTACCGGCCAGTGAGAGCCATTAATACCATTGGCTTCTAAAGCTTTAATATAGTCAGCTTTTAAGGCGTCGGCTTTTTCGGGTATCTTGCTACTCTCTATTTTAGCGGTAGCCTCTGGCTTAATTGTAATGTTACTTAAATCAACGCTAGCCGCTGTAACACTACTACCGTCGTCAATACAAATATTTGGGTTGTAGAAAAGAATGTCGTTATTAGAGTGAAAAAGAATATCTTCTTCGGTGAAACTGGGTTGGTTGCTATGACTGTTAGCGGCAGGAGGAGTGCCAGTAGAAGGAGTAGTTGGGCTAGTGGCGGGAGGTGTGCCAGTAGAAGGGGTGGTTGGATTAGTGGTAGAAGGAGCGGGAGTTGTGGTCGCAGGAGGGGTTGGTGTGGCGATGATTGATTGATAAGAAATGAATAAATTAGAAAATGTTGATAGTGATAATATTATCAATAACAGGATTGATTTAGACCACCTCGGGCTATTGTTTATCATAATATTATCTTATAGCATAAGTAGTAAAAAATCAAACTAATTTACCGCTTTTGCATACTCCCAATGCCAAGGTTCAGGATTGCGACCACCTGGTCGAGCCCATGGTGGACTGACCCAGCCAAAATTAGGTGCATTGTCAAGCATCCATTTGTGTTCAGTTGAACTGAAATTATTTATACCGCCAGCTAAGTCGACTGCCAATCCCCAGCCATGATTTGAGGTACCTGGTACGGCGCAGATACTACCCTTGGCGCGGCGGCAAGCTACTTGCGCATCGTAACTGCGATAACTATCGGTCATAGCAATGTCTTTGCCGAACTTAGCTTTGTAAGCTTCGTTGAGGGAGCCTAATGAAGAAGCGGCGTCGGGATGGAGTTTATGATTGGTTTTAAATGGAATTGGTGCTAATTTGTCGGCCGGGATCTTGCCATTACTAAAACCACCCCAACCTGAATTTTGAGCCTGGTCAAGGGTGGCGGGACCAGACGGACTGGATGTTGGTGCGGTGACTGTTTGGCTATTAACAGGGCTAGAACCTGGTACAGAACTTGGGTTGTCGCTGTGGAAGTTATTAATTTGATTGTCGGTAATGTAATTAGCGTAATAAGTTTTTTGATTAGAGTCGGCTAAGCATTTGGCTTGGTTTGGGTTGTCTGGCTCAATGCAATCTGTGATATAGTTTGCAAATTCATTGACTGGTTCGAGCTGACAATTTTGCCCATTTTCGTTACAACTTCCGGCCTTGATTTGCAATTGATCGTCAGCTACTAATTGATCGACTAATTGCGGTAATTCTTGATCATCGGCAGTTACATCGCTACCGTAAATTAAATTACACATTGGATCAACTGCCACCTCCTCGCCTTCTGGCAAAGTTTTATTTAGAGCTAGAATGTCAGGATCTTCGCAGTACGAGAAGCTATCAAGATCCGCTGCCATGGCCTTAGTCTCGAAAATTGGTGACAATGACGCTAGTGAATTATTGAACAGCGATGAAAAAGAGGTAATTATACTAGCTGATGAATTGGTTTGTAGTATGGATAATAAATTTAAAGTTAAGTTACCTAAGAAACTATTCGGTGATTTAAGGTCGAAGGGGCTTCGCTGTTGGCGATCATACTGATTCTTCTGAGCTACGAAAGTTCGTTGCTCAGCTAGGTAAGCTACAGCTTGTTTTTTAGTTAAGATTGGATTGCCTCGCAATCTCGATTGTTGCCCAAATAAATAACCAGCTCCAGTAACTAGTGAATTGCCTAAATCTTCACCAGAAGTCCCTGGGTCAACTCGCCTGCCAGTCATCGCAGACAAAGTGTTGTTGGTCAATAAATGACTGGATTTATTATCAATGACGTTGACGATTTGGCTCGAAAGATGATTACCAAGCAGCAATTGAACTAAAGTCGATGGAATTAGGCTGAAGAAGTCGCCAAAAGTGGTTTTGGTGAAGTTGGAAACTTTACATAAAGCCAAGGCTGCCCTGCCAGCAATAGTTTCTGAAGCGGCGTTGATAGTTTTTAAGGCCCTAGAATTGACCTGGTTGGCGCCAGCGACGTATTTTTGAGCTACTAAATCGAGATTGCCAGTATCGCCATAAGCCAACCATTGGTAGGCGTAAGAATCGGAAGCTGACTTGGTAGTAACTGGCTTGCCCTCGCTATCGAGGTAATTTTGGCCACTGTTGAGTCGCTTCCCCCAGTATTCAGCTTTGACAGCCGAAGATTCGCCAGCTTTTATTTGATCGGCATCGGAGAGAAAAGCGCTAGTTAATTTAGCTAGCTGACTACGCTGAAAAGTTTTATTGTAATCTTTTTGAAAAGTGCTGGTTTGCAGCGCTCCACAGACGGTATTATTGGTAACAAAATTTTGGTCGATTAAGCTTAAGTTGTCGAATTGGTGATTATCAGGTGTGGCTTGTTGTTTAGCCAGCTCATCCGCCACTTGATTGGTTTTGTCTAGATTTTGGCGAATAGAATCCAGTAAGCCAAGTGATTGTTGATTATTATCGTCGGGGTTTTCTGGTGATTGAGTGTTGAATCGATATTGATCGTGATTTAATTTAGTGTATTTTAATTCGTTTTCTTGTAATGATTCGACTGAAATCTCCTCTTCGTCGGAACCGCCTAAGCCAGCTTTAGTTAATTGATTAAAATTAGCATTAGTTTGCCAGACGCCGTCCGAAAAAGACAAGTAGCGACTAGCGACTGCTCGATTTAAGGCCAGCATTAGATCTGGATCGCTTTGAGAAGCGGTCAATAATTTATCGCCAGACAAGTCGTCGTATTTTTTGTATTTAAATTTAGTTAATCGATGATTATCGTCAGTTTCAACTTCAAAACCCTGATCTTTAAAGCTTTGTTTTAGTTTGTCGCTGACCGAGTAATAATCTTCGACGACTTGGTATTTTGATGGTGGCGACTGAGCGTGATTGATTTTGTTTTGGACGGCAATTTTTGAGCGGTTATTAATACTTGGTTCTTGGTAATTGAGGTTGTCGACCAGGGTCTGAGACCAGTGAACTATCAATAGCGGAAATGGCGCGAAGGCGGCGACTAGAAATAAAATTAAACCAACTATAGCAATAAAAGCCATCGCTGGTGATGATTTTTTAGCAATACTTATTCCCCTGCTGGAGCGGATATTTTGAGTAAAAGTAGTTTTTCTAGAAGTGGGATTGGGTGTTAATTCTTGTTTTCGGTAATTAACAGCCGAGGGAGCTGATTTTTTCTTGTTGTCAGTGCGTAGATTGGGGTTAAACTCTAAATTAGCCAATCTATTTTTGGTAGATTTTAATTTTGGCGCTTGATTCTTATCCTGATCATCATCCCTGTTCATTAGTCATATTTTAATATAAAATACAACTTATAGCAACTATATTATTTAAAATTGAAGTTTAGCTAAAATCATCAATTCGATCAAGGACGTATTTTTTGCCATCAGGCATAGTGGTCGTTGAGCGAACTCTGGCTTCGACTTGATTACGGAAAGTTGGATTGGTTCTCAGTAAGTCTTCAAATTGCTGCTGTTCAATTCGCATATTTTTCTGCTTGTAAAGTAGATCAGCTCTTTTTTCAGCTGACAGGCTGGAGCCAGCCAAGTCACGACTGATTTTTCTCAGTTCTCCATTGTAATCTTTTTGCTTAGCGTATGAAGGCTTAACTTGATAAGTTGGCAAACCAGAGAAGTATTCTCTGACAGCTTGCTCTTTTTGAGAATCTTGAGAGGTATCAGTAGGATCGCTAGTCCAAGTAAAGCCACCTGGATCTTTGCCTGCCTCAAGGTAATTGCCTTTGTTGCCTTGGTGATTTAATTTATACATGATCATCGCCGCTTCAGTGTGGCTACCCTCGGCTGATAATTTTCTAGCTACTTCCAAGGCGAAATTATTGATAAACTCTTGACTGTAACCATTCTTTTCAGCGATTTGCAGACTGATAGTTAACTGCTGCTCGGTCAGAGCTCCTCCGTCAGCGGCAGTCAAGGCATTTTCCAAGATGGTTCTAACTTCAGTTGGATTAACGTGATTAATAATTGATTCACTAGATTTATTGCTAGTTGGAGTAATATTCGAAATCACAAAATTTTTGGCGTAATCTTTGTCGATTCTTTCGCTTTGTTCGGAAATTTCAGACATATCTTTTTTGACAGATTCAGTGTCAGGTAAATTAGCTAGGCTAGGTATTCTTGAAACAACTTCTTTTTCGGTTCGACCAGTAACTCCACTAATGCCAGTTTTAATTTTACCTCTGACATTTTCGACATTTTTCCTTCGTTGCTGGTAATCAGCTTGCTGTATCGATTGGCCGAGATCGGATCTTTTGAAACTGCTAGCGGCTTTGTCGCCAAGTTTGCCAAGGTTTCTAATTGAGCCACTGACCAGCGGCATTTTGCTAATTAGCTGGATGATTAATTTAGGAGCGATTAATAAAGGAATGAAAGCAAAAGAGATTGAAATTAATTTTCTGAAGCCGCTGGCTTTAGTTGACCAAGTTATTTTGTAAGCTAAATCACCGAAACCGAATAAGAAGGCGATAATTGGGTAGATTGCTAACATGGTGATGAATAACTTCAGCCATCGGCTAGATAAGTTTTTAGTGTTCGGTAATGCCATCAGGGCGATCGCTAGTGGTGATAGGAAGATGAGAATTACAATCGCGATGTGTCGGGCGGCAATGGCGGCTAAAGCAGCAACTGCGGTTACTAGAGCTCCAATTAGTAATGGTAAGACTAGACTTAGGGCACCGAAAAAGCTAGCCGCCACGGTGACAGCCACTGCCCCGCCAGCTAATATAAAGAATTTTCCCTTGAGTGCTAGGTCAACAATATCGGCCAGTGGAGACTTTGAAGCAAAAGCTTCGTCGGCTAAATTGCTGAACATTATACTGATGTTGTCGCCAATAATATTAGCAATATTAACCGCTAATGAGCATAAGAAAAATGAGATGTTGATCAAAATAGCGGTGATGATGAATTGCGGAATTATTTGCGATAGTCGCTGTTGTGAACCTATTGACGCCATTTGCATGACAATCAGGATTAAGCCGATGATTATCAATAGGCTGTTGGCGTAAGTGCGACTGATCATCCAGGCTTGGTTTAGAGAACTATCTGGCTCGAGCGCATCTTCGGGAAAAGCTAAAGCTAGTCGCAAAAGAGAGAAGGTTTTGTCGGCCGTTTTGCCAGCGAAACGAGTTAGAGGACAGGTAACCATGGCATGGAAACCAGTTTGAGCACAAGCCGATTCGGCATCTTCAAGCTCCTCTTCTAATTTTTTGCGCATCTCTTCGTAATCCATGTCGTTTGAATATCGACTATCGGGTAGGTCTTTATAATAGCCTGCCGCATCTTTTTCGTTTTCAGTCATACACAACCAATCGGGATTGTTGTTTTTGTAATGGTCGTAGAGTTTTTGGACAGCGTCAATATCAGTCATTTGTTGGACTAAACGAGTTAATGACGAGCAATCCATCGGTTGGAGCCAAGCACCAGTTACTTGAATAGCTTCAATTTCACATTTACTATCAAACATGTCTAGGCAATTTTGCTTGAGTTCTTCAGTTAAAGATTCATTTCCTCCCTCATGTAGTACTTTCTTACAAACTTCATCACGCCCAGATTCTTTAAGGCAGTCGTTCTTTATATCATCAGTAGTTATAGTTTGTTTTTGTTGCTGATCTTGGTTGAAAAAATTCAATCGTGGGTAGCCCTTTGATTCTTTCAGGCCGTTAGTGTTGCAGTCCCTAAAGCCACTATCTATTGCGGTGATGAATGAATCGTCTACTGCTTGATTAGGGAAACTAAAATCGGCACTGTCGTAGCGATTGAAGTAAAGGAAAGGTAAATCTTCATGAAAAACTGAGTCTTCTGGGGTTGGATTTGTGTGAGAATTGAAGCGTTCTTTAAAATATTTTAGGGTTGATGTTATTGGTGTTATGTTACTTACAACCGCCCACCGACTTTTTAGGTTTGTTTGATATTTAGCTAACTGTTTTTCATAGTCTTTTACTAATTTATCGTGTTCTTTTTTTACATCCTCAGTTATATTGGTTGGGATTGATTTTGGGTCGAAATCGGTGAATTTTAACAGATCTACGGCGCCTTTATCGATAGAAGCGTTTAAGCCCATCATGTAATTTAGTCGTTGCCATTCTTCATAAGTTACGTCTTGACATGGTTGATTGTCTTTGTTGAAGTTTGGATCTTTACCGTCGGTGCAATTTTCCATTTTATCTAAAATTCGATTGGCAGTGACGACTATTTCTCGGACAATATCTTCACAAGGGTCGGATTCAGTGGGGGTAGCTTGGGAAGGGTTTTGACTAGTGTTGCTACTTGTAGTGGTTGATGGTTGACTGCCAGAAGCGTAAGAATTTAGTGAAATGCCATAAAAATAGACAATCGTTAAGGCTAGTAAGATAGTGCCAATTGCTAAAAAATTAAGTGACTTGTTTTTAATAATTAGAGTAGATGGTTGTTTCTTAGGCATAGTGAACTAGAGCGGATGACCAGAATTAGTTAGGGCGCTATTGTAATTGTTGGCTGAAGCAATATTCATACCAGCGTTGTTTCGAGAATCACGGATTAATTGTGCTAGCTGGTTGTTGCCTCGTAAGTTTTGCTCAAGAGCTTGTCGATCAAGTCCGTTTGCAAAGGCAAAACCAGAAGTGCCAGCTATTTCAGTTGAGCTCTTTTGGCTGATAATCCTACCGACATTATTAGCATATTGAGCGTCAGTGATGGAATTAAAGCTAGCGCCAGTTTCACGGCGAATATTAGCCATGGCTTCGAGGTCGTAGCGTCCATTTTGTCGGGCCGATTCAATTACATTTTCATTTATTCTATCTATTTGATCAGCCGACATGCCATCTTTTTCTAATTTAGCCATTAATTCTCGATATTTTTCGCCGCCAAAAT
Organism: uncultured Candidatus Saccharibacteria bacterium; assembly: GCA_964388235.1. Lineage (GTDB taxonomy): Bacteria > Patescibacteriota > Saccharimonadia > Saccharimonadales > Saccharimonadaceae > CAYLXN01. The sequence goes on from CAYLXN010000001.1 coordinate 19,968, forward strand.
ACTGGTTATCCTTGCGAGCGAAATTAACAGCGGCTGAGCCAACGCCAGCCCTGTCGGTTATTCTGCCGTCTTTGTCGATCATGCCGTTAGTTCTTAGCATAGCTAGATCCATTTCATTCATATTATTAGTGTCAATATTACGGTTATTGGTGTAGGCGTCTAGTAATTCTTGAGAGCCATTCATACTTAAGGCGCTGCTAACTTGGTCGGCGCGACTATTAAGCGTGTCTCGAGCTTCCTGAGCTTTGAGAATTGATCCAGAGAATCGTCTGGTTCTTTTGCCCAGTTTATTCATGACTTTGCCAGCTGGGTTTTTAGTTTCTAATTGGCCTAAAGTAGCTTTTGCGTTACGAACTTCGGCTTTCCTCTTTGAGATTCGGGCTGGAGCTGATCTGTCAGCTAAACTCTTAGCGCCACTAATGGCTTTATCACCCATGCTTCGCAGTTTTCCACCAATCATTGGCATGGCGGCCATTGAATTTTTAATCAAAGTAGGCGCATAAATAATCGGTAAAACTTGAACTGCTTTAGCCATCAATAATAGTAATACACTACCTCCAGCAACAGCAGTAATTGTACTGCTAGCAAAACTTGATCCGCCAAATAAAGCCGCCACTACGGGGTAAGTCATCAGTGATGTTGACAAGAATTTTGACCAAAGCCGATAAAATGATTCGGTGTTGGGTAAGACGTTACTAACGAAAGCAATTGGCGAAATAGCGATCACGATAATTACAATGATGTCGCGAAGTGCTAGTAAAGCAATTACGACAATGATCGTCATGGCGATGCCGGCTAAAAGAACTAATCCGATAGCTAAAAGTGGCAATTTAAAAGAAGCGTAACTGGCGGCACTTACGGCGGTAGCCACACCAGCTGTTCCCACTGCAGCGCCCAATAAAATTTGACCGAAGATAGAGGTGATATCTTCGCCTTGATTTGGCGCTTGAAAAGCGGCGGCTGAGGCGGTTTTGAATAAACCATAGAGATTACTACCAATAATATTACTAATTTCAACTAAAGCAATAGTGATGTAATACGAGACATTAACCAAGAAAATAGCTACTAAAAATCTTGGTAATAAGCGCTTGGTATTATAGGCTGAGATGAAATTGCCAGTCATGTAGGAAATTAGTAAGATTAAGGCGAAAACGACAAATAGGCCATTAGCAATACCTCGAAACACTGACCAGATACTCTTCACGCCAGCGTCACTGACGAAGGCTTCGTCAATACTCATAAATGACATTGCATTTCCAGCTACGGTTTCTTCAAGTAGAGTAAATAAATAGTCGGTTGCTGAGGCCGCAGCTTCAGCGACAGGACATAAAATATTAGCGAGGATGTTATCAACTTTACAGTGTGAAAAGCCATTGTCGGTGGTCTGTGGTGGTTGTGTAGGAGTATTAGTTGTGTTATTGGTAGTGTTACTGGTTTGGGCTTGAACTGATGGGCTAAAAAATAAGCAATTTGAAAATATGACCGTCAGCAACAAACCGATGGAGAATAATTTAACTATTTTTTGCCCCGAAAACATCTTATAATGATTATGCTTGAAAAAAATAGATTTTGCAATTGTTTGTTTAAAATCCATCAATAATTCTCCTCGTGTTCATATCAAGACTGTTTTTATGAAAATCGATTGTCGATTTTAATTCGGGTGAACTGTTGTATAGCTCTCTTATAGCATCATGCCCGACGGGGTTTTCGATCGGGTCAATTGAACTGGTTTGCAGGCGAAGGTTGAAGGTATTTGGTTTGTTTTGGTCTTGAACGATTGGTTTAGTTAGGAATTCGCGTTGGAGGTTTTTCTTGTAAATTTGATCATAACGAGCCGCTTCGCTAGTGTTGGTGCGAATTGGTCGCCCCTTGCTAAAATCGCCATTGTTAAACTCTAAATTGGTTTTTATCGAGGCAATAGTATTGATATTGGTGGTGTTGTCAAGATTGTCGAGCATGTTACCGACGATAATATTCAGATCGGTAGCTGAGGCTCCTTGCTGGCTAGTCGTGGCGAGTACTAAATCAATTGTTTCGTCATCTTGAGTGGTTAATTGACGTGATTCTTTTTTGGCGGCGGCAACTAGACCAGCTATTGTTGCTAGCTTCAGGCTAGTGTTGTCGGCGGTGTTGTGCTTGAACTGATTATAGACCGCTCGTTGATTGTCATTTAAGGTATTAATCGATGAATCGCCAGCAGCAACTCTTGAGACTTGCTGCATGTCGTGGAAGCTGACACCTTCAGCCATTTTCTCGTAGTCTTTAGCTAGTTTTTGCTGAGCGTTGTACGCTTGATTGGCCACACCTTTTGATACACGTCTCAAGGCGCTTTGAGCTCGACCAGTAACAGCAGCTGAAGGACTAGTTAACCAGTGGCTAAATTTATTACCATACTCCCCTGTAACGGCTTTTTCGGCAGCTTTTTCGCGTTTTTGCTTGCGGGCGCGATGAAAGGCAGATTTTTCGTACTGTTTCTTGCCAAATCTAGACGCCATACTACTTGCCATGCCAATAAAACCACCAGCAACAGCCACTTTGCCGAGTGATTTAAAGATAACTATAGGCGTAATTAACATCGGAATAATTAACGCTGACCACGGAATAAGAACTGAGAATACTTTCATCATATCAGCACCCGAAAGGATGTTGCCACTTAATATCGAATAGGCTAATAATCCACCACCAGAAAATAAAGCCACGGTCGGGTAAATCATTAGGCAAGCGATGAAAGCGTTAAACCACATACTGAAATATTTTTTAGTATTTGGTAAAGCATAAAGAGCAAAAGCTACTGGCGCTAAGGGTAATAAGACGATCAAAAGCGCATTACGGGCGGTTAGTAAAATCATCGTAATTGCAAAGGCAATAATCCATAATACTGCAACGATAATTAATAATAGGATGAAAATTAACAATAAGAAAGCATCACCCCAACCGTAACTAGCTCGTAAATTACCACTGATATCAAAGTTGGCGCTGTTTGTCACCCAGTCTGACCATTGAACTAATAAACTAAAAATCGACTCGCCGAAGATGTTTGACAAGTCAACAATTGCTTTAGCAAAGTAGGCTGAGGCATTGACTAACAAGGCGGCAATTAGCCATTTGGGCAAAGTTTGCTTGATAGTGTAATTTGACAAACCAATACCACTTCCGATATAGTCGCCTGCTAAGTAGGAAATAAGCATGATTATAGCTGCTACCACCAAGATTGAATTAGCGGTTACTTGGAAGATTCGCCAACTGTTAGTTAGTGCTGGTTGGTTAAAAACTGAGTCATCGTTTCTTAAAAACGGTTCGAGAATGTCGAAACTACTAGTTGATGCGTCAGCAAGTAACTCCCCTAGCCTGCAAAATAACCAGCTCATGCCACCAGCGGCGTAGCAATATTTAACACCGTTATCAGCCTTGTCTTGGTCTAATTTGGCGCCAGCTTGACTGGCATCTAGTGCATCAAGGGCGTCTCTTAATTCTTTTTCTTTATTAATGTAATTTTCGATCATAGTTTTGGTATCTAAATCAGGTGTAGGCCAGTTGGGTGTTAAGCCAGCGCTAATGGTGTTGCTATAGAGATGTTGTAAGATAGTCGGGCTAAGTCGACCAGCACCAAAGAGTGACTGACCGTCTTGATCAATGACCGCTAAACATTTTTCCCGGCTAAATTTAGGGTCTTTTCGATTACAAATCGCGATGATGTCGTTGGTGACTTGGTTTGAGTCAGGGGTGTTCGTTGATAAAGTCGCACCCTTGCCGTTGTCGGTACAAATTTTATTAGCTGGTTTGCCTGCAGGGTTAGATGAACCAGTGTCTCTTCCTTCAGCAATACTAGGGGTAGCAATCTCTAATGATGAATAATAAGTACAGTAAAAAACTTTTTTGTTTACTGTTTGATTATTGCCAGAGTTTTCTACAGTACCAGTTGTTTTAATTGGATTACCATCTTTGTCGTAGACATCATCCCACCTTATTGAGGCTCTACCTACACCACCCGATCCAGATTCGGTTTTTTGATCTGGATTAAAGCTACCATTAACATTTAAGCTGACAAAAAAGTTAAGCATTCGTCGATCGTTGGCAGATAACGGATCTTCTCCAGTCGCGGCGTTGCTGATTAATTTCATTTTTAAATACTCACTAGTGATCATGATTTCGTCATAATCAAGTATTTGGGCGTTAGCCGAAGCGCTATTTAGTGAAAATAGTAAACTAAAAACGACAAACAGTAGAATTGGCATTTTTCTAGTTTTAAAATTAAAAATCATAGAACTATCCTGTCAGGTGTGATGCCGTTAGCAACAATAACTTCTCGAGTGTCATCTGGATTAAACTGGGTAATACCAAGACTAGTAAAGGCTTCATTGACTGAACCAAAAGCAGTGTTATTGCCCAAAGCTTTGGAGTAAGCATTCATGGAATCGAGAAGAGTTTGATTGATGGCGTTTTTCTCATTGTTTGTCAATAAATCGTGGCCATGAGCCGAGGCAAAAAATGGTTGCTCTTCGAGTGGCAGCAAAGTGCCGGTAACTGGGTCGACAGCTGGCGGTTGTTTAATTTCGTTTTTTATGGTCGTAAAGCTGGTACCGTTATGGGTGTGCATGTGGTGCTGGCTTTTGTAGAGTAGTTTGGCGGCTTCCAAAATAGATTCATCTAAATTAGCGATAACGACAGGATCAAGGTGGTCATAGCTTTTCAGGACATCATAAAGATTAGTCTGTCTAATCCTTTGCGGATCTTCAGGTAAATCTCTGATCATACTTTTGACGATATCGGTTGTTGAGGTGGCGATATCACTGCCAGACGAATATAATTCTGCGGCTAATTTTTCCTTGGCTGTTCTCAGGTCTTGCTGATTATTAGCCGCTGGTCCGCGTTGCAAATATTGATTTGAGTTGATACTCAATATGCCGAAACCTTTAGCTGCATCTTTGGCTTTGGCGTTTAATATGTTTTGATCAATTTTAATATCTTTAACCAGTAGCGGTTTGAAATTATAACCATCATTGTCAGCTAGTGACCAATCATTATCCTGTATATTTTTCTTTTTGGCGGTGGCTTTTTTAATAACCTCCATGAAGCTATTTTCTTGAGTAATATCACCAATCGTGTTTTGATCGAAGAAAAGGATTTTTAGGTCAGGATGAGAATCGTCTGACGGGTCGATAACAAATTCTTTATCGCCGTTGGCCAACCGTTCTTGGTTGATGTATTTGGAGATAAGAGCCATTTTTTTCTGATCAAGGTTTTGAAGAGACGCTAGGCCTTTGCGTATTTGAATCATGTTATTATTCTGAGTATTAGTTATGGCATTCACTCCTCCGTTACCAATTCCAACATTGATGGTAGTTGCGGTTAAGACATTAACTAATGAATTTACATCCATATCGTTATAGCCAGTACTTAGTTTAGTTAAACGACTTTTTAGATCGGCCGTCGCTTGATTGATAATGCTATTTTTCTCACTATCAGTTAGTGACATGGTATTGGAGCCCGTTAGGACGTCATTTCTTATCTGTTGGATAGCTTCGTTTTCGATGGCAGAGAAATCGAGTTTGGTGTTTGAATTATTGTTGAAATTGTTAATTACCTCTCTAGAAATAACTTGATCAATATTTAAAGTCACGGTTTTATCTGGACCAACTGAGTAAGCTTGACTTGAGCCAATACTGGAGCGTATAGCTTGAACGTTTTTGGGTGGCGTGTAAGCTTCATAACCAATAATCGATTCAATGATAGCTACTTGCTGAACTTGACCATTTTTTAGCGCGGTAATACGAGCTTTTTTGAGTTCATTTTCAATTACACTCAAATCTGCGCCCTGCTCGTAAGCTTTTTTGTAGACATCAATGTAAAATTGTGGGTTGCTGACGCCATTTATAATAGCGGCATTAGCTGCCGAGAATTGGAAAATTTGAGAATTTTTGCCGTATCGAGCGGTAATAGCGTCGTAAACTGCTCGGTCTTCGGTGTTTAAGCCTTCGCTTGATCCCATATGAATAGCTCGGATCAAAGCTGGACTGTGTTTGATCGAATCGGTGATATCATTAGCCATTTTGCTTTGAGTATAATTAACTTTGTTGGTGCTTTTGGCAACAATACCGCCAGTCAAGCGATTAAAATAGCTATTTCGGCCGAGTTTAGACATTATTCGACCAGATTTTTTTGATAAATTAGCTTTCAAGCCATCGCCAGGTACGGCTCCGTAGAGAAACTGCTTGTTTTTTAGAGATTGTTGATCTCTGATAGCTTGAGAAGCTGGTAGGTTTTTGCCAAAATTCCAACCAGCACCAGTTAATTTCTCAAAAGATTGGCTGAGTTTTGCGCCAGCTATTGGCACACCTCTCATTAATTCAATGATGATTTTCGGCACCAGTAGTATTGACAAGGCAGGTAAAGCAAAGGCTGCTAATTGAAATAAAATATTACCCGAGGCGTTAGTTAAGATTTTAGAAGTTAATTTACTGAGACTTAAAATCAAGACAGTTATTGGATAAACACTGACGCAAGCTATAAACATTTTTAGCCATTTATTAAAGACATTGTCAAGATTTGGGATTGACATTGTGGCGATAGCGAGAGGTGCTAAAATTACCAAGAGGATGATGGCGGCATAGCGAAATGATAATAGGAAAACGGCAAAAGTTAAGCCGATAAACACAGCTGGTAAGATTACCAATAGAAAGAATAATCCACCTAGTAAGATTACACTGCCAGCAACTGCGGCGACAGTTAAGATACTACCGGTTACGATGGCAGCTATTTTTAACTGAGGACCAGGGATGGCTTTAGTCACGCCATCAATTAACCCACCGATGTTATCACCCAAAATATCAGCCACAGTTATGATCAATCGGCTGAGATATAGAGAAATGGTTACCAATAGGACGCTAATTAACAGCTTGGGCAGCATGATTTTGATCTGGTAATTTGATAGGCCGTTGTTGGTAATATATGAAATCAACAACACCAAGAAGCCAATGACGATAATCGAAAAGGCAATGTTGCGCACTACTCCCCAGATTGATTCGACTCTCTGATCAATAATATTTGGATTGACAGAAATTAGGCTGTCGAGTAAGCTAGATGATTTATCGGCCGCCGAAACAGAGGTGGTGGCTAGCGGGCAGACGATCCATTTGGCAGTAATAAGATCAGTATCAAGAGCTGCACAAATATCACCGCCATTGTTGGGTTCAGAGATGGAATTGGCGACACAGTTATTAGCAAATACCTTACAATCAACTCGTTTTTTAGTGTTGGTAGTGTGGGTTTCTTCGCACATTTTCAAGATCGCATTTGGAGCTCGGGAGTTGATATCTTTTTCTTCCTCGTTTTCGCTGTATTGAGGATTGTAATTGATTTGATTGGATTTATCCAAGAAGCGAGCATCAATAGCGCTACAGTCCTCGCTAGTGGCCAAGTCAGCCATTATTTCTGAGAGTGATTTATCACATTCTTTTTCGAGGGCGTCAATTAATTTTTCATTTTGGCAATCTTTGCTGCAATATTCTGGCAGGGCTTGTTTGACGACTTCATTGTCGGTTTCGGGGCAATTGGAGCTACATAAATCCCTAATTTTAGTTACCTTGCCAGCTCGTACACCGCCAGCGCATTCGTTGGCTTCAAAATCTTGGCCAAGAAAAGAATTGACACCTCTAGCTACAGAAATCTTTTTTCCAATCATCGGAATGAATATCTCATTGGCAGCGGCTTCTAGTGATTGAGCGTCATTGCAGTTTTTAAAAATAAATTGATTATCTTTGCCTGGATTTTTTGTATTAAAAAATCCTTCTAATACCCTAGAAAAAGGAGCCGCATTTTTACATGGATTGTGTTTGCTTCCATCGCCGCTATGCATGATAACTTGTTTGGTGCCTCCATTATATATTGATTGGCAAATTAAATTGGGATCATTTGGGTCTTGACGAGTTGAGGCTAAGATTTTACCACTGCCTGATACTGGGTCGATATCTACAATCAGCCCAAACTTGTCAGCTGCAGTGATGTTCTTGGTTTGTGAGGTTTTATTGGCTTCTGTATAGAGCGCTTGCAAAAAATCTGACGTATAATATTCGCCAACTGATAAATTAGCGTTAGCTTTAGTGAAAGTAACCGAACCCTCTTGAGCGTCGTATATTGCCCCGCTAGCATTGGTTTCACTGAGTTTCTTGGCAATCTCTTTCCAAATACCACCTTTCATGACAATTTGACCGTTTTCGTAAGTGGCGGTTGTCGAGGTGATCACTTCACAGTTTGGGTCACCACCACTAGCGGGTTTGCAGTAGCAAGGCTCACCTGAGTCAGCACACCAAAAACTACCCGCCCGACAATTGCCATCGGCACTGGCTTTGGTTTTGTCTTTAAAACTAATCGTCCCTCCAGAACTGACTGAACTTTGGGCCAGAGCGTGATTAGTGGAGACACCACTAATGTAAGTTAAACCTAAGCAAAAAATCGCCAGCAAACCGATTATTTTGGCTAAACTCCACCTATTCGTAGACATAAGCTTTATTATACACGAAAAGCCAAAAATGATTAAGCAAGTTTAAATGATTATACGGGTGGAGAGATTAATTATTTAGAAAATTATCCAAGCCGTTTTTTAGTTCTTCAAGCTGAGCCCTAGCTGCTGGCTTGAGGGTTTTAGCCAATTCTTCGGAATTTAATACACTGTTGGCGTTGTCTAGAGTGCGCCGCATCATATCTCTTGATTCTGGTTTGGTTTTTAAGGCGGCTAAATAATCACCAACCGTTGTTGTAATGGTTTGATTGCCGTCTTTGTATTTAAAACTATAGCTTGGGTCTTTAAAAACTGAAGCATATTTTTCCAAACCTTTTGGATCTTCTTTTGATAATCCATCAATTGACAACGACCCTTTGGACATATTGTCCAAAGCCGCTTTGACGAGTAAATCAGGATCGAATTTACCGTGAGCGATCTGCTCAGGTATGTTTCCGCCATAAACAGAAACCTTATCTGGAATACCATTAGGATACATACTAGAGCCAACTACTTCGGCCAGAACATGAGCGCTGCCGCCTTCTTTAGTGGCAGCAATAATCTTATCTACATTGGGGGCAAAGGCTATTTTCATTTGGTTAATAGCGGCTGTTTCTCTAACTAATAAATCATTAACATCAAAGGTTTTATGGGAAACCACCTTATTACCGTTGGCATCATAATCAACATGAGAAGCGGTGATAGATCTGTTACCTAAAATTAAGTCCATCTCATCTTCACCTTTTAGGCCATAATGTTCAAACAATTTAGCCATATTTTCAACATTTTCAGAGTGTTCTTTGCGTTGAGCTGCAATGGCTTTCGATAGAACTCGGTTTTTACCAGCGGTAGTGCCTCTCTCAACACCGGCTGCATCCATCAAGAAGGTCGTTCTAGGAGCAACACCAAAACTAACTGGCACTTCCATATCCTTGGCTAGTAAGTCATTATAGGTTTGGGCTTTGACTGATTCAGCCACACTAGTGGCGCTTTCATCGAGTCTTCGCTGTAGGCTGGCTTTGGCGATTTCAACTTCCCAGTTATTATCCAAACTAGACCAATTAACTTCGAATTTCTTAGTGGCTTCATTATAGGTAGGTTTCACCTTTCGCAAGGTTTCAGCGCGCAATTCTTGCTCTTTGCGCTCAAGGTGCTGTTTTGAAGCTTCGAGTGAATCGTTGGCGTAGGTATTTAATAAACTAGTTTTAAAGGCACGATCGTTGACATTAGCCATGTCTTTTTTAATCTGGGCTTCTCTTATATTGCCGTAAGCTTCGGTTCGTTGAGTGCTCAGACGTTTTTGCTTGTCAGCAAATTGAGCAATCTTTTGAGTGAAGCCGCGGGCTCGATTTTCATCCGAAATATAGCGAGCCTTGGCTTCGTCCTTCTTTGAATCAGAGTAATTTTTGACTTGATTTTGGAAGCGATCCAGAAAACCTTTGGATTTATCGTTAACCAAGCCAACTAGTCGATCGCCCGCTTTGACTAACACAGGAGCAACAATCAGTGGCGCTACCCGAACCAATAAGCCTAAAATAACCATCGGAAAACCATCGGCTGTGTGAATAATTACATCGCCAGCTAGTTGTGAGGCGCCAAATAACAGTGAAAATAAAGGAAACACGGCTAACATATTGATAAATGTTTGGCGCCATTTATCAAATAAATCCTCAGTATTTGGTAAAAGCATAGCTACACAAGCGATTGGGGCGATCGCCACTAAAGCTATGATGATCGCTTGTCGGGCTGCCAGGGTAATGATAGCCACAATGACCGCGATAGTGGCGCCAACCAAGCTTGGTAATACTAAAAAGAATGATGCAACTACCCCACCCGCTGAGGCAATGGCGAAATTAATACCTGCGATAGCGGTGGCTCCAGACAAGATGGCGGCAGTGAGGTCTTTCCAATTAAGATCAGCGCTACTTTGACTGCCACTCAACGATTGAACCCGGATATTTTCAAAAAAATCATAAGTATTGTAGCCAATGATATTAAAAACATCGATAGTTAATGAGCAGAGATAATAAGACAAATTAACCAAAGCCGCAGCTACAATTAACTTTGGTAGAAGTTTTTTGACTTCATAAACCGAAAAGGCGTTGTTGGTCATATAAGAATAAATCAACAGTAAGCCAGCCACTACAAATAGTGAATTGGCAATGCCTCGCATGATGCCCCAAACTTTAAACAAAACGGTATTGTTTCCAGTTGGTAATGGTTGAATTTCGACGAACTTGACCACCACATCAAATAGATAATCCATACCTTCGGCTAAGAAGTTACTAATTGGACATACCAGCCAGCCAAGAGTTGGGATGTTGCAGGTTTTGGCATAGTCTGATTTGTTTTCATAAGGAGTTAAGTTTTGAGTATTTGAGGGGTTGGTCGGCCTACCGGTTTGTGGGTCAAGCTTGTAGGTTTGATAATTATAAGCGGTTGAATTTTTTGGATCTTGTTCATCGCTAGGAGCGATCGCTTCCATAGTGCCATTGTTTTCGTAAGACCAGTACTTTGTACCAGGAGCAAAACTCGTGCCGTCATCTCGGGCTGAAGTTTTCGGTCCAGAAAAGGTTTTGCCCTGATATTCGATCGAATCGCCCTGCCACTTAATGTCACTCGCTTCGATTGCTAAAGAATTATGATTCAGATAGAACAGATTAAATAAGGTCGCAACAAAAACAATTGCGACTCCAATTATAAGTGACCTAATTCTAGTTGAATTAGGAAGCGGTAATTTTGCCTCCAACATACCATGCAATAATATCATCTACTAGGATAAAAGTCAATCAATATAACCCTAATTTGCTAAAAGTAAAAGTTTATGTTTATAATTTAACAATTTAAAATCTTGCAAGCTGGTTAATAATTAGTTATAATCAAATCAATTATGAAGAAAATTTCAACAAAAAAAATAAAAAAAGCCACTAAAATATTTGTAGTCAGTGCGTTTAGTTTTGGGTTATTAATATTATCAGTAGCAAACACCTCTTCTGTGATTGCGAACAATCAATACTATCCTGGAGCTAGTGTAAATAATCCTGGTAGTTCTAGCTCATCCGGAGGAGCTCCAGGCTCAACAGGTACCGGTACTGGAAATAGCAGCAACAACAGTAGCAATAGTAATAGCGGCGGCAGCGGCTCAACTGGGATTGATCAATGTAAGGGTCGAACTGATGGTAGCGGCATTAACTGTTTAGTCGAATTAGTAGTTAATATTTTAAGTATGGCGGTTGGCGGCGTGGCGCTGCTGATGATGGTTGTGGGGGCTGTAATGTATGCTTCGGCTGGTGATGATTCTGGTCGAGTGGCGGCTGCAAAAGGAATTATTACTAAAACTGTCATCGGAGTAATCGTTTATGTCTTTTTGTACGCAATTCTCAACTTTGTTATTCCAGGTGGTATTTAGTGATGAAACAAAAAATGAATTTAATTATATTGACGCTTATTGCTAGTCTTGGTTTTTGCTTAATAATCCCCTCCTCATCTGTATTAGCTTCGTGTAGTGGTGGTCAGAAAATCTTAACTTTTCCATTTTGGTATGACGGCGCTTTAGACGCTAATTGTAATCCTACTGGCAGTGAAAGTCAGATGGTTAATAGGATCATTCTGAACGTTGCCGATATTATTTTTCAATCGGTAGCTTATATATCAGTGGTGTTTGTGATAATTGGTGGTTTCAAATATATGACAGCCATGGGTGATCAAGGGATGATGGCGAGCGCTAAAAAGACAATTGTCAATGCCGTGACTGGGTTGGTAATTGGGGCTTTATCATCAGCAATAATTAATCTCGTCTTTAAGACTTTCATGGGTAGTAGTTCGTCGAGTGGTGGTTTACCAGAAGTTAATCTTGATAATACTGCTATTAAAAATGGACTCAACACTGCCTTTGGTTGGGCGGGAGTGATTTGTGTGATAGTTATTATCGGTAGTGGCTTGCTGTATGTGACCGCCGTTGGTGATCAGGCGAAAATCACTAAAGCTAAGAAAACACTCATCGGCGCAGTGATTGGTTTGATTGTGGTGATCATGAGTTTTGCAATAGTTAACTTTGTCTTAGGATCGATTGGGTAGGTTATGAAAATAAAAACATTAATCTTAGTTGTCTTTACGACTTTAACCCTAACTGGTGGCTTAATGATGCCCAGTGTTTACGCCACTAATCCCTCGTGCTCAGCTTCTGGTAATTCTAATGTAGTTTGTCGTAACAACCCAGACCTCAATACTGTCACTAAGAATGTTCTAAAAGGATTATTTGCCATAATTGGCGCTCTGAGTGTGATCGTAATTATTGCCAGTGGAATTATATACGCCACCTCAGCCGGAGATCAGGGTCGGATTACTATGGCTAAACAGGCTTTATTTGGGGCGGTAATCGGTTTAATAATTTCGATCCTCGCTTACGCAATCGTCAACTTTATTGTTGATAAATTTTAATTTTTATTAGTAATCTGAATATGCTAAAATATTTAGCAAGTTTTAACTAAAGAAAGGAATAAAACAATATGAAACAGGCGTCAAAGCGAATCATTGCTGGCGGCTTAACCTTAGGAGCTGGTCTAAGGTCTCAATCAGCGTTGGCTATTTCGGAGCTGAAAAAAGGTATAGCCGATGTTAATCCCGGAGGACCAACCGATCTTATGGGTAGTGACGGTATCTTTAAGAAAGCCGTTAACGTTCTCCTGTTCTTGATCGGTGCAGTGAGTGTGATTATGATTATCTACGGTGGCATTCGTTATGTGACTTCTGGCGGCAATCAAAACCAAGTTACCGCTGCTAAAAATACCATTCTCTACGCTGTAGTCGGCTTGGTAATTGCGATTTTAGCTTACGCCGCAGTTAACTTTATCGTTTCTTCATTCACAACTCCATAATTTGGTTTACAAATAATAACGGTTGTGCTATAAATAATAAAGAATAATATAAATTAATAAAGGAAAAGAGTATGAAACAAAATATAAAAACTTTAATCATGATGTCACTGCTGGTGCTAGGTTTTTCGGCGGCAGTAACTGGCGTGTTTAATTACGGAGCCGTTATGGCTTCATCAGGAAGTTTTACTTTGAAAGATGGTATTGATTCAGCTAAACCTGCTGAAGCTCCAGAGGATTTATTTGGTAATGCTGGTATTTTTCAGACAGTAGTTAATGTCCTGCTGTTTTTGATCGGTGCAGTTAGTGTGATTATGATTATCTACGGTGGTATTCGTTATGTGACTTCTGGCGGCGACCAAGGGGCAATTACTTCAGCTAAAAATACAATCTTGTTTGCGGTGGTTGGCTTAATTGTAGCTATCCTGGCTTACGCAATTATTAGGTTTGTTGTCAGTTCATTCGGTATTAGTATTTAAAGAAAATTACACTTATAGAATAGCAGCCCTTAACTAGAGCTGCTATTTTTTATTTGTTAAATTATTATAATAAAAATAGACTAATGATAATTCACTAGTCTATTTCTCGGTAATTCTTTATTTATAGGTCAGACACGACAGGTATCTTAACTGGAATTTGTTGTTGAATCTTCTCAAAGCTGATAGTCAATACTCCATCCTTGAGTACTGCCTCGACTTCATCTTCCTTGACAGGAATTGGTAAGGCTAAGGTCCGGGTGAACTCTCCCCAGTAGCACTCCATAATGTGATAAGCCGAAACATCTTCTTCGTCACCGCTCGATAAAGTACCACTAATGGTCAGAATCCCTTCTGAGATGCTGACATCAAGTTCTTTTTTATCAACCCCAGCTGTTCTAGCTTTGATTATTAGCTTTTCTGGTGTTTCGAAAACGTCAACCGCTAGCTGTCCAGGAAAATCTTCTTCATCTTCCCAGGTTGTCTCTTCTTGGTCTTCTGGTTCGGGTGTGGTGTCTTCTTGAGGTTCGGTTTCTGTTGGTTCGTCGACTAACTCGCTATCGTCGCCCAAGAATCCCGACACTAAGTCGTCATCTATTAAAAGGTCATTTTCGTTTTTTTGAGCCATTCTACTCCTCCGCTTTTTTATGCAATTATTTGCATCATTGGTAAATATTCTCGTTTATTATAACGCTAAAAGATGATATAATCAATATAACTAATGGTTAAAATGTAAAAATTACAATGTTTGATAAAGCCCTCAGTCTACTAGCCCCTCACCACTGTAAAAGCTGCCAAAAAATAGGCAAAAGTTTATGTGATAGTTGTAAAAATAACATCAAAGATCAACATCCAGCTAGAATAGAAAAGTGTATTATTTGTCAAAAAACCAGCTCGGCTGGGCTTTGCTGGCATCGAGGGTTTAATTTTAATCAAGTTTATTACCTTAATTATCGACAGGGGATTTTAAAGGATCTAATTAATAGTTATAAATTTGATTTACAGCGTGATCTAGCGACACCACTAGCGGAAATTATGGCGCCGATTCTGCCTGATCAGCAAGGACTTTGTTTGGTACCGATGCCAACGATCAAGACACATCAGCGCCAACGCGGCTTTGATCATATGGAATTATTAGCCAAGCAAATTGCCAAGCTTAAAAATTACCACTACTGCCCTGTCCTGCGTCGGCAGACTAATCAATCACAACAGGGCTTGTCTCGATCTGAGCGACTACAAAACGCTAAAGCGGCTTTTAGTTGTCAGCAAACACTTGACTCAGAGGCGGAATATTTATTACTAGATGATATTTGGACGACGGGTGCTAGTTGTCGCTATGCGGCCAATGCTTTATTGCAAGCTGGAGCTAAAAAAGTATCAGTGGCAATTTTCTTAAGACAGCCAATGACTAAATCTGGCAAAAAGCCACAAATAATGGTAGAATAATTGTCTAGCGAGCTAGTTCGCTATTTTGGAGAGATGTCCGAGTGGTTGAAGGAGCTGGTCTTGAAAACCAGTATGCGGGGAACCGTATCGAGGGTTCGAATCCCTCTCTCTCCGCCATTTGGGGTATTAGCTCAGTTGGTAGAGCGCTTCGCTGGCAGCGAAGAGGTCAACGGTTCAAATCCGTTATACTCCACCATATATTTATCAAAAGTATAGCTTGATTTTTATGGCTGAGACAGCCATAATAAGAAGCAATGAAATTATTCCGCCAACGAAAAACTAAAACTAACTCCCCTGCTTGTGGGGACTTAATTTGCTTGAAGCATTTAGAGCGCTGGTTTGGCTATGGTGATGCGACGACGCGTGCGGTGCGTGAAGTCGATTTGACGATTCCGGCTGGTCAATTTGTGATGATTATGGGGCCAAGTGGCTGTGGTAAGACGACCTTGCTAAATATTCTGGGTTTACTTGATCACTCTTCGGGTGGCCAATATTTTTTGAATGGCGTTGAGGTAAGTCGGCTTAGTCGTCGATCACGAGCTAGGATTCGCAATCAAAAAATTGGCTTTATTTTTCAGAATTATAATCTAGTACCTCGGTTAAACGTAATCGATAATGTTGGCTTGCCGCTGCTATATTCGGGTAAAAGCAAGACTTATCGCTTGGAGCGATCGAGTCAAGTGTTGGCGGATTTTAATTTACAGAATCGCGAATATTATATGCCGTGGCAGTTGTCTGGTGGTCAGGTTCAAAGAGTGGCGATTGCTCGGGCATTGGTTAATAAACCGGAGCTGATTTTGGCCGATGAGCCAACTGGCGCAGTCGATTCACGAGCTAGTCATATTATCATGGAGGAATTATACCGCATCAATCAACAAGGTAATACCATCGTGATGGTAACTCACAATCCAGCTTTGACGGCTTACGCTGATCGGATTATTACCATGAGCGATGGCCAAATCGTTTCAGATGTTGACAATAACTCAGGGCAGAAAAAAGTTTATCCCAAGATCCAATTAGCTAGTAATCGATTGGCGACCAAGTCTTACTTCAGGGAGGTTAAATCATGATTAAATTTCTAGGCTTTAATCATATCGCAACGGCTTTTAGCAGCTTTCGAGCCAATAAATTCCGAACCGCCTTGACTATTGTAGGAATTAGTGTTGGTATTGGTTTGCTGACTTTGATTGTGGCGTTACAAACGACTTTCACTAAGATGACCGATCGGCAGGTCAATGGTTTTTATCGGGATCGAGTGTTGGTCATTAAGCCCCAACAGGCAAAAACTAAATCATTATTTAATCTTAATACTAGTAATAACGAAGGCTTTAAGGTGGTTGATTTTCTAGATGAAACTGACCTGCAGGCAATCAGTAAAGTTCCTGGTGTAAAAACAATTGCTCCGCTTTTACATATTGAGACTAATGTTCAGGCTCGGCAAAAAAGTCATCAACATCAGACAATTATTGCTACTACACCTGATTTTCTGAAGACAGTTAATCTTAAAATTAACAAGGGCGGCCAATTTCTTGACGATGATATTATCCCGAACGCTGCGGTTATTGGGAAGAGTTTAGCTAATCGATGGTATGACGTTGAACAAGTTATCGGCCATACATTTCAAGTCCAAGATTATTCATTTACGATCGTGGGAGTTTTTGACGATCAGCAAACATTAGATGGGCATGGAACTGATTTCTCTCAAGTGGCGATTGTTAATTTAGCAGCCGCTAATCAAATTAGCCGTGAATTGGGCTTGTTAAATCAGATCAACGTGGTAATTGACGATCAAAAAAATGAAGCGCAAATCAAAGCTAAAATTAATCAAGTGCTTGAAAAAAACCATTCAGTCGCTCATAGTTTCGATGTTCTCTCTCCCGCTCAGATCCAACAACAACAGACTGATCAAATTAAACCGCTGATCGAAGTAGTTAATACTATGGCGATCATCGCTCTGGTGATCGGTGCGATTGGGGTAATGAATATTATGTTGGTTAATGTCTCAGAACGCACTCACGAAATCGGTGTACGACGGACGATTGGCGCGACTAGCCTGAATATCGTCAATCAATACTTAATTGAGTCGGTTCTGTTTTGTCTGGTTGGTGGCGTGATTGGAGTTGGTTTAGCGATTGTGGCTTGGTTCGTCATTCAAACTCAACTTGGTTTTGGCCTAGAGGTGGTATTTGATTGGATGGTGATCGTTAAGATGTTAGTTATTGCCAGTTTAATTGGTATGGTGGCTGGTTTAATTCCTAGCCTAAGGGCAGCTAGTAAAGATCCGATTGAGTCACTTAGAAAATTCTAAGCTCGATCTCTGAATTAATTAGCGATTGTTGATTTAAAGCGGCTAGATAAGCGGCGGTTAATTCTGCTAATACCAGTCCTGACCAAAAACTATCTAGTAGTGATGAATGTGATAATTCAATTAGCCGTGAATGCGGTATTTTACCTGACAAGACTCGGTCTTTAGCAAAAAAGTATTGATTGTCAGTTTTAGGAGTTCGGTTGGATACTAGGTCGATTACGGCAAAATTTTTCTCAATTGGATGAGACCACCAGCCTTCTTTGCCAAAGTCGGCAAATTGATCAATTGATTCGGAGAAACAGAGGTTTTTGGCTCGTTGATTGGTGGTCATTTGCCACCAGTGAGCGACTAGCGATAATTCATTAGCGTAAATTAAGTAGCCGCTCTTGCCAACTATGAAATTAGCTAATTGTTTAGCTTGATTGGTCGAGGTGGGAAAATTAGTTGACCAGTTGTCGATATCTTTTCGAGCTTGCTGAAAACTATTATTCAGCTGCTGACAATTTTCAGGATTAAATAAATAATTTCGATCAACAGCTTGCAATCCCCCAGTTAGCAGCTCAAGTTCTTGGTTAGTTGATTGGCAATTAATTAACTCTAAATTAGCGCGACTGGTGATCAGTTGTTTAATAATTGGCAACTGATCAGCTTGATGCCAGCGATCATTGGTAATGAATAGAGTGTTGCTGGTTAGTAAATTATGATAATTATCTAGCTGCTCATAGTTAACAAAATCAGCTGACAAGCCCAAGCGCTTAAGGATTGCTACTAATGTTTCGAGGCCGATATTAGATTGAAATTCTGATAAAGCCACAACTCGTTGGAGCCTAGGAGTTTGATTTGTCGCTTGATAATTACCAAAAGTGTAATTAAAAAATGAGCCTAATTGTTGTTCGAACATTAAGACTTTGAATTGATCGAGATATTGTAAGTCATCCAACATAATTTATGATAAAAAAGCTAGTATTTTTTAAAAGCTTATGCTATCATAATACAATAAAAGCATAAATAAATCTATAAATTAGAAATTAAGGGGTGGCATGGACAATAAACAACTACAAGATGAACAAGAATTAGCTAAGGTGTTAGCTGGAGTTAGTGACCAGATTAATATGGCAACTGCTCCTACTGACAAGAAAAAGAACGATTCGAAAAAACCTGAAGACAAGGATAAAGATAAGGCGGCTGATGTTACGGTGCCAGATTTTACTGGCCAGTTGGACCAAATTGATCAACCTAAGGCGGCTACCGAAACTAAGCCATTAGCTGAATTGGACGAGTTAAAGTTAAGTGCAATTAACGATTTGCGACCATTAGTTGACAAACTAAATCTGCCACTTGAGGAAAAGTTTGATACTTACCTGCTGTTGATTCGGTCAACTGACGATTCGTCATTGTTGCAGCCAGCTTATGAAGTAGCTCGGCAAATTGAAGACGAAACTAAGCGCGCTGAAGCCTTGCTCAATGTAATTAAAGAAATTGATTATTTTAACTCTCGCAATAAAAAATAAAAACTTTTGAGTTTTAAGTTAAAATAACCTTCGATTAGATCGAAGGTTATTTTTGTTTGGGCTTAGAATTGGCTTACATCATGCCCATGCCAGACATATCAGGTCCAGCTGGTTGATTTTTTTCAGGTAGATCAACTACCAAAGCGCCCATGGTGATAGCAGTTGCGGCAATCGAAACCGAGCTTTGAACTGCCTCTTTGGTGACGCGAACTGGGTCAATTACACCGTCTGATTTGAGGTCAACCAGCCCTTTTTCAGGGGTAACAACATTAATACCGTAACCAGCCTTGCCGTCCTCGACCTTAGCTAGTAGCGCATCAGCGTTTAAGCCAGCATTTTTGACGATGTGGGTGAAAGGTTGCTTGAGGGCGACTTTGACAATTTCACGTCCAGCGGCGATTGAGCCACTACCTTTGGATTTGAGTTTGTCCGCCAGATTGACTAGAGTTACTCCCCCACCAGCGACAATACCTTCGGCTAGAGCTGCTTTGGTGGCAGCCACAGCATCATCCACGCGGTATTTCTTTTCGTCAATTTCAGTTTCGCTAGCGCCGCCAACTTTTATCACGGCTACTTTACCCTGAAGACTAGCTTGGCGATTCATCATTTGTTCTTTGTCGTATTCGCTAGGAGCGTGTTCCATCCAAGCGTCTAGTTGGTTAATTCGATGCGCTACTGCTTCTTTGGCGCCAGCGCCTTCGATGATTGTGCTTTCGTCCTTGCCAACAATCACTTTGCGGGCTGAACCAAGTACCTCCAAACCGACATTATCAAAAGTCATGCCTTTGTCGGCCGAAACGACGGTTGCACCCGTCAAGACAGCGATGTCTTCGAGGATATCTTTACGGCGGTCACCAAAAGCTGGTGCTTTAATAGCTACTGAATTAAAGACACCCTTGAGCTTGTTTAAGACTAAGATGCTCAGTACGTCGCCGTCAACCTCGTCAGCAATAATCACCAAATCTTTCATCCCAGCTTGAGCCATTTTCTCGAGGAAACCAACAAATTCTTGAGCGTTGGACATTTTCTGATCAGTGACTAAAATAGCTGGTTTTTCGTAAACTGCTTCTTGGCGGTTGGCGTCAGTGACGAAAAATGGACTGACGAAGCCTTTGTCAATTGAAAAGCCTTCGACAACTTCGCTCTCCATGGTCAATCCTTGTCCAGCTTCGACGGTAACCACACCATCTTTGCCGATCTTTTCGATCACGTTGGCAATTAATTTACCGATTTCGGTTGAACCAGCGCTGATAGTAGCGACTTCGGCGACTCGGTTGTGGTCGTTTTCGATTGATTCAGCTAACTTTGATAACTCAGCGATGATTTCAGCTCCCGCCTGTTCGATCCCCTGGCGTAATTCTTGCGGATTGTGACCAGCGGCAATCAAGCGATTAGCTTCGCGCATGATTTCATAGGTTAAAATTGTAACCGTGGTGGTGCCATCGCCAGCGATTTTGTTTAATTTGGTGGCAGCTTGTTTTATCAGATCCGCCCCAACTTTATAACCAAGGGTTTGCTCGTCGTCCTCTGGTAAATCAACACTTTCAGCTACGGTCACGCCGTCGTGGGTGATAGTTGGTGCGCCGTAAGATTTGGCGATCATCACGTTGTGGCCTTTGGGGCCAAAAGTTACCTTGACCGCGTCATAGAGCATCTTAGCTCCAGCCATGATTCGCGATCGCGCTTCATCATCATAATAAACTATTTTTGCCATTATTTATCTCCTTTCGTTTTGACGACTGCCAAAACATCTTCCTCTTTGACGATCAGATAATCGGTGTCGTCGATCTTAATTTCAGTTGAAGTGTATTCTTTAAACACGATTGATTGGCCTTTAGTGATGGTTTTGACATCTGGGCCGACAGCCACTACTTCGGCTGAGTTAGATTTTTCTTGTGAATTAGTTGGTAAATATAAACCACTGGCGGTCTGAGTTTTGGCTTCGGGTTTGACGGCCACAACTCGGTCGGCAAGCGGTTGGATTGGTATAGTCATTGTAATCTCCTTCCCTTGTTATTGTTACTAGTTTTATTATAGCAATAAAATTAGCACTTGCAAGTGTAGAGTGCTAATTTATGGCTTTACTTTAATCTAAAAAAATTGTTTAATTTGACTTTAATAGCTTTTCGATTTCTTGGCGGTCATTCCAGGGGATTTTCTGACCATCAACAATTCGGAATTGCTCATGCCCCATGCCGGTGATTAGAACTGTGTCGCCTGCTTCGGCTTGTTTGAGAGCGGCGGTGATAGCTTCGCGGCGATCAGCGATTTCAGTCATCTTAGCTTTTGTCTCTGTTCGATTGATACCGTCAATGATCATCTGGCGAATCTGATCAGCGTTTTCGGTGTAGTTTTCTTCATCAGTGACGTAAATCTGATCGGCTAATTTAGCGGCAATTTCCCCCATAATCGGTCGCTTAGCCTGATCACGGTCGCCGCAAGCGCCAAATACCAGATGGATTTGGCCGTCGGTTGTTTGTCGAGCATAATTAAGTAGACGCTCAAGTGCGTCAGGAGTATGGGCGTAGTCAACGATAATATCTAGATCGTGTTGATTTTTAACTCGTTCCAGTCGCCCATCAAGTTGCTTTAAGTTAGCAATTCCCTGCTGAATTTGCTTAGGTTTAATTCCCAGCACAATGGCGGCCAGACTAGCTGCCGCGATATTATAAGCGTTAAATTCGCCAGCCAAGCTAGTGGTTAATTCTAGAGTCTGATTGCCGTAGGTTAATTCTAAGTCCATCTGGGATTTATCAATCTTCAAGATTTTAATTTGCAAATCAGCGCCCTTATCTCGTCCGTAAGTCAAACTCTTGTTGGCTGGCAAATGCAAGAAATCTTCAGCGTGCGGATCGTCAAGATTTATCAAGCCAAACTTGGGATGCATATCCCAAAGTTTCTGCTTGGCTTCCAGATATTTGGCCATTGTTTTGTGATAATCAAGGTGATCTTGAGTTAAGTTAGTAAAAATCGCCAATTCCAGATCAAAATCAGGGAACTTGTGCTGATCGAGAGCGTGCGACGTTGCCTCAATCAACACATAATCAACTTGTTTATCTTTAGCTTGTTTGAAAAACTTTAGGAGCTGTTCGGTGGTAGGGATGGTAGCGTTGAAAGTATTAACTTGACGCTCGCCGGCCATTTCGATAGTGGCGGTACTGAACATGGCGGTGGTTAAACCAGCTTGTTTGAGAATTGAATTAAGGTAATTAACAGTGGTAGTTTTGCCGTTTGTGCCAGTGACGGCAATGATTTTTAGTCCAGTTGTTGGATGGCCATATTTCTGGTCAAGTAGTTTTAGTCGACTGCGGCGATAGATTTCCTCTAGCCAGCGAACCAACCGAGCAGGCATCAAGCGACGAACTAATTTAGTTAATTTATTTTTCATTAGTATCTAGCTGGTAATTCTTTCAGACTAGTGGTTTTGAAGACGTTATTACCAGAGGCAGCTGAGTAGCCAAATAAGTAGGCATCAGGTCGGAAGTTGAAGATTTCAGCTGGTAAATTAGTGTTATGAATGGTGCCATTAGCCTCTTGGATGGCGTTTTGGTTGGCAACCAGAGCTACATCCGCCCAAGCTCCATTTATATTGCGCAGTTCAGAGCCAGTATCTGAGAAGCTAGTTCGGCGAGGCTTTAGTTGGTTGGCGATTATTGGACCGTTAACTACTAATTGTTGAGCGCAGGTTTTAGCGCTTAAGTTACCGCCTTGGTTGCAGGTATTGATTAAAGCATTGCCATTATTATTGTCAGCGACTAACCAAGCGTCAACTTTAGTTACACCTGGGTCGATGGTAATTAGCCGGTCAGAAATTAAGATTAATTGAGGAATGTCAGCGATTGATCCGATGCCATTTTGTGCATAATTAATATTGTGTTTAACTTCAATCCCTTCTTTAGCTAGGATAACCACTCGCCTACCTTTAGGAATGTTTAGTGGTTCGGTGATGGTGATCGCACGGTCGGCTTTGATGATGAAGAATTTATCATTGAGTGGCTTAGGACCGAGGTTGTTCAGATAAGCATTGTTGAGTCGGAAAGACACGGTCTCTCTTTTGTCTGCGTTGTTTAGGTCACTGAAATAACCAGCTATGCTCAGATGAGAGCTGTTAGCTGACCTCAAGTGAGAGATGTTGTTACTGCTGCTGAAGCGACCTAACTTATTATTGACGTTAG
The DNA here is from genome assembly GCA_964388235.1 of uncultured Candidatus Saccharibacteria bacterium. Taxonomy (GTDB): domain Bacteria; phylum Patescibacteriota; class Saccharimonadia; order Saccharimonadales; family Saccharimonadaceae; genus CAYLXN01. Next base: position 43,255 of record CAYLXN010000001.1, read on the forward strand.
CGAAAGTTAAGCTATTGAAGTAGGGACTGTTAATACCGGTTCGGCGCAAGTAGCCAGAGTTGGTGGCGAAGTTAGTGATCGGGCCGTTGGCTACGGCGTCATATTCCGTCCAGCTTCCGTGACGACGACCGCTAATAGTGGTATTGTTGGTTGAAATAGAGCCTGTAGTTAGCACTCCCCCGCCTCGGACCTGTAATTTTGGTCGCTTATCGATGACGATACAGTTAGGCGTGCCGTGGAACCAAGAATCTCGATTGGCTTTGGTAATTTCTTGATCGTACCATGGTTTGACCGAAACTACGAAGCAGATCTTGGTACCAACTGGGATGTTTTCAGGAATTCTGTAGCTGAGGTTATTAGCGATGGCTTTGGATTGCTCGGTGGCAGTCAAGGAAGTGTTGCCCCCAGTTAATTTATTACACTCAGTAGCTTTAGCTGGACCATTTGGATTGGTGTAAAATTCACAAGCAGCACTGCCCGAACTAAATTTTTTGCCTAAATTAGTAGTGATTTGATTGTAATTAATGCCAGAACTTGGGATTACAAATCGATCGAGGCTCCATTGGATTGGCTTAGTTTGAGTAGCGTCTAAGTGAGGATAACTACCGTTTTTATCTTTGTTGATAGTTGGTTGATTGATAGTAATTTGTGAACCTGGAGCCGTGCCGCCATCAATACCGACGGTGGTGTCGTTGATATTGTAATTATACGGCACGTAGGCGCAGACAATACTAGAATTGGCGGTTCCGGTTGGAGAGTAGTTGTTGATTGAATTATACTGAGATGGAGTGATTGATAACTGACGGCAGATTCTTTTTCCAACATCCTCTGGCTTAACCTGTATCTGGAGTAGCCAAGTTTGGTTCCTAGTGTCTATGTAGAAGCGGTCCCTAGTCTGGGAGAAGGATGAATAAGGGTCTTTGATTATAGGTCTGAGTGGGTGGTTTGTGATCAGCTTTGTCTGCTGATTTAGCCGCCAAGAAAAACGAAAAGTTATGTATTTATTATTGGCTGAAGCAACGACATCAGATGTTTGGTAGGCTCTTTGGTCGCTTCGACAGCCATCTTGTCCTCCAGATACACTAGGGTCACCGCAAGTAACACCTGCGCCTACAATTGAGTTCCATATTTGAGGGTTGCATTGAGATGAGCCTTTAGGGTGCCAGCCTGAAGGGCATGATTCTTCGAATGAAGATGTGTTGTCCTGACCTTTTCCAGTTTGACAGCACTCGACTTTAGGCTTTGGCGGAATTTGGCAGATTGCGCTGCCAGCAGGAGCGTAATCACCTGTACATGAAGACATTTGGTATAAAGGATTGAAGCCACTGTATTTTTTACAGCAACTAACTTTTGGGTTAGCGGGTGGATTTGTAGGATTGGTGGGGGTCGACCCAGCTTCTCTTCGAACAAAAAGACCATAAAAAGCAAAGGCATTAGCATCTGTGTGCGGGGCGGTTGGTCGTACGTAAACTTTGTCGTAAACGATCGCATCTATAGTGTTATTACCTGTTCGGAGATGGTTAGTGACGTCTATGTCTTGGCTAATACCACTGGGATTGGCCTGCGCATTTTGAGCTTTATACCAACTACTGCTATTTACTCTTATATATGCCATATCATCCATAGCATGACGGAGAATTACTCTTCCTCCATTGGCTTTTGCTGATTCTAAAATTTGCGATGTGAGGTAAAAATTAGTTTGCAGACTAGTAGAGCCAAAAGAAGTCAGATAATAATGTCCTGCATGACTACCACCGTTGTCAGAGTATGAAGTGTAGCCGCTTATTTTATTTTGATTTTTGTCTGAAAAAAGAGTTCTATTGATGATTGGAGCCATACCGTTTTTTGATGGGGTGTTTTCGCCAAACGCAAGGTTAGCCATATTTTGACCAAGTCCACTTGCGTACATCATCGCATTAGCTCCCCTGCAAGGAGTTGCATAGTTGGCGCTAGAGCAATTGAAAAAGGCTGCAAGTTGATAAGGTGCGGCAAAGTTGGCGGTTAGACTTGTGTAGCCTTTATGACAAATGCTTTTATATCCCATCGTGCTGCTACTGAGGTATAGTTGAACCTTACCGTCTAAGTCTCTATTGCATTGTTCTAGGCCGTCATTTAAATGGGGGATGGGTGGAGATATACTAGTGCTATAGCGTTGCAGTCTAGCGTAAGTAGGGGCATATGCGCTACCTGAGCCTGTGATTACTAAATCGCCATTAGAATCTTTAAACTGTGTGTATTTGTAACCCGAAGTCGCAAAAGTTGGTGTTTTGCTGAAATCTAAAAAAATCAAGCTATTAGCAATGGCTAGTGCTAAAAAGCTACATTTGATTATTTTGCGAATAAAAGTTTTTTTAAGAGTCATGGATTTATCTTTCATTTTTATCACTATATTTTAATCAACTCGATTAATAAATATTTCTTTAGCGAACATATCGTATTTAGTGTCGCTTTCGTTTAGACCGCCAAACTCCCTTGCTTTATCGGAACCGATAATCGAAACTTGCATAGGTGTACCGCCAGAAATAGAGTCAATACTTCTATCTGGTTCAAGTTCAGTTTTATCAGTATAGTAAGCTTTGGTATGGTCTGAAGCATAGAGTGTCAAGTCGCTGTTTTTGAATTCGCTAGTACCATCTTCTTTAAAATATTCTAGAGATTGAGTAATGGTCAGTTCTTTGGTTTCTGGGTTGTAGGATTTGAAATTGCCTTCATATATAGTTCCGTCTTCGTTGCTAAGTTCGATGACCGCCTCCTGCTTCTCTTTCTCAGCTAGCTTGGCTTTGGTTTGGGTCAATTCTTCATTTTTATTTCCATAAGGCAAGTTGGTGCCGACGAAAATTCCGATCGCCAAGCCGACGATAAATAGCACCGCCAATAAACCAATGATAATATAATTTTTGTTGTCGGTCTTTGCTTTTTTGGGGGTTGTTTTCGATGCCATTTATGAGCTCCATTTATAATAATTAATAGTTTATAAAATACATAACCATTTTAGCAGTTTTAAATATAAAGTAAAGAAATATTGCTAGTCGAAGATTCATAGTATAATAATTAGCAATGAGGATTTTAGGGATTGAAACTAGTTGTGATGAAACCGCAGTGGCGATCGTCGAGGATGGTCAGCGGATTTTGGCAGATGTGGTTTTTTCGCAAATTGATCTGCACGCGGCGTTCGGTGGCGTGGTGCCAGAGGTAGCGGCGCGATCGCATTTAGAAATAATCAATCCATTGGTGGAGCGGGCTTTGAATGAAGCTAAGACTAGCTGGGAGGAAATTGATGCGATCGGGGTAACTTACGCACCTGGATTGATTGGCTCGCTGTTGATCGGCACTCTCGCCGCCCGAACTTACGCTGTGACGCACAATATTCCCCTCTATTCGATTCATCATACTCTGGCTCATTTTTATGCTAACTATTTAGCAGTTGATTCGATTGCCTTTCCTCACCTGTCACTGGTGGTCAGTGGCGGTCACACTCAATTGGTGTTGTTTAATTCACAACATAACTTTAAATCTTTAGGTCAGACTCAGGACGATGCGGTCGGTGAGGCTTTTGATAAGGTGGCCAAAATTATCGGTCTGCCCTACCCCGGTGGGCCAGCGATTCAAACGGCGGCTTTGCAAGGTGATCCAGACCGATTTAAATTGCCGATCAGTAAGATGCAGCGACCTTATGATGTCAGTTTTTCGGGTTTAAAAACTGCGGTGCTGCGGCAGGCTCAGCAACTAATTGGTGAAGACTATAGTTTTCCATCTGGCGAGATTGCTAATCGGTTGTCACCTCAGGATAAGTTCGATTTGGCGGCTAGTTTTCAGCAGACGGCAGTTAAAACCTTACTAAAGGTTTGTCAGAGAGCGGTTGATAATTTTCAGCCTCAGTCGGTCTCACTGGCTGGCGGTGTGGCGGCTAATCAATTACTGCGTCAAACTTTCCAGCAAAATTTCTCCAAATTAATCGTGCCAGAACTAAAATTTACTGGCGATAATGCTGCCATGGTGGCAGTGACAACCTATTATTTGTCGCAAACCAACTCCCCTGTTGATCCGTATGATTTTGAAGTTGAGCCGAGTTTATCGCTCGATCAGTTATAATTTATGGTAAAATTTAAAGTAATGAAGAGGCATTTTTTAGCAAGTGAAGCTTGGTCTAGGTTCCAAAAAACTAAAAATTTGGAGACTATCTTCGCTGAAGGCAAAGGTTGGTTGTACGCAGCCATTGTTGAGACTGACAAAATTAACCCTCGCTTGTACTGCCCGCGCTCTCCTCAGGTTGAGTCAGTGGAGGCTTTGCAGGCGGCGTTGAAAGATCTAGAGACCAAAGCCAAGGAAAACGACGTCTGGTTTGTACGGATCGAGCCGGATGGGGCTAATATAAATTCCAAAGATTTAATTGGCTTGGGCTATCATCGGGTTAAGGATTACCAGCCGAGCCTGACTTGGCTTTTGGATCTCTCCCCTTCTGAAGATGAATTGATTGCTAACATGAAACAAGCTAACCGCAATTTGTATCGAAACTACCAAAAGAAAGGCTTGGAGTTTTGTGAAGCTGACAGTTCAGACGAAATCGAGCATTTAATCAAGCTTTTCGAAAAAATATCACAACATAAAACTGTGAAATTTCACCCCCCAAAATACTTCAGAAATCTGGCCTCTTCTATGATAGATTCGGGTTCAGCCCACTTGTTTCATGTGAAAAAAGATGGTAAAATAATAGCCTCAAGTTTAGTTTATGACGACAACACTACCCGCTATTACGCACATGCAGCTAGTGATCACGATCAGCGAAAATTAGGAGCTGGTTCAGTTCTATTAACTAATATGATCATCGATGCTAAGCGACGAGGTTTGAAAAGCTTTGATTTTTACGGAGTTACTGATAGTGCTAATCCCGATCACCCGTGGTACGGATTTACTAAGTTTAAGCAAAGTTTTGGTGGTGAGTATTATCGTTATCTTGGCACCTGGGAGAAACCAATCAAGGCACTCCCCTATTGGATTTATCGACAAGTTTTAAAATTGACTCGATTACTCAAAAAAATCCGCCCATGATATAATTTAAGCAAACTAAATAACTGAGAAATGAGAGAAGAAAATGGAATTAGCTAGCAAATATCAGCCCAGTCAATTAGAACCGACTATCTATGCGATGTGGGAAAAAAGTGGGGTATTTAACCCCAGTGGCGAAGGCGAGCCTTACTCAATCGTGATGCCGCCACCAAACGCTAACGGTAATTTGCACATAGGTCATGCTTTGACGGTTAGCCTTCAGGATCTGTTGGCGCGTTATTACCGAATGAAAGGCCGCGATGTGGCTTATATTCCAGGGGCTGATCACGCTGGTTTCGAAACGTGGGTGGTGTTTGAAAAGCATCTTGCCAAACAGGGGAGAGGCCGGCACGAATTTTCACGTGACCAGTTGTATCAGATGGTTTGGGATTTTGTGGCCAAAGAGCGGGGTAATATGGAGCTGCAATTGCGAGCTTTGGGTGTTAGCTGTTCTTGGAATGATTTGGTATTTACGCTGGATGAAAAAGTTATCAAGGGCGTGTATCAAACCTTCAAAAAATTATGGGATGATGGGCTGGTTTACAGAGGTGAGCGGATTGTTAATTATTCGACTAAATACCAAACTAGTTATGCTGATATTGAGGTAGACAACAAAGAAGTTGAAGGGGTGCTGTATAAGATTGCCTACCCAATACTTGATGAGGTTGGGGAGTTGGTAGTAGCAACCACGCGTCCTGAGACGATGTTTGGCGATGTGGCGATTGCGGTTAACCCCGAAGATGATCGCTACAAGAAATTTATTGGTAAAGAAGTGATATTGCCGCTGACCAATCGCGAAATTCCAGTGATTGCTGATGAATATGTTGATCCTGAATATGGAACAGGGGTGTTAAAAATCACTCCAGCCCACGATCCAAACGATTTTGAGTTGGGGCAAAAATATCAATTTGAGCCGATAAAAGTCATCGATTTTGATGGGACGATGATTAATGTTCCAGCTGGTTTTGTTGGGTTGACTGTCGATGAGGCGAGGAAGAAAACCATTGCTGCGCTCGAGGCTCAAGAGCTGTTGCGCGGTTCTGAGACCATAAAACACGTGGTTGGTTTTGACTATAAATCGGGCTTGCCGATCGAGCCGATGATCAAGGATCAATGGTTCTTAAAAGTTAGGCCCTTGGCGGAGAGAGCCAAGCAGGCGTTGGTTGACGGCCAGATAAAGTTTTACCCCGAGAGTAAGAAGCGAGTTCTAATTCAATACCTGGACAATCTTCGAGATTGGAATTTATCACGCCAAATCGCTTGGGGGATTCCGATTCCAGCTTTTCAGAATAGCGAAAATTGTGATGATTGGATTTTTGACGATCGCGTTGACCAAAAAGAGCTGGAGATTAACGGCAAGATTTATTATCGCGAAGAGGATACTTTTGACACTTGGTTCTCGAGTGGGCAGTGGCCATTTTTGACAACTGATTACTTAGAAAATGGTAAATTAGCTCGATTTTACCCTAATAATTTGATGGAAACCGGAGCTGATCTGTTGGATCGCTGGGTGGCGCGGATGATCATGTTGGGTTTGTATATGACCGATAAAGTGCCGTTTGAGGAAGTTTATATGCACGGCATGGTGCTGGACTCTAATTCGCAAAAAATGAGTAAATCCAAGGGTAATGTTGTGAATCCGATGGAAATTATCGGCGAGTATGGCTCCGATGCCTTAAGAATTGGGGTAATTAGTAATCGTTCAGCTGGGCAAAATCAAGCTTTTTCTACTTCGAGCGTGGTTGCTGGGCGCAATTTCTGCAACAAACTTTGGAATATGGCGCGGTTTGCTCAATCGAAAATTGATGATAACTTCAAAGTGGAATATTTAGACGGTGTTACGGCGGTTTCAGAGGCTGACAATTGGATTTTAATTCGGCTTAATCAAGCCATCAAGCAAGTTGAGGATAATTTGGCTAATTATCGATTTGCTGAGGCGATGGAAACGATTTACCACTTCTTGTGGAGTAACGTTGCGGATTGGTATGTCGAAAGTGCAAAAACCAATCTCAATCCGCAGTTATTGGCATATGTTCTCGAGTCTTGCCTCAAGCTGGCTCATCCGTTTGCGCCTTTTACAACTGAAGCGATTTGGCAATCACTACCTTGGCGTGAAGATTTGCTGATTAAGCAATCATTTCCAGAATCAAACCAAATTGTGGTTGATTCAACTAAGGCAAATGCTTTTGATGATATAATTAAAATAGTTGAAGAAACTAGATATCTCAATGCATCGCTGCCTGGATATAAAAAATATGATTTAATTTATGTTTCTGATGAGCTAATTGCTAATAATCGAAAATTAATCAAACATTTGGCAAACCTCAAGGATGTTATTCAACAAGATAATCCAGTTGGAATTCGAATTGCCAACACAGCTCATAATTGTTGGCTAAAAGTTGATGCGGAAACTCTCTACCGTCATCAGTCTGATTTAGAAGTGCGACTGCTCGAGACTCGCGCCCAGGCGGCTAAATTAGCTCAACGCTTAGAAAATCAAGCCTATTTGGCGAAGGCGCCGGCTAAACTAGTCGATGAGTCAAGGTCGCAACTTAAACAAACTGAAGAGTTAATTGCTCGGTTAGAAAAAGAACTAGAAGTCCTCGAGTAGATAGTGCTTTTAGAAAAATAATCAACCTTGCTGGCTAGCAGGGTTGATTGGTTAATAGTGATGATAAGGCTGGTTGCGATTAATTGCTTGAGCTCGGTAAATTTGTTCGGTTAATAATAAGCTGACAAGCTGATGCGGAAAAACTAATTTTGACAAACTCCAGATAAAATCCGCCCGCTGTTTGACTTCTTGATTAACTCCGTAGGCGCCACCGATAATGAAAGTTAATTTATGAGATAATTGTTGGTCGATCAATTTGGCCAGAGCGGGGGAGTCAAAGATCGAACCAGTTTCGTCGAGCAAGATTACAAATTGATCGGGTTTAACTTGGCTTAAGATTTGCGCTGATTCGTGGTTTTTAGCCGCCAGGACGTCGTTTAGACCGCTGGGACGAATCCAATTCCAGTTTATTTTATAAGCTGGTTCTAGGCGCTTAGAAAAGGTCGCAATTCCTTCCTTGATGTAGGGTTGGTGTTTCTTGCCAACGGCAATGACGGTAATCATAGCTAGAGCTTGGTGGTGAATAATTTTTTGGCCATAGTTTCGAGTTCAAACTGGCTAGCTTGAGGTGCATCATGATTGAGAAACTCATCAACTTCATCAAACGGAATCAAGTGAACGTGAGCGTGTGGAACATCGGCGCCGACTACCTGAACACCGACATATTTAGTGCCGAGTTTATTTTTCAGGTGGCTGCCGAGTTGTTTGGTAGTTAGCATCAGATAACTGTAATCGTCATCAGTCATTTGCCAGATGAATTCGACTGGTTTTTTAGGGATTAGCAGAGTGTGTCCAGGTCGATTGGGAGCAATATCTAAAAACGCCAGTACTTTGTCATCCTCGTAGATTTTATGGGCTGGTATCTCGCCCGCGATAATTTTGCTAAAAATTGTATCTTCCATGCAATTCCTTTCGCTTACTTCTTTGATTTTTATTATAGCAAATGAAAAACTCTGCCAATAGGCAGAGTTTAGAGAAAATAGGTTATGACAACTTCCCCTTCACTGACTTCTGTACGAAGGCGCACTTTTTTGGAGCCTTCTTTAAAATATCCAGTCAGTGCGTTTTTTGACAGATCAGGATCTAAGATCCTATGTCCGTCAATAATAAGAGGCTCTCCTTTTTTATAATAGGCTTCGAGCCTATTATAAAATTCGTCTGGTGAGATTTTTAATTTTTTGTATCTCACCTTTATTTGACAATTTTTCATGTCAAATCCCTCCTTTCTCTTTTTTGTTTCGCTACCGAAACGTTGGATTATTTTATCATATATTTATTAAATAGTCAATAAAATAAAGATCATTAAACTGATGGGAACTTTAGTTTTGCTAGAGATTTTTCCTTTCTTTCTTCGTAAATATCTTGCAATTCTTTGTCGTTGCCTGCGGAGACAAACTCAAGATAATCAGAAAAGGTGTTAACCCAAAATAGAATCTCTTTTTTTATTGACCCCATTCTCTCCACCGAAGACATTGGCAGAAAGAGATTATTTTTAGTCTGGGTGTTTTCCATTTGGTTTTTGTCAAGGATCTCTCTTTCACTAGCCTCAGTTTCCTTTTTCGAACGCACTGGTTTAGAAGCATTGTTAGAGCTGTTGGTGTATTTAATTTTCTGGTTTTTGCTAAGTGATTTCATGTATTTTGTCATTCGGTCACGATTTTCGGTTTGGGTTTTATTAAGTAACTTTATAGCTGGCATTTCTTCGTTATAGTTTAGGAACAAGCTATTTTTATTAGGATCTAACACAGCTCTTTCGGTCACTATTGTTTCTAATCTTTCGTTGAGCTTTATTGTTTTTTCAACTCGCAATTTAAAGTCCCCTGAGTAGATATGAGACCATAGTGGTAGGGATAGATTGTCCATTACCCTTAGCTTTTCCAAGTCCATAGAATCATAAGTCTTTAGCTTGTCTTTCTTTATTTTGTAGGCATTATCTCTTGATGATTTGATATCGATTGGTACAATAGCTGTTTTATAATTATTATTTAGTATGTCATATTCTGAAGCAAAAACGTATTGATTATTTTTGTTAAGTTTTACTTTACTAGCGATAAAGAAATCGACTCCTCTTGAGTCTTGTTCAGGAGTTGCATCCAAAATTGTAAATAAATCGGTTTCATCGAATGTAGTCAGAAATTCTGAAAAAGCAATTTCATGTTGCATTCCTAGGAAGACTTCCTTTAATTTTTTGATATGATACTCTATTAAGCGGTTAATCTCTTTATCCGTTCTTCCGAGCTTATATTGCTCTTCGCGCGTCTCCATGGCTTTAGAGTAGTAATTTTTGATACGGTCGTCAAGGTCAAAATTGCTGTTTTCGGCTTGTTTTAAGCTAGCTATGGCTTCGTAAACCTCGTTGTTGAAGGGTAATGTAAAAAGCTCTTTTATTGTATTTTTTAAACCCTGTTTATTTGCGTACTTGGCAGGTCTTGAATCATTCTCTCTTTTCCAGAGAGCTTTTTGAAAAATTTGCATTAAAACAGGCCTCTTTTGTTGTTGAAAAGTAGGTAGTCTGCGAGTATCGGCTAGTGCTTCAGCCTCTCTTTTGTCGATATATTGATGAATGTTTTCTTTATTAATTAACTGCAACAAACCACTTCCTTCGAAATAAGGAGAGATAGAATCGATTAAGATTTTTTCTTGGTAAGTTAAAAAAAGGGGGGGTGAATCTTTTTCTTGGCTAATCTCTTGAGTAGCTTCTTTGTTTGGTTCTGATTCTTCTGTTTTTTTCAGCACACCTGAACGGTCAAGTACCTCACTAGCTAATTTGAAAGCCGCTTCATCCTTTAGATTGGAGAAAAAAGCTTCCTCTTCTTCTGTATACAATTTAATGCCTAGATCCCTGTATTTATTCATCCACTGCTCTTCGGTTAGGGAGCCAGCCGCTTTCTTTTTTTCTGCCCCCTCAAAATTAGATGATTCATCATTCTCAACGGGTGAAATTTGATTTTCTTCAAACTTCTTTTGATCTTCTTCGTTATTATTGCCACCTTCTTTTTCCATCAATACATCCTCTGTTATAATTTCTAATTTGGCGGAGAGAGAGGGATTCGAACCCTCGAAAGCCAGGGGCTTTACCGCTTTTCGAGAGCGGCCAGATCAACCACTCCTGCATCTCTCCGTTTAGATTATTTTAACAAACTGAAGCTAAAAAGAAAAATTATTAAAACAGCCCGCTGTAGAACGGGCTGTTTGTTGTTTGAAAATAAACTTAAATTTCAATTGGTGCTGCTGGGTCTTCAGCTTCAGGGAGTTTATTTAGGCTATCTTGAAAAATTCCAGGGATGACAAAGCCAGCAATTAAATAAATTAAGAACCACATGATTGTGTTGTCATCTTTCTTGACGACTTGCGAGTAGCCTTCGCAGAATTTGTAAGCCCAGTACAGGTTGGCGATAGGCAAGATCAGTAGCCAGGCGGTCGGAATTTCAGCCCCTAGCGAATTAATTTCTTTTTTCTGTTGAACCATCCAATAGATGCCATAAATGCCAAAAGTCACAAAAGTTAGTATATACGCAGTTACAATATTACGTTTTTTGATCATATTTTCCCTTTCTAGGATTAATTTTTGGTACACCCGATACGATTCGAACGTACGACCTTTGGCTCCGCAAGCCAACGCTCTATCCAACTGAGCTACGGGTGCATGGTTGATATTCTACTTTAAAAAATGATTTTTGGCAATCAGCAGTTTACAAACCGATTTTTTGGATAATTTGGTCGATTAAATTTAGCTCGATTTTTTGCATCGGCAAAATAGCGCCGATAAAATCCACGATCTCTTCGCCTAACTCATCAGGGAAATTAAGCGATAAACCTTGTCCAAAACGTTTGTGCGGGATTAAAATAATAGTGAAAGATTGGTTTAGATTTTTTTGTAGACCAAATGATTTAAATTCGTCAAATGGATAGGCCTTGGAGTCGATGTAGATATGTTCTTTGGATAAGGCATATTTGATCGAGAAATCAGAGCGGCGCAAGTAGAAAATTAAGGCAATAATTAGCACCACTAAAACTACGGTGAATAAAATATCTTTGAGTAAAAATAGAGCTACGGCGATCATTGCCACGAAAGCTAAACCTAGAACCAAATACCAATTTTTTGAATGATGCTTTTTTTCTTCCTGATAATCCCAAGCAATGCTGATTTCGGAATCAGTTTCAGCCGATTTTTCAGGGTTGGTTGGTGTGATTTTGGGGTCTGAATCTAAATTTGCCATAATTTACCTAACTTTCATTAATTGTCGATGAATTAAATTATAGCAGAATTATTTTTTGCCACAATCGAAATAAGGTTACAGCTTTCACTTGTTTCATTCGCTCCACCGACTCTCGCTTTCGCTTTGCTCATACGCGAGAGCTTGATTCTTTTCTGCTGCGAAATTAAACAGAGGTCAAATGACCTCTGTTTAATTTGGCGGAGGAGGAGAGATTCGAACTCTCGCTACAGATTTCTCCGTACTAACGATTTAGCAAACCGTCCCCTTCAGCCTCTTGGGTACTCCTCCGCAATTATCAGAGCTGTGTTGTTTCACGAAGCTCCTGCCTAAAACGTAACCTCCTCATTTTGGCTGAGGGGACGGCAACCGTCCAGTGGTTTACGTTTCACGCAGCAGCCTCCTATGGTACTCCTCCGCATCGAAGCTTTTGTATTTCACGAAGCTCCTGCCTAAAACGCAATATTCCTCAGCTGAGGGGACGGCAACCGTCCAGCAATTTACGTTTCACGCAGCAGCCTCCTTGGCTTGACAACCAACCCTAACTACAGGAGGTGAATCACATTTTAGCATAGTTTCAGATAAAAGTTAATAATTAATCTAGACAAAATGAACACCATTTGCTATAATTACAACATAATTTTGAAAGGATTAAAAGCATGAAATTTATGACAAAAAACATATTTGCTAGTCTGGGACTGATTGTTGGCATGATGCTATCGTCTTTTGGCGGTGCTAATGTTTTGGCTTTGCCGCAAGCAATTGACGGGGGAGTGCCAGCAGGAGTTGAGGCAGCGCGAGGTGCTAATCAACCAAGTGAATTATTTGGTGATCAAGGTATTTTTCAGCGAATTACTAATATTTTGCTGTTTCTGATTGGCGTTTTGAGTGTGATTATGCTGATTGTTGGTGGCTTACGCTACGTCTTGTCGGGTGGCAATCAACAGGCAGTTGGGGCCGCTAAAAACACTATCCTCTATGCCATCGCTGGTTTAATTATCGCTATTTTGTCTTACGCCATCATAAACTTCGTAATGACAACCTTTACTGGCGGCGCTGGTTACTCGGGTGGTATTGACGCATAAATAAACATAGCCGTTTTGGTTTAATTCTGCTATAATCTCCTTATTAACAATAATTAATAAGTAGATTTTCAGATGAAAAAGAGATTTTTTGCTGGCTTGGGCGCTTTGCTCTTGGTGGCAATTGGTTGGTTGGGTATGTCTGACTCGACTCAAGCAGCGGATTTATGGAATGGTCAAAAGCATTTCTATACCGTTCAAATGCGTGACGATGGCCGGGCGATCACTTACGCGAAACTGGTTTTTATGAACGATAGCGACACTGACCAGACTGAGTTTAAATTTAAATTACCAGAGGGTGTAAACGCAGATAATCTTTCAGGTCAACAAGTGCTAGCGCCGTTGAAAGATGAGCAGCGGGTTTGTAAAACTTATGAAACTAAAGATCAGTTTTTAGTTCGGGTTCCTAGCTACAGAGACGATTCGTTTGCCGACGATGCTTACCAAAGAATGCGCGAGTGTAAAGAATACGATCGCAGCGCTGGCGATTACGACAATGATTTTAATTTCTACGACAATACCTTGTCTAGTGACTACCGTTCATTTAGTTATTACCAAGATTCGAAAAACAAGGAAGGCTTTCACTATGCTAAATTGGATCCGAAGCGAGAGGGTGATCAATATGTTTTCACCTTGAATCAGCCGATCAAAGCTCACAAGCAAGGGGCAATTTTGGTGACTTACACTAGTGCTGATTTTACAACTAATATTTTGGGGCGTTTTAGCTATAATTACAAAACTTTAGCCGTCGAAAGCATGGTTGACGAGGCTAATGTGTCGATCAATTTTGATGAAAGTTTGTATGCTAAAGACACCGCTAAGCAAACTCGAGAAATCTCAGGAATATCAATATCTGAAGGGATGTCTGCTTCACTAGATAGCGGACTTAGGAGATCACAGAGTGTTATTGAAAGAAGAGAGAGTAATATTGGTCAGGGTGGCTATATTCATAAGCAGCAAGTTGATATTTTGCCTAATGAAAGTACAAGCATCAAGGGTGTGTATGCAACGACTAAATTTATGCTAAAAATCGGTGATTACGCCAAGATGTTGCTGGTGATCATCGCTATCGCCGCTGCGATTATTCTGGTGGTGTTTTTCTACCGCCGTTATCGCCGCAAGCATCCAAAACCAGTGTCGCAACCAGTGGTAGTTAAGGGTGAGGGTTTGGAGGTTGTTGATCAGACAGTTGTCACCAAGTCAGTCGCTCTTTTTGACTTATTTAAAATTTCGTTGGTCAGTGTAATTGGGACGGTAGCGGTTATTTTTCTGACAATTTTCTTAACAGCAGGAATTTTAGTCGCGGCTAATACAAGCTCTTCCAGCGGACATTCAGATTATATGACTTTTGGAATGATGTTAATGATTGCTGTAGGTTACTCGGGAGTCGTCCTGCCGTTGATGTATATCCGTCGTTTTAGCCATCGTGACCAATTCATCTGGGGGTTAATCCAAGTTGGTATGTTTGTGTTTGTGGCATCAGCGTCAATGTTTTTGACTTCATTTCTTTTTTAATAATTTGCTAACTATCTAAAATTAAACCGAGGCTAAGCGACCTCGGTTTAATTTGGCGGAGAGAAGGGGGGTGGCGCTCGCTTTGCTCGCTATATCCGTTGGCTCATGAAAAATGTAAACGCTTTTTCATTTTACGGCGCTTCACGAACCCTGTTTTACTCCGCAAAAACGGGGTTCTCGGTCGCCTATTTCACAGCAAACTAAAAAGAGATCAAAAGATCTCATTTTAGTTTGGCGGAGAGAAGGGGATTCGAACCCCTGATACGGTTGCCCGCATACACGCTTTCCAAGCGTGCTCCTTCAGCCACTCGGACATCTCTCCATTTAGGATAGATTTATTATAGCAAATTTATTATTTTTGGGATAAAGATTAGCGAACCGACGAAGGCTGCTACGATCGCTGTGATCAGGACAGCAGCGGCGGACAAGTCTTTAATTTTGCGAATTTGCTCGCGCTTCTCGAGGCAAACAAAGTCCATAATGTTCTCGATGGCGGTGTTGAGGGTTTCGGTCGCTAACACCAAGCCGATCATGATTGCTAGCACACAAATTTCAACTATGGGCGCTTTAAGAATAATTGCCACCGCAATTACGCCGATCGAGGCTAGTATATGAACAAAATAATTTCGCTCCTCGACAATTAACAATCTAATCCCGTCAATCGCGTGGGTGAAGCTCAACAAAAAAGCTTTCATGAATCGCCAAAACATGACTCTAATTATACAACTAACAAGCCAAAATAAAAACTCCACCGAATAAATCGGTGGAGGAAAACTCTATCTAATAATTTGTAACTGGTAAAACCAGCTACGCTAGGGCTTTATTTAATTAATCTTGCGATTAACCAAATTACAAATTACTTTTTAAGGTAATTTGCTCTTTAGTCCTAGGTTCTGCTAGCATAAAATGTCTATAATCAGCATCAACTAAAGAAACTTTAATCAACAACTGTCATAAATCACTACACTAGCAGAGTCTAGAACTAAAACAGACTCTAGAGAGTTAACCTCGATAACTAATAGCCAACAAATTTGACCAGACAAAGTCTTAAATCTAATCTGGGCCAATTAATTATAGTGATAGTCATCAGAACCAACCAGATCTAAACATTACTGTTTAAAAATGATTAATCAGACGCAGTCAGGGGAGACTGTCGATAGATTGTAGTATTCACCAACCCTCAAATTAGCTAGTTAACTAAAGATAAAGTCAGATACAAATTGTAGCTAAAATTATCCGAATGACTAATTTCTTTGACAAAACTAGTAACTCGGTTAACTAGCTAAGTTGAAGGTTAGTAAGTCTATCAATTCATCAAGTAATCGGTGATTAACTGGTGAATTATTACATAGGTTTAATGTTCGCGCTTTCGGGTGAGGTTTTGGTCTCATCAAAAGCGTAATTGCATTATAGCATAAGCATTTTAATTTGTCAATAAAAATGTTGTAATTGTAGTCAAAAATACAGCAAAACAAATGAAAAAGTCCTTCTCCACAAGGGAGAAGGACGAAATGAACTAGTTAGAAGCAGTATTTGGACAATTTGTCCAATAATTTTTCTGTTTCTTTTTTTGAGAACCCTAAATGCTTTTCCCAGAAATTATATCTTCTGGAGAAGCGGGACTCTGCTCCTCTAAGACGATCAAGAATCACTTCTTTATCGTCCAAAGACACCTCCCATAAGCCTCTGTCTTCTGGGGCGAACCACAATTCCGCCACTCTGCAGTAGACCTGGTGGGCTTCGTTGTCGGAAAAATAGACGATTCCGTCTACTTTTTCCTCAATCACCAACGAAAGAAACACGGCTTCTTGACCAAAAGAATAATATGGTCTTTTTTTGTCGTAGTACTCAGCAAATTCCTCAGAGTACTCTTCTTCTTTAAATTTTTCCGCTGCTTCCAGCGGATTTTTAAAACAATTATCCATAATTTCCTCCTTATAGATAATTCTTAGTTAGACACCTCCTATTCCTTTGGCACCTAGCTTTCGACATTATAGCATAAAAACACAAAAAGTCAATAGATTAGCTGTTAAATTTGGTTGAGTTGCAGGGGGTGGAGTTTTTTTGCTATAATAAAGTCGATGAAACAAATTGAGGTTTTGATCCAACAGGTGATCGCCGACTTGTGGCAGCAGTCGGTTGATTTGGAATTGACGCCGACTAAACCTGAGTTTGGCGACCTAGCGACTAATGTGGCGATGCGGCTGGCTGGTCAAATTGGCGCTCAGCCGCGGGAAGTTGCCGAGCAGATTGTGGCTAGGCTGGCTGATCAACCGTTGATTGCTGATGCCAGCGTGGCAGGGCCAGGATTTATTAATCTGCGATTATCTGATCAGGCAATTGCCGAAGCGTGGGCGAGCAAGATTGATTTAATTTATCAAGATCAGGTAGTGGTCTGTGAATTTTCTGATCCAAATCCGTTTAAAGTTTTGCACGCAGGGCATTTATATACTAGTGTGGTCGGTGAAGCGATTGCTATTTTAGTCGAAGCCACTGGTGGCAAAGTCTATCGGTTAAACTTCGGTGGTGATGTTGGCTTGCACGTCGGTAAGACCATGTGGGCGATTCTACAAGCGTTAGGTGGTGAGCAGCCTGGCGAATTAGCCAAAGTGCCTGTCGCTGACCGCTCAGATTGGTTGGCGGCGCGCTATGTCGAAGGTTCGCAGGCGTTTGAGGACGATGCAGCGGCGGAAGCTGAGATTCGCCAGTTAAACCAACGAGTTTATCAAATCCATCAACAGGATGATCACCAATCTAATTTAGCTCAGATTTATTGGCAGACACGAGACTGGAGTTATGATTATTTTAAAGCTTTTTATCAGCGGATTGGGGTTAAATTTGATCGTTTTTACCCTGAAAGTGCGGTGGCTGAGCGGGGACTAGCCGAAGTTCAGGCTCAAATTGGCCAAACTTTCACCGAATCAGATGGAGCAGTGGTGTTTGAGGGTGAAAAATTTGGTTTGCATACTCGAGTGTTTATCAATAAGCAAGGTTTGCCAACTTACGAAGCTAAAGATGTTGGTTTGGCGTTTACGAAGTATGACGATTATCATTATGATAAGTCGATTATTATTACGGCTGATGAGCAGAAGCAGTACATGGAAGTGGTGTTGAAGGCGCTGGAGCAGTTTGCGCCGCAAGTGTCGGAGACGACAACTCACATCACGCATGGGATGGTCAAATTAGCTGGTGGCGAGAAGATGAGCAGCCGCAAGGGGAACTTCCTGCGAGCGGTCGACGTACTAGATGTTGCTAGCCAGGCTCAGGCTGAGCAAAATAGCCAAGCTAACGAAGCTGTGTCGCTAGGGGCGGTTAAGTATTCGTTCCTCAAGGTTCGGGTTGGCGGTAATCTGATTTACGATCCCGAAGAATCAGTCAGTTTGGCTGGTAACAGCGGGCCGTATTTGCAGTATGCTCATGCTCGAGCTTGCTCGGTGTTAGCTAAGCTGAGCGAGGAGTCAGATTTGGCTGATCAGTTGAGGTTCGATCCCGATGAGCGCAATTTAGCTCTAAAATTAATCGGTTTTAATGCGGCAATTGAGACGGCGGCTCGGGAGTTTTTGCCGCATGTAGTTTGTAATTATTTGTATGAATTAGCCCAGGAATTTAACCGTTTTTATGAACAATCGCCGATTATTGGCTCTGATCGACAAGCAATTCGGACTCAATTAGTGCGCCGTTATCGCCAGACATTGGCTGACGGTTTGAAAATATTAGGCATTAAACCACTGGAGAAAATGTAATGGCAAAACCAACGATTAACCAGCAAAAAATCCTCTGGATTGATATGGAAATGACGGGGCTGGATGCCGATCGAGATCTGATTTTAGAGTTGGCGGCGATTGTGACCGATTGGCAGTTAAATGAACTGGGCACAATTGAATTAGTGTTGCAACAAGATCAAGTTGTACTGGAGCAGGCGATAGCGGCCAATCAGTTTTGGCTGACTCAGACTGAGACTCGTGATCAATTGTTGGCTCAAAATCAGCAAGGTTTGACTCGGGTAGAGTTTGTGCGGCGATTAGAAGGTTTTATTCAGCAGCAATTTGAAATCGAAGCCCCAGCGGCTGATATCGTCTTGGGTGGTAATACGATTCGGGCTGATCGGGCTTTTATTGATCAGCAATTGCCAGAAATTAGCCGCTATTTGCATTATCGAATGCTTGATGTTAGTGCTTGGAAGGTTTATTTTGAGGCGGCACTGGGTAAAATTTATCCTAAGCCTGAAAATCACCGCGCGCTAGAGGATATTCGTGGTAGTATCGCTGAACTAAACTACTTTTTGCAATTCGTAGAGGCGAAACGTGGTCAATAATTATCAAACTTATCGGCAGTTTTTGTTGGAGTTGGGGGAAGTTGAAGTTGACCTCGAGCGCTTGCCGGGCTATGAAATTTATCGACGAACTGATCTTGATTTGCCGAGTGATTTGAGGATTTTCGCAATTATTAAACTAAATAGCCAGCCGTTGCTGCTGGATATTGCCTCTGATCGGCAGCTAAGCCAAAAACTACAGACCGATTACGAATCGGTATTGCCGTCAAAGATCATGGATGCCAAAAGCTGGATTCAGGTGATTGATAGCGGACAAGTGGAGACTGAACAGATCAAAGATTTCTTGCGTTTAGCTTATCATTTGGTTGCCAATTAGTCGTAATTTAAATCGACCTCATGCATGGCTTTTTGGGTAATTTCAATATTTTCGCGATTAGTTTTTATAATTTCTTTTAATTTTTGGTCTTGGGTTTGTTGATCGAGTCGATTCATTAATAGCAGCGTCTGGTCGACGATGTGAGAGATTTCGTTTCGGTAGTTTCTATCGAGGGTGCCAGCCAGTACAGCCTCGTCGAGCTTTTTAGTTATTTCTTCAGTCGATTCAGCGTCGACGTTGATTTTAGTCACCACTTTAGGCTTGGTTTTGGTCTCCTTGGCGGCTTCGGCAGCGGCTTTGTTAGCAATCTCAATTGAGTATTCAGTCATATCATTAGTTAAACCAGATAATGCCTGTTGAGTATTGGCGTTGGCGGTTTTTAGTTGGGAATTTCTGATCTTAGAATAATATTCGGTTGATAAGCTATTGGCGGCTTTAACTCTGGCTAACAGGGCGACGTTTAAGTCGTTGGATGAAACTTTTTGTGGGCGAGCAAAGACAAGCAGGCCAATTAGAGCCAAAATTAACAGTCCACCCAAACCAATTAAAACTAGCATCGGTTTTGTTAATTTAGGGAATTTAGTTTTTGGCTTAACGTTGGTGGTGTTTATTTTATCAAGAAATTGCTCCGCGTAACTTGATTGTGTTGTTACGGGCGTGGTTTGAGTGTAAGTTGTGGGTTGTGGTGGTTGATTTTGAGGGGTGGAAGTTTGGGTCAGAGCCGATGGTTGTTGATTTTGAGGGCTTGGCGGTAGTGGCTGTGGTTGGTTAAATTGAGGTGGTTGAGGGGTTGGCTGCGGTGGTTGTTGAGGTGGGATCGGGTTGGGTTGCGGATCTGGCTGAAAATTAATATCCATTTCGGGCTTGGGCAAGGTAGGAATTTGATTAGGGTCGGGTTGATTATTCATAGTTCTATTTAAGCATAAAAAATTAACCTAGTAAAGAGTGATATAATAAAAATAATGGAAGCAAAAGAAGAGGTCCGGGAGCGACTAAATATCGAGGATGTGATCGGTGAGTACGTGGAGCTGAAGCGAGCTGGGCGTAATTTTAAGGCGCTGAGTCCGTTTACCAGCGAAAAGACACCGAGCTTTATTGTTAGTCCTGACAAGCGGATTTGGCATGATTTTTCTAGCGGTAAAGGTGGTGACGTGTTTAGTTTTATTATGGAAGTGGAGGGGGTTGAGTTTAAGGAGGCGCTTAAAATACTCGCTCGCAAGGCGGGAGTGGAGCTGAAAATGTTCTCGAGCGTTCGCAGTCAAAAAATTGCTAAGCAAAAGCAGCGACTACTGGAGGCCAATCAAGTAGCGACTAATTATTTTCGGTTTGGGCTGACAAAAAATAAATTAGCCAATGATTACGCTTTTAAAGTTCGAACGTTAGATCAATCGATAATTGATAATTTTCAGATTGGTTACGCGCCAAATTTACGCGATCAATTGGTTAAAATCCTGATTAAAAAAGGCTTTACTAAGGATGAAATCGCTCAGGCCGGCTTGACTAATCAGTACGGTGGCGATCTGTTTCGGGCCCGGTTGATGATTCCGCTGATGGACGCTAGCGGGCAAGTTGTTGGCTTTACTGGGCGAGGTTTGTCGGCTGATGCCATTCCTAAGTACTTGAATACGCCAGCGACTCTGATTTATGACAAAAGTCGGCTGGTGTTTGGCTTGAGTCAGGCTAAGGAGGCGATTCGCAAGACTGGCCAAGCGGTGATCGTTGAGGGTAATCTTGATGTAATTAGTTCGCATCAAGTTGGGGTTTGTAATGTGGTCGCCACTTCTGGTACGGCGATGACGCTTGAGCATCTGAAAATTATTAATCGCTACACGACCGATGTTCGGTTGGCGTTTGATGCTGATAGTGCGGGAATTAGAGCCACTGAGCGAGCTGTAGAACTAGCTCAGCAATTGGGTTTGGATATTAAAATTGTTAGCTTACCAGCTGGGTTCAAAGATCCTGATGAACTGGTGAAGCAAGACTGGAAATTATGGCAAAAGGCGATTGACCAAGCTCAGCCAGCCATTGATTGGCTGTTATTGGTGCTGCAAAACGAGTTTGATTTGGCGACTGCTCAGGGGAAACGTGATTATTCACGACGAATTTTGGCGGTGATTAATAAACTTAGCGATGCGGTTGAAAAGAACGATTATTATCAGCGACTGGCGGAGATAATTGACTTGCCATTGGAGGTGATTCTCGAGCAGTCAGATGAACAGCAGAGTGCTAAGCCAGCGGTTAATCGGCGCAAAAAACCGATTAAAGACCAGTTTCAATCAGAAGTTGATCATTTGGCTTATGAAAATGATTTGTTGGCTTTAGGGATACTGTCTACTGCGGTTCGTCAATTGTTTAACACTCAGTTAATGGCTGAAATTGCAACCGATAAGCGCCAGCAAATGATGGATTTTTTGATTAACAATCCTAAAATTGACAAAAATAGCTTTGATGACTTGCCCGATTTGGCAGTTTATGCTAAAATTTTGTCTGAAGTGGCTGTCGAGCGACATTATTTGGACATGTCGAAAGCTAAACAATTAGCCGAAGCCAAACGCTTAATTAAGCAAGTGCATAAAAATTATCAAAATCGAAAAAAAACTGAGCTTACTCAATCTTTGAAACAGGCCGAATTAGCTGGGGACGAGGCGGAAATTGTTCGGTTGACTGAGCTGTTACAACAACAAATTAAGCTTGCTAGCCAAGCGCAAAAACAGAGAGGTGATTAGTGGCGAAAAAGAAAGAAACCGAATTAACTGACCAAGAGTTAGACATTATAACTAATCCGACTCCCGAGCAACAGGAGCGGATTGATCGAGTGATCGAAAAAGCTCGCTCTAACGTCATGGATCTGGACGAGCCGGATGCTGACGATTTAGCGGAAACTGAATCGATTGACGATTTGATTATGGATACTAGTCAGTTGATCGACGACATTGCTGACGATTCAGTGCGGTTATATTTGCATGAAATTGGTAAAATTCCGCTGTTAACTACTGAGGAAGAAAATGCTATAGCTTGGCGAATTATTGATGGTGAACAAAAAGCCAAAGATGAGATGGCTGAAGCTAATATGCGTCTGGTGGTATCAATTGCCAAGCGCTATTCTGGGCGTGGTTTAGATTTTTTGGACTTGATTCAAGAAGGAAACACTGGCTTGTTACGAGCAGTTGAAAAGTTTGATCCGAACAAAGGTTTTAAATTTTCGACCTATGCTACTTGGTGGATTCGACAAGCAATTACTCGAGCGATCGCTGATCAAGCTCGAACGATTCGGATCCCAGTTCACATGGTGGAAACGATCAATAAGTTGATGCGCACTCAGCGGCGGATGACTCAAAAACTCAACCGCGAGCCAACTATGGATGAATTATCAAAAGAGCTTGATATGGAAGTTGATAAAATTGAATATATCATGAAAATCAAGCAAGAAATTAGTTCGCTTGATGCGACGGTTGGTCGTGATGATGATGACGATTCAGTTTTGGGAGATTTTATTGGCGATGATGAAGCTAAATCGCCAGAAGAGTCGGCCACTTACAAATTACTTCAAGAGCAGATTGATTTAATTCTTAAATCTTTATCAGAGCGAGAGCAGAAGATTCTCAAGATGCGGTTTGGTCTGGGTGGTACTAAGAGTCACACGCTCGAAGAAGTCGGTCAAGAATTTGCCGTCACACGGGAGCGAATTCGCCAAATCGAAGCCAAAGCGTTAGCGAAATTGCGCAAAAATAAAGACTCGCGCAAACTACACGATTATTTAGATTAGAAAATTGGTTAGCTAATATCAGTAATTTTAGCTATAATTAAATTATGACTAGAATTGCAATTATAGATGGTAAAAGCGTGTTTTATCGGGGCTATTATGCCATGGGTAATTTGGCGTTGCCCGATGGCACGCCGACTGGCGGAGTCTACGGCTTTACTTCGATTTTGCTGGCGACCATCGAGCAACTCCGGCCAGATAATATTTATGTGGCGTGGGACATCAAAGGCACGAGTACTTCCAAGCGAACCAAGCTTTATCCACAGTATAAAGCTGGTCGCAAGGCACCGCCTGAAGATTTTTACGCTCAAATTCCTTACCTAAAAGAAGTGCTAGCAGCCTTTAACATTCCGTTTTATGAAGTTGATGATTATGAAGCTGATGATATAATTGGCACGTTATCGAGACAAGCAACTGAACAGCAAAATATCGAAACTTTTATTATTAGCAGTGATCTTGACATGTTGCAGCTGCTCGACAAACGTGTCAAGATGTACGCTCTCAAAACTGGTTTTTCAAAAATTGAACAATATACGCCTGAATATTTTGAAGCCAAGCATGGCTTAAAAGTTGAACAATTTTTGGACCATAAGGCTCTGCGTGGCGATCCGAGCGATTCGATCCCAGGCGTGGCGGGCGTTGGCGAAAAGACGTCGGTTGAGTTACTGAAAAAGTATGGTAGTTTGGATCAGATTTATGAGTCAATTGATGAGATTAAAGCCGCTAAACCAGCGGTAGCGAAGAAATTAATCGCCGACAAAGACATGGCCTTCTTGAGCCGAGACTTAGCGCGAATTTATTGTGACGCGCCGATTAAATTAGATTTGGCGGCGGGTAAATTAAGTGAGGCTGAAGCGAAAAATATGGCGGCAGTGCTGGAGCGATTTGCTTTTCGGTCGCTGGTGGCCAGAGTTAATAAAATATTTAATCAGCAATTAGCGGTTGATGATCAACAAATTGGTTTGTTTAGTAGCGATGCGGCTAGTCAGCCTGAAACGATTGAACAATTGGCAATTAAGCGTGATTTAAAACAGTTTTTGAAGCTCAAATTAAACCAACCATTTCTGCTAGAAATTATATCAGATAAGATATATTTATCACCGATTGAGGCAGCTGAAATTTTTGAATTTGAATTAACAAAAAGTCAATTAGATAAGTTAAATTTAGCTGACTTGGGTGAGCTGGTGAGTTATGACTTTAAGCAAACTTTAAGCCGGCTGGATGAGGTTGAAAATTACCGTAAAATTACTGATCTTAGTTTTGCGACCAGTCAGATTTATGATTTGAACCAAGCTGAATTCTTGATCGACTCACTGACGCCGCGGCAAAAATTAGCCGAAGTCCAATTGACTAATTTTAGTCGGCTCAAGGAGATGTACCGCCATCAGCAAGCTGAATTTGAGCAGTTAAAATCGGTTCATCGGTTGGCACACCAGATCGATTTTGCATTGATTCCGGTGTTGTTTCTGATGGAAAAACGGGGCGTGAAAATTGATCGAGTTCGTTTTTCTGAATTGTCGGAGCAATTTGCCGAGCAGCTGGCTAAATTGGAAACAGCAATCCATGATCTAGCAGACGAGCAGTTTAATATTAATTCACCGCAACAGCTAGGGCGGATTTTGTTCGAAGTTTTGGAATTGCCAACCAAGGGTATCAAGAAAACCAAAACTGGTTTTTCGACTGGTAAAAAAGAGCTGGATAAATTGGTTGATTTGCACCCAATTATTCGCCAAATTGGCCACTATCGTGAGGTAATGAAAATCAAGAGTACTTATATCGACGCCTTGCCGGAGCAGGCCGACGAGCATGATTTAATTCATTCGACTTTTACTCAAGATGTGACTTCGACTGGGCGTTTGTCGTCGCTCAATCCCAATTTGCAAAATATTCCGATCAAAACGAAGTTGGGGCGACTAGTTCGCAGTGGATTTGTGGCTGATACGGGCAAAATTTTACTGAGTGCTGATTATTCACAGTTTGAACTGCGGATTGCGGCGGCGATTTCTGACGATCAAGAGATGATTGAGATTTTTAACTCGGATCTGGACGTGCACACCGAGATGGCGGCGCAGATTTTTGAAACTGAATATGATCAGGTCACGCCTGAGCAGCGGCGGATTGCCAAGACGGTTAATTTTAGCATTCTTTATGGGGCGGGGCCGCGTAACTTGTCGCAAACTACGGGCTTGAGTTATGCTGAAAGCAAGCAGTTGATTGAGCGTTATTTTGAAGTTCGGCATAAATTACGCCAGAAGATGGATCAGATTTTTAATCAAGCCAAAACTGATGGCTACGTCGAGACTTACTTCGGTAGGCGTCGACCAGCGCCAGACATCGATAGTAGTAATTTTCAAGTGCGAGAGGCGGCTAAGCGGGCGGTGGTTAATATGCCGTTTCAGGGGACGGGCGCTGACCTAATGAAAATGGCAATGATAAAAGTTGAACAGCAATTAGCGAAATTTGACGGAGCAGAGCAGATTTTGCAGATTCATGACTCGATTTTGCTGGAAATCAAGCCAGAAGACGAAGCCGAGATTCGCCAGTTGGTCACCGAGACAATGATTAATATTTATCCACAATTAGGCGTGAAGCTAGCCGTGGAAATCAAATCTGGTCAAACTTGGCAAGAATTGTAAACTTCCAGATTGTGAAAATTGACAAGATAGGATTAAGTGTTTATTATTAAGTTATGAAAAAAGAGAAAATTAAGCGGATTGTACCAGTTGTTTTAATTATTGTTGTGTCACTAATCGCACTGTTTGCGATTTGGCTATTGGGGCGAGCGATTTTTAAGCCTGGCAAGAAAGAAAATACTCAGTCGCAAATTTCGGTTGCGCGAGAAGCTTTGCTGTCGGCGGAAGTTAGTCGAGGCACAACCATGACGGTGCGTGGTCCGATTACCGCTGATGAGACTTTTAAAACCTACCAACTTACTATCAAACCGAACGAGCGTCGAATGGTAACTTATGAGGGTTACTTGGGGGCAGTTATTAATAGCAAAGATTACACCAATAACACTGCGGCTTATGAGGAATTTGTCTACGCGCTAGACAAAGCACAGATGGTGAACGCTAATCCGCTAGAAGGCGCCGACGACGACACGCGTGGGGTGTGTGCGGCTGGTAGGCTGATTGAATTTGATTTAACTAATAACGGTGCGTCTAATTATCACCTGTGGACTTCAACCTGCAAGGGTTCACCGGGGTCGTTCAGAGCTTCATCGGAGCAAATTCGCAGCTTATTCATGAAACAGATTCCTGATGCTAGCGCGCTATTAAAAGAAGCTAAGATTAATTTCTAATGCCAGAACTACCAGAGGTTGAAACTGTCAAGCGAGGCTTGGGTCAATTGATCATTGGCAAGCAATTTGCCAAAGTTAAATCTGACACAGCCAAGAGTTTTCCTAATTCAGAAACTGATGTCGAGGCGTTTTTGGTTGGGGCTAAAGTTAAGCAACTTCATCGGCGCGGCAAATCGATTATTACTAATCTGAATTCGGATTATAGTTTGGTGACGCACTTGAAGATGACGGGCCAGTTGGTTTATCGTGATCCGACTGATTTGAGTCAGAATTATGGTGCTGGTCATCCGACTGATAGCTTGATTGGTGATTTGCCAGATCGATCAACGCGAGTGATTTTTAATTTTACTGACGGGACGAAGTTATTTTTTAATGATCAGCGTAAATTTGGTTGGATCAAATTATTGCCGACGGTGGAAGTTGATAATTTGCCATTTATCCAAAAACTGGGACCAGAGCCGCTTGAGGACGACTGGACGGCTGAACAATTTATTGCTCGAATTCGGCGGCGCGCTCGCTCTAAAATCAAACCTGCGATTCTCGATCAATCGGTGGTGGCGGGAGTAGGTAATATTTATGCTGATGAAAGTTTGTTTGTGGCGCGAATTCACCCCGAGACGTTGGTTGAGCAACTGACAGACGAGCAGTTGACAGCACTGCATGGAGCGATTAAAACTGTTTTGCAAAAAGGAATTGACGAAGGTGGGTCTTCGAGTCGGAATTATGTTGACGCCAAAGGTGAGCGCGGTGATTATTTAGATTACGCGTTTGTTTATGGTCGAACTGGTCAGCCGTGCCGAGTTTGCGGCCAGCCGATCGCTAAAATAAAGGTGGCTGGCCGAGGCACGCATTTTTGTCCTGTTTGTCAGCCAAAAAATGACTAATGTTGTTGGTGGTAGCTGGCGATCACGGGTTTTTAAGAGATCAAAAAATTCATGATTTGAGTCGGGAATTTAAGTTGCCAATTCAAAGACTGGCTATTGATAATTTAACTGCTGATCAATTTCGTTTAGAGCTTTCGAAGCAAGATCTGTTCGCTGAAAAAAGGCTGATTGTAATTAAAAATTTGTCGAAAAATGCTGATTTGCGTCAGGTTGGGCTCGATTTGTTTGAGCAACTGCAAGCTGATCAAGATTTGGTGTTGATTGATGAAGAAGAAGAGATTGATATGCGGACTAAGTTTGCGAAAACAGTGAATCAGGCTGGTGTTTTAAGTCAGTTTAAATTACCAAAAGATTACGACGAAGTGGCGGCTAAAGATTTTATTATTACGCAAGCGGAGAAATTAAAACTCGAGCTGTCATCTAAGCAGGCGGGGCTGATTTGGCAGCGAGTTGGGGCTGATCCTTGGCAGCAAGTGGCAGCGGTGAAAAAGCTGGCTTGCTTGGGGCAGGCAGTGACTGACCAGCAAATTGAAACCTATATTGATCAAAAGCCAGAGGCG
The DNA here is from genome assembly GCA_964388235.1 of uncultured Candidatus Saccharibacteria bacterium. Taxonomy (GTDB): domain Bacteria; phylum Patescibacteriota; class Saccharimonadia; order Saccharimonadales; family Saccharimonadaceae; genus CAYLXN01. The sequence continues at coordinate 70,883 of CAYLXN010000001.1, forward strand.
GTGGCGTTTAAGATTTTTGATCATTTATGGTCGGGCGATTTGTTAATTTTGGAGCGAGACCTGACCGCCTTGAGACAGTCTGGAGAAGTGGCGCCGCGATTTCTAGGTTTAATTACTAGCCAGGCAGTTAACTTGGCCGCTGTCAAAGCCGCCAACAGTCTGTCGCAGGCGCAAGCAGAATTGGGGTTACATCCGTTTGCGGTCAAGCAACTGTGGCAGCGGGCACAGCAGGTTAATTGGCGACAAGTAAAGCTTTTAATCAATAGCTTGACAGCAATCGATCAGCAAACTAAATCACTTAAGGCTGAGCCGTGGGAATTGATTAATACGGGTTTGTGGCAGTTAGTACTGGACTTGAAAAAATAAAACACCCGAGTCGAGTCGGGTGTTTTTTTGATTCTAAAATATTATTTAGTAGCTTTTTTAGCTGGCGCTTTTTTGACAGCGGGTTTTTTAGCTGGAGCCTTGGTGGCAGATTTTTCAGGAGTGGCTTTTTTGGCTGGAGCTTTTTTAACTGGCTTAGTCGCAGTCGCTTTGGCTTTGGTAGCTGTGGCTAGTTTGACGTTATTAGCTTTAGCAATCTTGGATAAGCTGGCTTTTTTGCGACTAGCTGTGTTTAATTTCAATAAACCTTTCTTGACTGCCTTGTCAATTTGACTTTGAGCAGTGGCTAGGCCTTCTTGAGTGGGTTTAGTGGTGAAATTCTTAATTACAGCTCGCAACTCTCTCTTGAGTTCACGATTGTGATCGCGTCTTTTGTTGGCTTGTCGCATGCGTTTAGTAGCTGATTTGATAATTGGCATTTTTACCTTCCGTTAAAACTTTATATAATTAAATTTGACTGAAAGTAATTATACCCCAAAACTCTAAAATGTAAAGCCCATTACTGCTTGAGGTGTAAAATTAAGCACAAGCTACTTGACAAAACAAAACTTTTTTGCTACAGTAAGATACATACCAATTTAAAAACAAAAAACAAATCTAAAAACAGGAACAAGCCATGGATGAAAACGCACAACGCTCAAAATTAATTGAACAAGCCAAGCAAGCTAATAATATTTTAGTGGCGGTTAGTAGCAATCCAAGCGTCGATGAATTGTCGGCAGCTTTAGGTTTAACATTGATGTTAAACAAAAATGATCGTCGGGCAGTAGCGGTGTTTAGCGGCGAGATTCCTGATGTATTGTCGTTTTTGAAGCCAGAAAAAACTTTTGACAAGAACGCTGATGGCTTGCGTGATTTTATCATTTCACTGGATCCGAAAAAGGCTGACTACTTGCGCTACAAAGTAGTTGATGACATGGTGCGGATTTTTATTACTCCGAATAACACCGTGATTACCTCTAAAGATTTAGAATTTAGTCAGGGTGATTATAATGTCGATATGGTAATTGCCGTTGGGGTGAGTAGTCAAGATCAACTAGATCAGGCTTTGCGTTCGCATGGCCGAATTTTGCATGACGCGGCGGTGTTCGCGATTAGTATTGGCAACCAAACCAGTAATCTAGGAACTGATAATTGGCACGATGCCAAGGCGGCTTCGTACGCGCAATTGATCGCGACTTTGCCAAGCTTGATTGATGCAGGTGAGGAAAATAACCAAGATTATGAATCGGCCATGGATAAGCAAGTAGCCAACGCTCTACTCACTGGTTTAGTGGCTACTACCAATCGATTTAGTAACAATAAAACCAACGCGGAAATTATGACTTTGGCAGCTGAGCTGATGAAGGCGGGTGCTAATCAACAGTTAATCGCTAATCAATTAGCCAGTGGTGGCCGAAAGAAGAAAACTGGTTTAAGGACTGATAAACAAGGTCCGCAAAATCAGGTTAGTTTGCGATTAGATAAGAAGCAAGATCAATCATCAGAAGTCGAAGCTGATAATGACAATGCTTCGAAAAATAATAACCAAAAATCGCAAGTCGATAAGTCTAATAAGAATTCAGACAACAAATCAGTTGACAAAACGCCAGCTCCCAAAAAAGCCGAGAAGGGAGTGTTGAATATTAAGCAACAGCAGAAGTCATCGCCGAAGGAAGAAGTTAAGCAGGCTGACGCTAAATCAGAAATTAAACCAGTTGAGGCCAAAACAACCTCAGAAGAACCCCCAAAAACTAAAGATATTGACCCAGCTAAACTAACCGAGAATGAAAAAGCTTTGGCTCGCATGGCATCAGAAGGCAACAAGAATTTCACTGATTTGGATGAATATTCGCGAGAGTATATTGAAACGAAGCGCAACCAAACAGCTGACGATTTAGTGGCTAAATTAAAACACCAAGAATTAAAAGTTGATCAACTTGAACCAGATTTTTCGCCGCAACCAGAAGTAGTTGAGCCAGTTCCAGCAACTCAGCCGCCAGTTCAATCGCTGCAATCAGAGCCTGTCATGGCTCCGTTAGCACCACCAATGGCGCCTGAAATCAACCCCTTAGGGGAAATGGTGGCTAGCCAACCAGCTCCAATCGAACAAAACATTAGTCCAGTGCCAATTGTTGCTGCTAGCGATGAAAAGATTGACCCCAATCAAGCTGCTCAAGAGCTGAATGCCCAAGCTGATCAGCTAACCGATCGGTTGCAGAAGCAGCTCGAAGCTTCAGAACAAAAATATACCACACCGGCGGCTAATCAACCAGTGGTAGAAGTGCCAAATTTTGCGGGACAACAGGCGGCGCTAGCCCCCGAAGCAATCAACCCACCAATCGACCAATTTACTCAGCCGGTCGCTAATCCACCAGCTGCTGCACCAACTGAAGTACCAATGCCGCCAATGCCACCAACATTTGATCCGAATAATCCAGCCATGCCGCCAATGCCGCCAACTTTTGATGGCTTAGAATCAGCAACTTCTCAATCTCAACCCAATCCATTTAACCAACTGGTTGATCAAATGAATCAGCCTCCAACTGAGCAAGCTAACCAGATTGATCAGCCAGCTCTAGCAGCTCAAGCTGGGCAAACCGTCCAGCCCCAGCCCAAGCCTCAATCTGTTGACACCAATCCGTTTTTAGCTGATAGTAAGGCAGCTAGCGAAGTCTTAGGCGGTGGTCAAATGTCAAGCGGCTCAATCGCCACACCATCAATTTATCCACAGCCTGACCCTGACAGCTCACAATTTGTTATCCCTGAATAAAATGCAGTTACCTGACAATGGCCTAATTGCTGTCGATAAACCGTCCGGCATCTCGAGTTTTGGGGTGGTGGCCAAGGTCAGGTTTCTTCTGCGCCAACAATACGATCGTAAGATAAAAGTTGGCCATACGGGTACGCTGGATCCGTTTGCTAGCGGCTTGATGCTATTGGTAGTTGGAGATTATTGTAAACAGGCTCAGCAGTACTCGAAACTTGATAAAACCTATCTAGCTAATATCGTTTTAGGTAGCCAAACGACAACTTATGATCTTGAGGGGCGACAAAAGTTAATTGCTCGCAATCAGCCGTCGATTAAGCAAATTGAGGCGGTGATTGAGAATTTTAAGGGTAAAATTGAGCAACAACCGCCCAGTTTCAGTGCGATTAAAATTAATGGCCAGCGAGCCTATAAATTGGCTCGGGCAGGGGCGACTGTGGAAATGCCGAAACGGCAGGTTGAGATTTATCAGTTGGAAATTATTAATTATAATTACCCGAATTTGCAGCTAAAAGTCAAAGTCTCGTCAGGGACTTATATTCGCAGTTTGGCGGTTGATTTGGGTCGTAATTTGGCTTCAGGTGGTTATCTGAGCGAATTGAGGCGGCTAGAAGTTGGCGATTTTAGGGTTGATGATATCCAGTTATTAGTTGATTTTTAGTTTCAGCTTGCTATAATAAGCGTAACTATTATGGCATTACCACAAGAAGATTGGTCAGATGATAATTTTAGGCAACGGCCTAAATTACGGGTGGTGTCGGGGGATAATAATCCTAAGGAAGAGGTGGGAAAAAACCAGCCGCAGACTCCTAATAATGTAGTTAATCTTGATGATTATCGAGCCCGGCAAGCAGCGGCCTTGAGGCAAAAAGAAAGCCAAGCCGCCAATGATGCTCACAATCCAGGTTCGAGGCGCTACGAGAAAGATTTTGCTTTTGACTCGAAGACGGGTAATTTTGATATTGAGGGGCGGGATTCTGAAGATGAAGCTGAGGCTGGTAACTTAGACGAGCAGGGTGATTCAACTGAAACAGCTCGCCAATTAGAAAATTCACCTCAGAAGCCTGATTCAACAGCAGTTAATTATTCTGATAAATCTCAGTCAGGCGGTGGCGGGGTGAAGGCTGCTGCTGCCAAGGGGGCGATTGATTATGCACGAGGTGGGGCAAAAAACTTTGGCCCAACTGGCATTTTGATTGCGATTCTGTTTTCGGCTTTGGGTATTGCCACGCCGGCCACCATTACTTCAAGTGCGATTATGCAGGTAGCGGAGATCTTTGAAGAGCGGTTTAATACCCAAGCTAGTGGGATTGATAATCGTACTGGAGCCTTGAAGAGAAATAAATTTGCTTCAAAGATAAAGGAAAAAATTGAAAATTCCAAGCGTAAAAAAGAGCGTTTTGATACGATGTCGAAGGAAGATGTTGATCGCCATGGCAAGCAGTCGATTGAAGTTCAGACTACTGATGCTGGGACTGAGCTTGATCGAGCTGGCACTATTACCGATATGGAATTTACAGATCGTAACAAACAAGTAACTAAAATTACTAATGATGTTGATTTTGACTCGAAGGTGATTAATGGTACCAATTATTCGATTAAAAATTCCAATCACAAAGCTCAAAAAGGCTGGGTCGGAGGAATGTACGACCGAATTTCGAGCAAGTTATCAACTAAGTTTAAATTAAGTCGATTAGGAATAACTCTGAATAAAAAGGCTGATCCCAATGCTAATAACACTTCCGGCACAGGCACCAATAATCAAGGTGGACAGAACAACCAAGGTGGACAGAGTCAATCACCTGTGGATGAAGCTGTAAGTATAAGAGAGGGGATCGACCAACAGATTGACAGTCAGGTTAATCCTGACAAATCAGGTGGTGGCTTGAAAGCTGGAAAAATTGATGGTGATACATCTCAATTAGACCCCAATCTTAAAGATGGCATTGATGCTGGGGTGAAAGATGCATCAGCTCTAGAGACTGAAATTACCGATATGGTGAAACAGGGTGATAAAACTATTGGGCCAAACCAAGGTGCTGATTTTACTGGCAAATGGGGGAAAACGCTGGATGGTCTTATGGGTGTTGGAGATAAAGTCGTGGCTCTGTGTTCAATCTATAGTACGTTCAGTACAATAATGACCGATGCTCGTCTAGCGGTAGCGATTAAGTACGCTCGCTATGCGGCGACTTTCCTTGCTTTTACTGACACAATTAGATTAGGTACAGCCTCGGAGGAGGTGATTAGTGTTATTGGTAATAACTTAACTTTTAGTGAAGGTAAGGTTGATGCAAATGGCAGTTTAAGCTTGACTAAGAACGGTCTTGATTCTTATGGTTTTAATTATGCTCAAAAAGGCGAGGCTTCAAATATCCAAAATGATGCCTCAGCACTAAATCATGTTAATGCTCCAACGGGGGCTCCGGCTGCTTTCTTTGCTGAAGCCAAGGCTTTACTGGGGGCTAGTATGATAAACAAGCTAAACGATGCCTGTGGTTTTGTCGTTGATGTAGGCTCTAATCCTGTCATGAATTTGGTTGGTATGGGCGTTTCTGTTTTGTCTGCTGCTTCGCCTATTGCAGGGTTTGTAGCCGTTTTGGTAGATGTTGCAGTGGATAGTCTTGTTGGTCAAGCCGCTTCCGCGTTGGGTAAAAGTATGTTTGCAAAAGCAACTGGCTTGCCAGTAGGTAGCTTTACTAAGGGTGAGGACATGGGCAATGCCTTAGCCTCTGGTGCAGGCAAAGCGTTCAGTGGAATGGCACAGGCTGGCGGTAATGGTTTGATGACCAAGAAAGCCGCCGTAGCCTTTTTGATCAAGCAAGAAGAATACATTGCTGAACGAGGTAAGATGATTCGATCAGAGAAAAGTCCATTTGACCTCTCGACTCGGCACACTTTTCTTGGTAGTATTTTTAGCCAGTCGATGCCTTATTTAGGTAAGACCGCTTCATTGACGACAGCTGTTTCAGCTATTATGAATATGGGTTTTGCATCGATTGGTTCAGTTACGCCAGCTATTAAAGCTCAAGAAGCGGTGGCTTTACGAAAAAATGTCATGAATGCTTTGGAGCAGTGTCCTGACCCAGAAATGAAAGACGCGAGCGGTGAGTACCGGTTTGCGCTTGATCCGTTTTGTAATCCTGTTCAGGGCGTGCCAAATGAAGCTCTAAGCGGAGCTGCTAATTTTGATCCAAATGCAGTAGCCAACTTTATCTATACCAAAAATGGACATTATCAAGCAACTTATGATGCTGCCTCAGATCAATACAAAATTTCTAATGGTGGCAAAAAGCTCAATGGTAAGGTGGTAGATGAAACCAATATTATTAGTTCTTCGAATAGACCTTTGAAGCAAGACGGGGTTATTTATCAAGTAGCTTTGAAGGGTAGCGGCGAGCCAGCGCCTCGGTACAAGTATGTCATGCCAGTTGATTATACTTCGGCTGAATTTGATCCGACTTGCGATACTGCTAACGACATTCAGTGCGATCTATTGACTCGGCCTGAAGAAGTGAAAAGTGATGGTAAATCGGACAACCCACTTTACGATTATTTGCGCAACTGTGTTGATCGGGGAGTTTACCCCTATGTTAATGGTATGAAATCAGATGATGGTGAATGGTTGGATGATGGTAGTAGTTGCCTTTTGGACACCGAAGAGAAGCAGAAATTTGCTTTGTATTTTGTTGATGAACGAACACAATGTCTGCTAGATGATGACAAGGAGTGCCAGCTAGAAGGTGAGGCAAGGAAATTTACTAGTGGGGCGGCTGGTGCTACTGCTGCCGCTGCCGGCTCGTCAGGCCCTGCCACTCTTGACCAAGCTCAAAATTCAGGTTGGGGTGGTTTTAGTAATGGTCAAATCCCGCCTGACAAGCTAGCACCTATACCATTTAAGACTAATCACAAGTTACATCCTGATGCCGCGGCTTCTTTAGGTTCTCTTAACGAAGCTTATAAAGCTAAGTTCGGTAAAGATATGTCCTTAACTGATAGTTATCGCAGTTACGATGCGCAAGTAGCTTGCCGCAGCGCTAAGGGCAGTATTTGTGCTGTACCAGGTACTTCAAATCATGGTTGGGGACTAGCAGTCGACTTTTCAGGTGGCATAAATAACTTTGGTACAGAACAGTATAAATGGATGAAAGACAATGCTCCGCAATACGGCTGGGTCCATCCACCGTGGGCAGAACCAGGTGGCCGTAATCCTGAAGCTTGGCACTGGGAATACGCTCGGCCAGTTCAATAGCTTGATTTTTCGGACTTGATATTGTAAGATAGACCAATGATAAAGAAACAAACCAAACAACAGGTGATGGAGCAAACTCAACGTCACAAAGACGACGTCGGCTCGCCAGAAGCTCAAGTGGCAGTTTTGACTGATCAGATCAAGACTTTGATCGATCATATCGATCAGAACCACCAAGACCAAAAAGCCCGCCGTGGGTTGATCCAAGCTGTTGGTAAGCGCAAAAAACTACTCAAATATCTTGAAAAAGTTGACTACGACGCTTACAAGCAGACGATCACCAAATTAGGTCTACGTAAATAAGTAGCCTTATTTTCATCTCCTAATTGAGATAAAAATAACACCCCTGATGGGGTGTTTTAGTTTATGGTTAACACGAAAAAATGAATAATTTCATTTTTTGGTGTTTTTAAGCAGGCGTTGTACTTGCCTGCTTTGATCGACAAGGGGAGGACAAAAGTGCCATCAGCATCACTGCTGATAAAAGTGGCTACTTCTAACTTCCCTCCCTTTAAGATTCTTTCTAATTTCAACAGGAGTCTTTTAGACGACCCCAGCTCCTCGAAAGAGATGCTTCTTTCTTTGGAGGAGATGTTGACTTTAGGGTAAGCTAAGAGATTCATTAGATCACCTCTTTATCTTCCGTAGGTTTGATCAGTCTTATCCTAATCTTAGCTACGGGGATGGTTGGCGGGAAGTATTCACTTCCTCTCTTTTTGGCTACAGTATAGAGGCAAACTTCATCTCCCACCTTGTAGCCATCTTCCTCAGGGAAAGAGAGGATAAATTGATTATCTTTGTTAATCCAATAAACCCCCTTTTCTTGAGAAATACGACCATTTATTTCCCAAATGGACAAGCCTATTTTGCCAAGTGGCCCAGAAAAAGTAGAGTCACTTTTGGATAATTCGATCACCACTTTTTCATTTATTCCTGCCTTGATTTCTTTTATTTCTTTTTTTTCTCCTTCTTCTGATAGTCTGACTATGAATTCTTTCATATCAACCCCTCCTTATTTTTAAAGTACTATTTCCATACGATATCATGAAAATGAAATAAAATCAAGATAGTGCCACTGAGGCGGCTATAATTAAAATTATTACTAAAATATGCTATAATAAAAATATTAATAATTTAAGCTAACTTAAGTGGTGGTTGAGTGATTTTAGGGGAAATTAATCATCCGTTACTTAAGTTGAAAAGGAGATGTATGATTATCAACCCTCTGGGAAAAGATATTGTCGCGGTCACAACTGATTGGCTGGGGCGAGAATTAAAATTGGAAGTCAACCGAGTCGGCTTCCGAACCACTGGCAGCGTGCTAGTGACTTATGGCGACACCGTCGTTTTAGGTTCGGTGATGGTTGGCGCGGCCAATCCAAATATGGATTATTTCCCGCTGTCGATCGACTATGAAGAGCGATTTTACGCTGCTGGTAAAATCAGCGGCTCGCGGTTTATTAAGCGTGAAGGCCGACCAAGCGACCAGGCGATTTTGTCGGGACGAATTATCGACCGGCCAATTCGACCGCTATTTCCAAAAGGCTACCGCCAAGAAGTGCAGGTGGTGACGACAGTTTTGTCGATGGACCCAAATTTCCGCCCAGATATGGTGGCAATGGTAGCCGCTTCAAGTGCTTTGATGCTAACTGGCGTGCCGTTTGACGGTCCAGTGGCTGGTTTGCGAGTAGCGCACAAAGATGGTAAATTCAAGGCTTTTGTGACTGACGAAGAGCAGGCGCAAGCCGACCTCGATCTGACAGCGGCTGGAATTAAGACCGGCATTACTATGGTTGAGGCTGAAGCCGGTGAAGTTCCTGAGTCAATGATCGCTGACGCGATGGCTTGGGCGCTGGAGAATATTCAGCCAGCAATTGAACTGCAGCAGCAGTTGGTAGAGAAAGTTGGCGTCAAGCCGCTTGAGTACGAGCTAGTTTTGCCTGACGAATCGATTAGTCAGCAAGTAGGTGAGTGGGCAGCCGACAAATTGACGGCTGACGTGCACAAGCCTTATCCATATTATAATCAAGAAATTGAGCGAATTGGTGCTGAAATGAATCAACATTTCGAGCAGGAATTGGGCGAAGAAGCTTACGCTGAAGTTAAAAATGAATACAATGAAGCTTTTACTCTGACGGTCCATAAATTTGCTCGTCAACAGATTATTGACGAAGGCGTTCGGCCTGATGGTCGGGCAGTCGACGAAGTTCGACCGCTGTCAAGTGAAGTTGGTTTCTTGCCACGAGCTCACGGTTCAAGTTTGTTTACGCGAGGCGTAACGCAAGCTATGAACGTTGTCACTCTAGCACCGCTGAGTTATTCTCAAATGGTTGACACGATGGAAGAAAACGATACCAAGCGTCGCTACATGCACCATTACAATGCGCCTGGTTATACGGTGGGTGAAGTCCGCCGACTTGGTTCAGCTGGACGACGTGAAATTGGCCATGGCTATCTAGCGGAGCGAGCTTTGGCGCCAGTTTTACCAAGCGAAGAGGACTTTCCTTATGCGATTCGCAGCGTGACTGAAATTATGAGTCAAAACGGCTCAACCTCGATGGCGGCGACTTGCTCGAGTTGTTTGGCGTTGATGGACGCTGGTGTGCCAATCAAGCGACCAGTGGCTGGGATCGCTATGGGTCTGATGCTTGATGAATCGGGCGAACCATATATTTTGACCGATATTGCCGACGCTGAAGACTTTGCTGGTGATATGGATTTCAAGGTGACTGGTACTGAGCGCGGTGTGACCGCAGTGCAGATGGATATGAAAGTTCATGGTTTGCCAATTGACATCTTGAGGACAGCGCTGTTGCGTTCAAAGCAAGGTCGTGACAAGATTATGGAGCATATGGTCAGCATCTTGGCTGCGCCAAAGAAAAATCTCAGCCCGTATGCACCTCGAATTGAGAAAATTAAGATTAATCCAGATAAAATTGGCACCTTAATCGGTAAAGGTGGCGAGACGATTCAGCAAATTACCGCTGAAACTGGTACTGAAATTGATATCGCTGAAGACGGTTTGGTAACTATTGCTTCCTCGGATGAGCCGTCAATCGCCAAGGCGCTGGATTGGATCCGCAAGCTGACAGTTGAGCCAGAAGTTGGCGAAATTTACGAAGGTAAAGTAGTGACGATTAAAGATTTTGGCGCTTTTGTCGAGATCTTGCCGCATGTTGATGGCATGGTTCACATTTCACAGATCGCTGATCAGCGGATCGACAAGGTGACTGACGTCTTGAGCGAAGGTCAACTGGTTCGGGTCAAACTAGTCGAAATCGACGATAAAGGCCGACTCAAATTGACCATGAAAGGTGTTGAACAACCTAAATAATAATTGTTGTAAGCCAAAATTAAGCCCCGAGCCATTCAGTTCGGGGCTTTTTTTGATAAACCAATCGTGTACGATTTTAGTGCTTTTATCCGGCTTGTTTTAAGAATTGTTGGTAGTCTGATATTGCTTTGAGAATTTCTTTTTTCTTAGGTTCAACATTGTAACCAAATTTTTTAACTAGTAGCTTAAGAACTCGAGGGCCTTTGGTGTTTTTGCCAAGCAATTCTGAATCAGCAAGATCTTCGAAGTAACCATCTAGCTTCTCATCACCAGTATCAAATTTAAACATAATTAACTGCTCTACTTCCTCTTCGTCGGTCATTTGCTCCTGGTAAGATTCTTCTTCTGTTGTGGTTTCTGACGGTTCCAGTTCTTCTTTTGTTTCTACTTCAGTCTCTATTTCAGTCTCAGACTTCCTTTCTGATGAAGTTAGCTCTTCGTCGGTCATTTGCTCTTGATGAAGCTCTTCTGTTATAACTTCTGGCGGT
>CAYLXN010000001.1:82189-93973 GCA_964388235.1 uncultured Candidatus Saccharibacteria bacterium
CTCTTCGTCGGTCATTTGCTCTTGATGAAGCTCTTCTGTTATAACTTCTGGCGGTTCCAGTTCTTTAAAGGTCAAGTTATTAATACCGTACCTTTGGTCGTCTAATGTCACTAGGGCTTCTTTAATTTTACATCCCCTTGGTGTGACTGTATATATCATCATGTTTCGCTTTTGTCCGCTTTCGCTAGCTTTTAATTCAGCTACTTGAATGATTAAGTTTTTTTCATTGAGGGCTTCGGATATAACTTGAGTGCCTTTATAGGCATAATTTCCAATCAGTGTGCCAGCTAGATATGGGTTGCCTTTAGATTCTATATATTCTTTAGGGTAGACTAATTTAGTTAGTGTCCAAACAGTGGCAGCTTCGACTTGACCTTCGTTTTCGGTGAGGCCAAACTTTTTAATCATTGCGTGAATTAGTCTTTCACTAGATCCAGATTTTTTACGGTTGTCTCTTTCTTCGACCTTAATTCTTTCTTCGTTGATTTCTTTTTCTAGTGATTTACCATGCAGTTTAAACTCTAGTTTTTTAAATCGGTTCCCATCAACGTGTATAGTTGTTTGTTCTTCATTTTTACTATTGTTTTCCTTAGTTTTGGGATTTAAACTTTCATTAACGGACTCTTCTTTTGCTTTATCTTTATCTTCTTTTTCATCAACATCTTTAGTCTGTTGTTTTTGCTTTTCTGTCTTGATTCGAGCAATTTCTGCCTTCAACTTTTCATTAAGCTTACCAAAAGCCGCCAACTGCTGTTTAATGAAGTGGTCATAGGAGTCGATGGTTTCTTGGTCTCTAGCTTTAGTTTTCATAGTGGCAAGTTCTTCTTTCATATCGTCTACAATCTCCTGACAACTAAGCGCCCCCTTCCCCCAATCTAATTCAGCCTCTAGCAATTTGATTCGCTCCTCAGTATTATTGTCGGTTAGTTTATTGATATAATTTTCGACTCTAGCTTGCAAAAAGAATAGTTTTTCGTAAGGCGCTTCTTTTAATTGTTTAGCTAGTTTAGTCTCTTTTTCCTCCAGATTGTCGGCTATTTCTTTCGATTTTTGATCATATTTGTTGGTGTAGAATCGAGCGCCTTCAGGGCTTAGCTTTTGTTTTTTGATCTTTTTACGATCTTCCCCGACTTTTTCTTGCTTTTGGTTTAAGTCCGTTATTTCCCTCTCAAGAGCGTTTTTGGACGCTAAGTAGCCCAGTGCTTTAGCTGCGGTATGGTTGAGGACATTAAAATGTTCAGTTCTTTGCCCTAGTATTTCATCTTTTCTGTTATTGAATGGCAAAATTAATGCTTCTTCTGATGATGTTTCTAATAATGTTTCCTCTTGAGGTTTTTGTTTTTTCCATAATGTTCCTTTTTTATTTTTGCTGTTTATGTTTATAAACTAATACCTTTATTTTAGCATAAACTTTATAAAAAGTCAATAATGGAATAGGGCTTGCTGATTTTGAGGGAGATTTTTATCAAAAACAGTGTTATTATATTTAGAGTATGGATGCTCAGCAGCAACTCGATCAGCTTCGGCAAAAAATCCTCGATGATGGTGTCGGTTCAGCTTTGGCTAAAACTGCCAATCGGTTAGTTTTCGGTGTCGGCAATTCTGATGCTAAAATCGTGTTTATCGGTGAGGCGCCAGGCAAGAGTGAGGACGAACAGGGGGTGCCGTTCGTTGGGGCGGCTGGTAAATTCCTCGATCAAATGCTAGCTAGCGTTGAGCTTGAGCGGCAGGATATTTACATTACTAATATTGTCAAATACCGCCCGCCGAACAATCGCGATCCGCTACCAGAGGAGAAACAAGAATTTTTGCCATATCTACTCAAGGAATTGTCGATTATTCGGCCAACGATTATCGCTACACTGGGGCGGCACAGTATGGGTTATTTTTTGCCTAAAGCTAAAATATCTGAGGTTCACGGTCAGCCAGTGCACAAGAAAATTATTTTGCCAAATGGTGATCATTCGGAGTGGTTGATTTTGCCGCTTTATCATCCAGCGGCCGCCCTCTATAATGGCGGTATGCGCCAGACGCTAATCGATGATTTTCAGGTTGTGAAGCAGTTGTTAAAATAAGTGAAATAAAATATAACCACCTTGATTTTTCACCTAAAACCTGCTATAATTAAAAGCATAATCATTTAAAACAAAAATCTATGGAAAAACCCACCCCCAAAAGCTTGAATAATAATGAATTTTATCAATCGGAAGAGAAACAGGCTGATCGCGAAATTAAACCCTCAATTCTAAATGAAAAGTCAGCTTTGGACGTCGATTTAGCTGAGGTGAACAAGACTGACGCAGTTTTGTATGCTTACGCCTTGGGCAGGTACGTGACTCATCCCTCGGAAGCTTTTATTGTTGATTATCGCCAGGGTAAAACCGACGAAACTTTTGCCGGTTTTGATCAGTTTACTATTGATAAAGTGCTGTCCGGCAGGGCGCTAGAAAAACTCGACTTGGTGGCGACAGAGGCACCAACTTTTCTATCCCAAGAAATCGCTAAAATTTATAAAAAATCTTTGTTAGCCTATAATAACGACCCTTTAAGCAAATTATCGGAATTTATGATGAAGCAAAACCAAGCAAGGGAGTCTGGTGAGGAATTTTTTGTTGAGCGCTTGAGCGGCCAACAGCTAGAAATTATTCGCGAAGCGGCGAGCGAGATTGATTCGGATTTGCCAAGCGGGATGAGTGATTATTTTACGTCTTCCGAGAGACTAGAAAGTATCGACTTTTTGGCGGAATATAATTTTTTCCTCGAATCTTTAAAACAAAGACAACAGGGCGGGCGACTCGATATTGAAAAAATAAAGTTAGATAAGGAAATCTTACTGAGTTTAGCCTCAGGCAATATTTTTTCTCTGGATAATCGAGTTTATCGGTTAGCTTTTGCTATGGACGATGAGCAGATTGCGCAAAAAGTTGATCCGTTTAACTTCAAAATGCAAGCTATAGGCGAAATGGCCACCAGCAAAAAAGAGCTAGTCAACGACCCTCGAGAGCGTGATGTTTTCTATAATTCATTTATAAATTTTGAAAAAGTTGATTACAAGGATATTGTTGGTTGCGGATTTAATTATTCACCGATTCAAATGGATGCGCAAACGATTGGCTTTTTTGAAGAAACTGGGCGATTGGTGCAGTTGTACGATCTGTCTTCTGCTGATCCTGAAAATCCAGATAGCGTGAAAGCTGTTGAATTAACAGATGTTTTGAATAAGGTTCTTCCTAATTATATCGAAGAGCAGAAACTGCAGGCTCAAAATTTGTTTTTTCAAACGGGTTGTGTTTTAGAATCTAGGTTGGCTCTTGAGCAGGCTCTGGGTGAGCGATTGGACCAATTCAGCTTGGAAAATCAAGTTTTGATAGTTCAACTTCTGAATCGAGCGACCCCAGACCAAATGACAGCAATTCAAAAGTTTAATACCGAAACACTGGTAAATATCGCCCAGTCGCTTGAATTTGGTGATGATTTTGCTGATCGGTTGCTAAATATTGCCGAAAGTCGACATGACGCCGATAAAGTATTTGAAAATTTGAACGGTATCCGACTGGCTTCAGAGCAGATCGCGGCCTATTTTCAGGGTGATAATCTCGATTTGTCGCACGAAGTTGGTCAGGCTTGGGTTAAGCGGACAACGGAAGTTTTGGCGATTTTGGACGATCAGACTACGCTTGAGTCGGATAAACAGCAAGCCACTGAAGTGCTTGAGGTGTTAAATTTTGCGACTAATCAGATCAGCCAAGCTTTGGAGAAAAATCTAATAGACACCACGGATTTAACTAGTTCGCAATTTGAAGCTGGCTTTTTGACGCTCAAATCAGATAATGACGTGGCAATGACTCTTCGCCCAAGGCCTACAGACTCAGGTTTGGGGCAGCGAATTGGTTTTACGGTTAAAGTGCCGCGAGAATTAATCCCCGAACAGGCGAGCGGCCAAAAGGAGCGTCGTTTGAGTTTTCGCTTGGATTACGATGATTTTGGGTTGTCGCTGGACATTGGTCAGACCAAAAATCAAGACGAGCCTCTGAAGATCGGTTCGTTGGTGGCAGAAACGCTATCCCAAGGTGAGCAATTATTGGGGCAGACCGAAAATGGTCATCATGTGCGCGAGGCTTTCGCGGCTCGCCAAGATTTCTCGGCGGCCGATTTTGGGCTTTTAGTTAATCAATTTGCGGCGAAATTGAAATTACCAAAACTTGAGCAATCAACAACTGTTATTCCAGATCA
Organism: uncultured Candidatus Saccharibacteria bacterium; assembly: GCA_964388235.1. GTDB lineage: Bacteria > Patescibacteriota > Saccharimonadia > Saccharimonadales > Saccharimonadaceae > CAYLXN01. The sequence continues at coordinate 86,423 of CAYLXN010000001.1, forward strand.
AGAAGAAGACGCTGCGTAGGGTTTGAGCCATTTCAGGGCTGGTGATGATCGTGCTGAGAACGTCGCCATCTTTAAACACGCTGGAAATGACAATATTCTTAAAAATGATGATTTGGGCGGCAAAAGCAGGATCATCCGGTCTTTTGTGGACCTCAAGATAATCATCTTCAAGCGGCTTAATTTGGTCGTATTCTTTAGCCGAAACCAACGCTAAAGATTTGATGCCCGCTTGACGCTGGCGGTCTATTTGACGGTTAATAAGTTTGCTAATTTCTGGGTTTTGATGATCATTTGGGGCTGGAAAAATTAAGATTTCTTTTGTTTGACTAGCGATAATTTCGTCGTAAACGAGAATTAGGGCTTGTTTGCCATTGGCGGTGACTACTCCTGGTTGGTCGCTGGTCAGCCGAAATTTAGAAAGTAGCGTCGGCAGAACGCTTGTCAGTTGGCTGTTGGTGTTTTTGAGCTCCTGTTGGCGAGCGGTGATCAAGCTGCGGATTTTAGTTGGGTTTTCGGCCTCGATAATAATTTTCTTTTGGTCAAGTTTGCGAGCTAGGCCTAATTCGATTAGGCGTTCAGCGATCGAGTAGCCATTGGTTCGTGACTCATCTATGTTGGCGGCAATCTCAACTGGCGTCATCGCACCTTTATTTACTAAAGTCAAATAAGCTTTAGCTTGGCTATCAGATAAACCAATTTTACGCAAAATTTCTATTTCCATAGGTTAATTATAGCAGGCATAAATAATTTTGTCGAGATCGTTTCGACAGTTTTTTGGGTAATTTTTTCCCTGTTAGGGTAACTTAAAGACGTAATTATATTGACAAAAAAGCAATAACATGATAGAATGTAGTCAACGTTCGGGGAGGTGGGGACAAGAAAACCGAATCACGAACGATGGTACATTAAAAACAAGCTATAATTTACGACTTCGATGTTCTATTGCTTCTGTCGTTTTAAATTTTCATAAATTATGGTCTTCTGCTTAGGTCTGAAAGTTATTTTTAGATCGAAACAGGAGGCTATAATCTCCTAATTTCGGGCGACCAACGGCCCTTGATCAAACAGTGGCAGCCCAGTGATGGGCTGAAGGAGGTTGTATGAAAAAAATTGATTTAAACTTTGGCAAAGGAAAAGACAGTGTTGTCTTTTCTATCAAGGGAGAAAAATTTTTCTCTTATGAGCTTGACGGTGAAGAGCTTCACCGCCTCAAGGAGAAAGTATTTTGGAATTTAGGAATCGGGTGGTGGACGGGTTGGAAACGATTATCGACAAGGATAAACTGGCCGAAAATGTGGTGATCGTCTGCCATGGCGGGGTGATTGCGACGATCATGCACGATCTTTTCCCCGAGGGGCGGGACCATTTGTTTCATTGGGTGCCGAATCCGGGGCGAGGCTATAGCTTGGCGGTGCGGGATGGCAATCCGTATGATTTTAGTGATATTTAGGCTGCCTGCTGGTGGTAAAAATGGGAATTAATGGTGAAATTGCCAAAAAGACTTGCATTTTATAAAAGAATCTGCTATAATAACAGAATATTAATGTGGAAGGAGGGATTAATAAGTACGTTGTAGATAAAGTTATCGGAAACAACATGTTGTAGGCTAAAGTTATCGGAAACAACCAAAACCCAAAGGAGGGTATATTATGATTAAATTAGTTTTAGTTTTAGCTGCAGTTTTGTTTTTTACACTACTGGTAGGAAAAGGTTCCGCCCTACTATTCAGCAAAGACGTGTTGAGCGTTCGGTTTGTGTCTGCCGACGCATCGTTAATTGTTTCTGGTCTAGCTGTATTTTTACTGTCTGGACTGGAATGGAGGTTTATGACAATAGCTCTGGTGTTTATAGGTATGGCGTTTATTTTGTTGACGCTTTATATTTATAGAAACTGGAGATTGCTAAGTATTCGAGAGGGAAGAACAATAGAAAGGTGGTGAAAATGATGACTTTATTTATGGAGGGAGCAAAGAGGAGTCTGAAATGGCTCCTATTTATTTTGGCAAAAATTAGTGAAATGGCGATTTTGAATTGAGGTGATGTTTACTCAGCCAAGAGTCGTCAAATGTAGTATAATATAACTATGGCAAAGAAAAAATCAGGGAAAAAGAAGGCTACTAAGCCGACTTATAGCCTGCCGACTGGCTTTTGGGCGCAGGTTGGGGCGGTGATGATGTTGGCGATGGCGATTTTGCTGGTGGTCAATTGGTTTAACGCTGGAGGCCCGCTGCTTGAGGGGGCGCACGATTTATTGATGAAAATTATTGGTTACGGGGTGTTGATTGTACCACTGGTGTTGATTTATCTGGCGATTAGTATTTTTCAGGCGGAAAACAACAAACTACCAACCGTGGTTTGGATTGCGTCGTTGGTGCTGGTGGTTTTGGCGAGTGGGTTGTTTGGCTTGACAATCAATCGAGTGGATCACTCAGCGGGTGGGTTTGTCGGCGACGGGTTGACGGATTTGCTGTTGACGATGGTTAGCTCGAGCATTGCGGTTTTTGTGTACTTATTGTTCATTTTTATCACGCTGATTTTCATGTTTAGAATTTCACCGCACGCGGTGTTTGAATCGATAAAAAACTTATTCAAAACTGAGGAGTTTGACCAAGAATCTGGCTTGAAGACGAAATTTAAATTACCAAGCCTAAAAGATAAAACCGTGGCCGATAAAGCGACAACTTCTGATTTTCAATTGGTCGAAGGTGTACCAACTTTTGATTCAAAACGAGCTAAGAAACCAGCGGCTGAATTAAAAATTAATGCTGCACCTAAAACTGGGGAAAACAAGCTGGCTTTGGTGTCGGTGCGTGATCCGAATTGGAAAATACCACCTGTTAACATGCTAGAATCGAAGCAATCGCCAGCGGACACTGGGGATATTAAGGCAAATGCGGAAATTATCCAGAAAACTTTGCATGAATTTGGGATCGAAGTCGATATGACAGGGGCAAATGTTGGTCCGAAAGTGACTCAGTATACGCTGTCGCCTCAGAGTGGGGTGAAATTGACTCGAATTGCGGCGCTGGAGACGAATATTGCGCTGAACTTAGCGGCTCAAAGTCTGCGAATTGAAGCACCGATCCCAGGAAAGCGGGCGGTGGGTATTGAGGTGCCGAATATTAAGGCGGCGGACGTTCGGTTGCGGGGAGTGCTGGAGTCAGATGAATGGAACAAGGCTCAGGCGAAGCTAAACTTTGCGATCGGCAAGGACGTCTCGGGCAGGCCGGTGGTGGAAGATTTGAATAGTATGCCGCACTTGCTGGTGGCTGGTCAGACGGGCTCTGGTAAGTCGGTGATGATTAATACGTTGCTAATTAGCTTACTTTATCGTAATAGCCCGAGTGATATGCGATTGATTTTGGTTGATCCAAAGCAGGTAGAAATGACTGCTTACAAAGATATCCCGCATCTGTTGACGCCGATTATTACCGAACCAAATAAGACGATTTCAGCCTTGAAATGGGCGGTTAATGAAATGGAGCGCCGCTATACGCTGTTGGCGGAGTGCAACAAGAAGAACATTGATAGCTACAATCAATATGTGTCGAAGTCGAATCAGACGGTGGAAATTGAGGATAAAGAAGGAAACGTACAGCAGCACAATGATGGGGCAATGCCGTATATTGTGATTGTGATTGATGAGATGGCGGATCTGATGATGATGGCCAAACGTGATGTTGAGTCGCTGGTGGTGAAGATTGCCCAAAAGGCTCGAGCGGTGGGGATTCATCTGGTGTTGGCAACTCAGCGGCCAAGTGTTGATGTGGTGACAGGGTTGATCAAGGCGAACGTGCCTTCGAGGATTGCTTTTACAGTGGCGTCACAGATTGACTCGAAAACGATTTTAGATAAGGCAGGGGCAGAAAAACTGCTGGGCAATGGTGATATGCTGCTGATGACGACGCGGATGAATAAGCCGCGGCGTATTCAGGGGGCATTTGTAGCGGACGAAGAGGTGCATAAAGTGACTGATTTCTTGCGTAACCAGCGGCCAGTTGAGTATAACGAAGAGGTTGTAGCTCAAGAGGTGGTGATTGGTGGTAGTGGCGTGATTGAAGCTGGTGACCCAGGCAGTCGGGATGCACTATTTGATCAAGCGGCAGAGATTGTGGTTTCGACTGGTCAAGCGAGCACGACTTTCTTGCAGCGGCGACTGAGGATCGGTTTTTCTCGAGCTGGGGCGATCATGGATGATCTTGAACAGAGTGGAATTGTTGGCCCTAAGGACGGCTCTCGTCCGCGAGAGGTGCTGATTTCTAGCTTGGATGATTTGGAATAATTGAAAAATAACTCATTTTATTTAGCCTTTGGTTTATTTTGTCGAGATGGTTTTAAGACCAATATTAAGTCTAGTCGTTTTTTCGGAGAGAGAGCGCGCTTTGACTCTGACTCAACGGAAGAAGGTAACAACTGGCTAATCTATATTAGTTGGAGGAGGTGGTAATAAAGGAGTGGAAGAAAATTAGTCTTTCAAAGGGCTCGAACTGAGCCCTTTTTTATTTGGCGAAAATTAACCTAGAATGAATTTATTGAAAGAATGATTAGAGTTTGTGAGCGGAGCTTGCAGATGGGGCGATTAATTGGTATAATTAAAAGGTAATATTAACTCAAGCTCAGATTGAAATGCTGAGCATCCAAGAAAGGATTCCAAGGGAGTATGAAACCTTATGAACTAACAGTTGTAGTTCATCCAGATGTTGATGCGGACATCGAAACTACCACTAAAAACTTATCCGCCTTAGTCACTGACAACGGCGGCGAAATCACCAAAACTGATTTGTGGGGCAAAAAGCGCTTAGCTTACCCAATTCGCAAGCAGGATTTTGGGGTGTATGTGTATTTTGAAGCTGATTTACCAGCCGAAGCACCAGCCAAAATTAGCAATAGTTTGAATATTAACGATCAGGTGTTGCGCTATTTGTTGGTTGGGGTTGATCCAAAATTAGCGAAATTGCAAGCTCAAGAAGCAGCAGAAAAATAATTTATAACGAAAGGCAAGTCATGGCAAAAAGTATAAATCAGGTAATCTTAATGGGACGATTGACCCGTGATCCAGAACTGCGAACCACTCCAGGTGGTAAATCGGTGGTTAATTTTGGGCTGGCGGTTGATCGGTTTGGGCAATCAGAGGAAGCTGATTTCTTTGAAATTGTCGCTTGGGAGCGTTTGGCGGAATTAGTCAATCAATATTTGACAAAAGGTCGCCGTTGCTTGGTGCAGGGGCGCTTAACGCAGCGTCGCTGGGAGCAAGATGGTCAGAATCGATCTCGAATCGAAGTGGTGGCCAATGATGTGACTTTTCTTGATTCAGCCGGTGGACAGCAAACTGGAGAAGGTGGCGCGCCACAGCAGGCTCCAGCCAAGCCAAAAGCCCCAGCTGCTGATCAAGAGGTTCCAGCGGATATTGCAGATGACGATGAAGAAATTGACCTTTCAGATATTCCATTTTAATAATTTACAGGAGAATTTATGACAGAAAAAGATAAAACGAAGAAAATAGTTGCCAAGGTTTTTGATTATAAAGATACTAAAACTTTAGAGAAATATATCAACGCCTATGGCCAGATCGAATCACGATCGCGAACTGGTTTGACAGAGACGGAGCAACATTCACTAGCTCGGGCGATTAAACGGGCTCGTCACCTGGCTTTGTTGCCATTTGTTGAGAGGTAGAGATGTACGGACCAACAGAATTAAAAAAAGGCACGGTGATTGAAATCGACGGCAAGCCTTTTCAGGTGATCGAATATTCGCAAAAAGTCATGGGGCGGGGTGGTAGTATTGTCAATGTCAAGGTGAAAAACTTGATCGACGGCTCGGTGATCCCTAAGACCTACAAGGGTCAAGAGAAGATTGCGGCGGCGGAAGTGGAAATGCAAGCTGTGCAGTATCTGTACGATGACGGTTCGATGTTGCATTTTATGAATCCGACGACTTATGATCAGTTTGAGCTAGCGACTGAGTTTGTTAGTGATCAAGTGCCATATCTCAAAGATGGGATGGATGTGCAATTGCAATTTTTTGACGGTCGAGTGATTAATTTAATTTTGCCTAAAAACTTATTTTTGAAAGTTGACTATACTGAGGACGTGGTCAAGGGCGATACGACTTCGAGTGTGCTCAAAGATGCGACCTTGGAGACTGGTTTGGTGATCAAGGTGCCAGCTTTCATCAAAGTTGGCGATGAAGTGTCGGTTGATACGGAAACTGGGCTTTACCGCGAGCGCAAAAAATAATTTTATGAGACAACAGGGTGGAAGACGGCAAAAATCAAGGCGGTGATCGGGCTGCTAGGCAGGTTCGGACTCGAGCGGAGATTCGAGATGGCTTGAAGCGGCCGGGCTGGGGGCGGCTTCAGGGCGATTTGACTTCGCCAGAAGCGGTGTCGGTGCCAGGGCAAGTTTCGGTGGCGTCAACCACTAATCAAGAAGAGCAAACAATTAAAAAGCCTCGTCGGCGATTAAGAATCGCTTTGGTGGGGCTTTTGTTGTTGGTGATGGCGGGGCTGGTCGGACAAGTAATTTATCAGTTTAATTATCCGCGCGATTTGGCGTTGCCAGGGGCGGAAATTAATGGTCAGGCGGTCAGTGGCAAGAAGCTGGATCAGCTAGAATTTGACTTGATGAATTGGTTTAAAGAAGCCGAAATTGAGTTGGCGGTGGCGGAAAATCCACCAGAGAAGATCAAATTGACTGATTTGGGGGCTAGTTTGGATTTGTCGTTGATCCGGCAGAATTTATTTAATTATCCAGATGAAGCTCGCTATATTCCGTTTTCGATTTGGCGGCAAGAGCCTAAAGTTGAAGTAGCAACAGTGACTTTTAACCAGCAAATTTTAGAGGCGCAGGTCAAAAAATTAGCCAAAAAATACGATAAAGCGCCAGTTAATTCGAATATCAAATTGGTGGCGGGTGAAAAAATTCAAGCTACGGAGGCTAAGGCTGGACAGAGGCTGGATCAAAAAGCTTTGATAAAGCAAATTCAGAATTTGGAGTTTAAATTGTTGACTTTGGACCAGGCGCTGAAAGTTACACCTGAGGCGATCAAGCCAGCTAAAACGGCTGAAGACCTTCAGGATGTGATTGCGCAGGTTGAATTGGCGAAATCAAAGAAAATTACCATCTGGACTGTTGATCAGGCGCGATCTTTTGTGCCGACGGAAGCGGAAATTGTTAGCTGGCTGAAACTGGGTGAAAATGAAGTTAAACAGACGACGGTGGCGATTAATTCAGCCAAAGTAGGCGAATATTTGAAATACTTGAATCAGCGAGTCGGCCGGCCGACTTCACCGACGATTATCAAGATGGTCGATGGGCGCGAACAGTCACGAGTGACGGGCGCAGTTGGGACGCAGATTGACCAAGCGGATTTTCGACAGCAGCTTGAGTCGGCGTTGTTTGCTTACTCGTCAGAAGTTAAGCTGAATTTGAAGATGCTTGATGTGCCGTCGACAGTTCAGCGGACGTGGTCATTTAGCAATACGCAAGCTGGTTTGCAGGCAAAGTTGCAGGAGCTGGCGGGGCGCTATAATGTGCGAATTGCGATTAA
>CAYLXN010000002.1:0-34260 GCA_964388235.1 uncultured Candidatus Saccharibacteria bacterium
CAACCAAACCACCACCCCCGTGGCTGTCTCTCAAGGAGCGATCCCAGCTGGTGTGACTTTGACTCAAGTTATAGCTGGCTCCTATCACACCTGCGCCCTCGGCTCCGACCAGCAAGCCTACTGCTGGGGCTCGGATAGCTCCGGTCAACTGGGCGATGGCTGGAATAATGCAAGCAAAAGCACTCCTATACTAGTCACTCTGCCTCAACTACCAAACATCCAGTCAGTTTCGTTCGGCACAGCTCCAGCCACTAGTTTCACTGTCGATTCAGCCACCCAAATCACCGCCACCACGCCAGCCCATGCGCCAGGAGTCGTCGACGTCAAAATAACTGATAAAGACGGCCAAACCGCCATTCTAACTAATGGCTATACTTACGTTGAGCCAGTCAATATCCCTGACGAAAACTTATTACGAGCTATCAATCGGGAGCTAGGTAGGGGCGATGTTACAACTCCTGTCTACTCAGATGAAATGTCTAATCTTTACTCGCTTGAAGCGCCATATCCTGATGATGCTAATAAAATCACTGATCTGACAGGGCTTGAACTGGCGACTAATCTCAGTACATTAAATCTTTCAGGTCATAATATTTCTAACTTGTCACCATTGTCTGATTTGACTAATCTGTATGGGGTTTATCTATCTCATAATCAAATTTCTGACTTGTCACCGCTAGCTGACTTAACTAGCTTAGAGAAGCTGTTTGTTGATCACAATCAAATCACTGATTTCACTCCACTTCAATCAATTGCCAGCCTCCGGCATGTCTTTGGTGACCAGCCTTTGGTAATTTACGACCTATTAAAGGGCTTGCCGAATTACAATGTTCCAGAAGGGCAAGTCTATTTCCAGTCAATTGACGAGGACGGACGGCTACTGGACGGTGTCTATACCGTTGAGGGCCAGTCTTGCACGAGATGGGGTGACCCTGATTGGAGCTGTCAGTCGTTGAGTGACTTCCCTCAGTTAATAGATAGTGATGTAAATAGTAATCATGATTTCTATAGCATGAACATTCCAACTCATTGGTGGATCTTTGGCCAGATAGGCAGTAGCAAGACATATCATCAGTATTTCTACCTTACCGAAACCACCACCCCCGAAGGCTACTATCCAGATCCAACTCCCAAAGTTGCCTATGCTGGCTGTGGCGGCTGGTTCACTATCCCGGGCGATGATGGCTCAGACCCACAAGCTGCCTACGAGGCTCTAACTTCCTGCGACCAAGTCGATATGCTCCCAGACAGCACTCTGACTTGGGTGAAAAAGGCAATTCCCAAAGCTACCGTCGAGCCGATCACTTCATCACCAACCCAAGCCCCAACTTTGACTATTACTAACGATGCTGTTAATACTGTTATCTACAATCTAGTAATTAAAAACTCTTCTGGTCAAATAGTCAACTCAGGTCAACCAGAAATGACCCTAGCTGCAGGCGAAGCTCTAGATCTAAACCTAGCCTCATTCAGCCTTCCAGCTGGAAGTTACACTTACCAACTAATGTCAACCGACAATACCGATCAACCAATTGAAGTAGTGTCAGGTAAGTTCACGATCCAAGCCGAGCCTAAAACTCCAACCACACCACCAACCACTGCTCCAGAAACCACCACCCACAACCAACAGCCACAAGCTCCAGCCACTGGTTTTAGTGCTCAAATCCACCCAGCGCTGATTATCATCAGTTCAATCATGGTGCTGGCGGGTGCGGGGTTGACGGTGCGGAGCAGAAGCAGCCAGCAATAAATTATTAGCCAAAGTTTGTTAAATTTTACTCCAAACTGCTATAATAGAACTTGAATGAAAAGCATAAAGTTTAGGAGACAAATGTTGCAGAGATTTTTAAAAAACAAAACCTTAGCCTGCGGTCTATTGATTGGCTTGGCTACTGTCGGCTTAAGTCTTGGCTTGGCACCAAGTGCTCACGCCAATGTGCAAAATTTTAAAATCATTAGTTTTGAGGCGGACTATTACCTCGAACGCCAAGCCAACGGCGTCGGTGCGATGGCGGTTACCGAGCGAATCGTGGCTGAATTTCCAGATATTGACCAAAATCGGGGGATTTACCGCTACTTGCCAAATAAATACAAAAAAGCTAATCTCGGTATTCGCCTAGATTCGATCACTCAAGATGGCCAGCCAGCTAAGTACGAGACCAGTTCGGTGGTTAACCCGATTGGCGATAGTTTTACGACTTACAAAATCGGTGATGGCGATAAATACGTTCATGGGCAGGTGACCTATGAGATAAAATACTGGCTGCAAAATGTGATCAGCACCCCTGATGATAACTCTAATATTCAAGAATTGTACTGGGATATCAATGGCCATGATTGGCATCAAACTTTCGATAAAGTCTTGTCTCGAATTCACATTCCAGCCGATCTCAAGGATCAGTTGTTGCCAAGTACTGGCCAGGCTTGCTACACCGGGCCACAAGGCTCGACAGCCAAGAAATGTCGGATGAATCGAACTTCGAATCAAGATGGCAGCTTGACGGTGACCACAGAAACTAAAGACATGTTAGGCAAGGGACATAATTTGACGGTAGCAATAGCGTTTAAAAAAGATACTTTTACTAATTTTGAAGATACTCAAGACGCTAAGAATATTTTGCTAGCTTTTAACGGTTTGCAATTAGCGGTGGTGGCGCTGGCGATAAAAGGACTAATGTTTTAAGGGGAGTTTATGGGATTTTTACAACAAGCAAAGACAGACAAAACTAATCAGCCAGTCGCAATTCAATATTTGCCGCCTGAAAATCAGTCGGATATCGCGCTCAATTCGACGCTGATTACTTCACATAATTTGATCACTTCGACGCTGCTGGACCTGGCGGTTAGACATAATATTTCTATTCATGAGCTCGAGGCCGAAAAAGGACTGTTTGGTTTCAAGGGTAAGCCTAAATACAAGCTGGAATTTTTGACTGATAGCGGCATGACCGATAATGAAAAGCAATTTTTGCGCTATTTTATAAATTTTCCTAGTGAAAAAACTTTCACTATTGATCCATCAAAGACTAACAGTACACTGACTGGTAATTTGCAGAAATTTAATCAACAAGCTTATGATCGAGCTAAGGAGTTTGGCTACTTCAAAGACATCGCTCAGCCTCGCAAAAAGGCGGTATTGACGCTACTGGCTGCGATGGTGTTGATTTTTGTGCCGTTGATTTTGCCTAATTTCAGCATGTTGTTGGATTTTGTGACCATCGCTCGAATTGCGGGCTTGGCAGTGGTGGTTTTTGTACTAATTATCTTTGTGGTGGCGGTGCGGCCACTGACCCTCAAAGGTTCCGAGGCTAAAGATCACCTCAAGGGTTTGAAAGATTACGTTAAATTATCCGAAACCGAAAGAATTGATTATTTGCAGAGCCAAACTGGAGCACTGAAAGGTAAAGATGGCAAAGTTGCCTTGTACGAGCGAGTTTTGCCGTATGCAGTGATGTTTGGTCTGGAGAAATCATGGGCTAAAGTCATGGAGGTGGCTTACCAAGAAAACCCAGAGTATACGCCAACTTGGTTTTACGGAACTGGACCGTTTTCGGCGGATAGTTTTGCTGATAGCTTGAATAGTTTTGCGCCTAGTGTTGACGCAGCGAGCTCATACACTGACTCAGGCTCAGGTTCGGGTGGCGGTGGCTCATCTGGTGGCGGCGGTGGCGGCGGCGGTGGCGGCGGTTGGTAAAGCCCGTCAGTCATTTTTTAGCGTGTTATAATGATAGAGATGTTAAGAATTAAAGTAAGAGAGGATTATGGCGACTAAATCACAATTACGAATTAAAAAAATAGCAAAAATTAGCACAGTGGTGCTTGGCTTGGGCTTGCTGCTGACGATGGCAAATGTTGGCGACTCGATTTTGGTGTCGGCGCAGCCTAACGACAAAGCCGAGACGGAAGTCCGTTTGGCGGCTAATAAGCCTGACTCAGTTTTTGAAACTCAAGTCGATGGCGAGAAATTAATCATCAACAAGCAAATTGGTGGTGATTTATACTGCGCTGGCGGCGACGTTGAAATTCAAGGAACGGTCAAAGGGGATTTGATTTGTGGGGCTGCTAATTTGACTATCAACGCTCATGTCGAAGGTGATGTACGATCGGCTGGTAACAGCGTGAAGCTTGGCGATAAGGCAGTCATCAACGGTAACGTCTCTTTAGGTGCTAATTCTGTGACGATCGACAAGGATGCCAAATTAAACTCTGAATTACATGCTTTTGCTGGGTCAGTCACTAGTCATGGTCAGGTGGTCGGCAATAGTTATCTGTTCGCCGCTCAGACTCACTTGTACGGCTCGCACGGCGGCAATGTGGAGGTCCAAACTAGCGATTTAATCGTCGGTGGTGATAGCGAAATTGATGGCGAGTTGGCTTATTCAGCCGCTCGATCCGATGTTCACACCAATGCCAAGATTAAGTCACGACGAACGGTCGAGCGGACTTCGATGCAGCCAGAAAAAACTTTTGTTGGCAACTTGGTGGCGACGATTTTGCTGTTCTTGTCAATTATGTTGGCTGGCGGCTTGATGTTAGCTATTAGAAAGCAAACTATTGATCGAATTACTCAAGATTTCTCTCTTGCCAACGCTGTGAAAGCAGTTTTTTACGGCTTAGGCCTGTTAATTGCTAGCGTCTTAGTCATGGTAATGACATTAATCATGCCAATCACTTGGATGGTTGGCTTGGCGATCGGTCTGTCGGTTGGATTGATGTCGCTGTTTAGTTTGCCAGTTATTGCTTACTATTTTGGACGGCTGATTATTACCAAATTATTAAACCGAACTGGTCATTTTATGGCTAAACTAGCAGCAGGCGCTGGAGCCTTGATGGTAATTAGCTTAATTCCAGTGGTTGGTGGTATAGTGATGTTTTTGGCCTTTTTCATGGGGCTAGGCAAGATATTAATTTATCTAATTGATGAAGTTTTTACCAATCAAGATGGTCCTATTGAGGCTGCAGAAATTAGTCGGGCGTCGGCCAGTCCGAAGCAAATTGCTAAAAAACTAGAAGAAGCCGAGTCGGAAAACAAAGAAAATCAGGTTTAATTGAAGTAGTTAAGTAAGGGGTAGTTGAAATGATTGAATTAAAAGGTGTGACTAAAATTTATGGTAAAAAGGATAATGCTTTCAAGGCGCTTGATGATGTCAGTTTTAAAATTCCTGATGGCGTCAGCGTGGCGATTGTTGGTAAAAGTGGTTCGGGCAAATCGACTTTGATGCACATTATGAGTGGGCTGGACAGTCCGACGGCGGGCGAGGTGATGGTTGATGGCGAAGATTTGACCAAAATGAAATCTAAAGAAATCGACAAATTTCGGGCTGAGAAGATTAGTTTTGTGTTTCAGAGTTTTTTTGTGCAGGGCAATGAATCTTGCACGGCTAATGTCAGTTTACCGCTCGAGATAGCGGGAGTTGATGCGGCTGAGCGCAAACAGCGGGTCAAGCAAGCGCTTGAAAAAGTTGAATTGGGCGATAAAGCTAAAGCTAAGGCCAAGGATCTTTCAGGTGGGCAAAAGCAGCGCTTGGCGATTGCTAGGGCGATTGTTTTGCAGCCGAAGATTATTTTTGCCGATGAACCAACTGGCAATCTCGACTCAGCAACTGGGGCCAAGGTTGAGCAAATCTTGTTTAATCACAGTCAAAACAACCCAGATAATATTTTGATTATCGTGACTCACGATATTGATTTAGCCAAAAAATGCGACATGCAAATTTTGCTGAAAGACGGTCAGGTGGTCAAGGTTCTGAATGGAATCAAGTCTAAAACCAAAAACTCAGCCCAAGAAAGGAGCGCCAAATGAAAACCGTTGATATAATCCGTCGTGCTGGCCAAAACCTACGACAGGCGAAATTACGCACAATTTTAACTAGCTTGGCAATTAGTATTGGCTCGTTTGTGATCATGACTAGCTTGGCGTTTGGGGTTGGTATTAATAATTACACCGACAGTTTGATTGGTACCAATATCAACGATCGCACGCTGTCAGTTAATAAAGAGGGGATGGATAGTGTAATTTCGACCAGTATGGGTGGCGGCTTGAAGGAATATTCTGAGAATTACAACGATACTTATAAAATGGAGTTGTTGGATCGCGAAGATGTGAAAAAAGTCGAGAAAGTTGATGGTATTGAGAAGGTGATTCCGTTCCAGATGTTAAACATGAAATATTTCACGCTTGAAGGCAATGATCAAAAATGGTCATCGACGATCAGTACTTTTGATCCGCTGGTGGTCAACGAATCGCTATCGGGTAATATGCCAGCAAGAGGCACTAATATCGCTAAAAATGAGATCATCGTGCCAGAAGATTATTTGCAGGATTTGGGGGTTTCTAGCCAAGAGATCATCGGCAAAAAAATTAAGGTGACGTTCGCGATTCCGCCTACGCAAGCCAATATTCGAGAACTGAAAATCGATATGACTAAATTAACACCTGAGACGGCCAGTAAGCTGGAACAGGGATTGGAACGAAGCTATGATTTTAAGGTCGTAGCGGTCAGTAAAAACGTACCCATGTCGATTAATGCTGCTCAATTATCAATTAACGAAGATCGCTATCTAGATATCAGTGATGCTGTGGCTAAGGGCACGGAAAATTACGGTAAATACATTCAAATGGTGGCGGTGATCGACAAAGATCTTAGCCCTGATGAAGCTAAACGGCGAATCGAAGACCAGACTGGCTTGAAAGCGATGACCGCGCGTGAATTGCAGCAGATGGTGTCGCAAGTGACGAATATTTTGCAGGTGGTGGTGATCAGTTTTGGGATTTTGTCGCTGATCGTCAGTATTTTTGGAATTATCAACACCATGTACGTCAGTGTGATTGAGCGCACTAGCCAAATTGGGTTGATGAAGGCGCTCGGTATGCGTGGCAAGCACGTGGCGAAGTTGTTTCGCTATGAAGCGGCTTGGGTTGGTTTTATTGGCGGGGCAGTCGGGATCGGCTTGTCATGGTTGATTGGCACGCTGGCTAATCCGTGGCTGTCGGAAAAGATCGGCTTTAAGCCAGAAGACAATATTCACTTGCTGAAATACGAGTGGCAGCAGGCGTTGATTTTGCTGGTAATTTTGGTGGTAATTTCTATCATTTCAGGCTTTTTGCCAGCCCGCAAAGCGGCTAAACTTGATCCAATCGAAGCCTTGCGCACCGAATAAACACCGGTCACAAGTTGCAACTAATTAACTTTTAACCTATAATGACCAATAAATAAGCTAAAGCGGAGGTTTTATGGACGAATTACAACAACAAATTGCCGAAGCTCGTCAGGCAGGAAAAACTGACGAAGAAATCTATCAGCTATTGTTAACTAGTGGCTGGGATGAAGCAATGATTAATCAGCAGCTATCGTCGTCGCAACCGCAAGCTAAAGCCGCTTCGGAGCAAGATTATCCATCGGAAATAGATTCTCAAGGAATTGAGGGCAGTTGGCCCTCGCCCGGCTCGGCCGAATAATCAATTTTTATTACAATAATCTCAAGACAAATTAGAAAGGAAGATATGTTAGATTTAAAAATAATTCGCCAAAACCCGAAAGCGGTTCAAGAAAACGCTCACAACAAGTGCGTGGAAGTTGATATTGATGCGTTTTTGGAGCTTGACAAGAAGCACCAAGCGGCTCAGCAGCAACTCGATGAATTGCGAGCTAAGCGCAACAAAAATTCAGATGAAATTAAGAAAATGGGCAAGCCAACACCTGAATTGGTTGAGGCTGGCAAGCAGATAAAAGAAGAGTTGGCGACAGTCGAGGCTGATTTTAATAAAATCGATCAAGAATTTATCGATATTTACAAGCAGATTCCCAACATGGCAGCTGATGACGTGCCGGTTGGTCTGACCGAAGACGAAAACCAAGTTGACAAGACCGTTGGCGAGCCAACCAAGTTTGATTTTAAGCCGCTAAATCACTACGAAATTGCCGAAAAGCGCGGCTGGATCGACAAAGAGCGAGCCGCTAAAGTCACGGGCGCACGATTCGCTTACATCAAGGGTGATTTGGTCAAAGTCCAGATGGCGATAGTTAATTTTGTAATCGATCGATTGTCTGACGAAAAAGTGATCGAAAAATTAATCACTGACAACAATCTCAACGTCAGCACCAAGCCGTTTATCCCAGTGTTGCCGCCGTTGATGATCCGAACCGAACCTTACGATCAGATGGACCGGTTACAGCCAAGTGAAGATCGCTACAAGATCGAAGGTGAAGATTTGTGGCTGCAGGGTAGTGCTGAACATGTTCTAGGCAGTATGCACGCCAATGAAACTTTCGAGGAGGCTGATTTGCCAGTTCGCTATCTTGGTTATGCTACGAGTTTTCGTCGAGAGGCTGGGACTTACGGCAAAGACATGGAAGGAATTTTGCGAATGCACCAGTTTGACAAGCTGGAATTAGAGAGTTTTTCTACTCAAGAAACCAGTTTTGATGAACATTTGCTGTTTGTGGCGATTCAGGAATATCTGTTGAGTGAACTTGACATTCCTTATCGAGTGATCAAGAAATGTACCGCCGACATCGGCAAGCCAAATGCTCGAGGCGTCGACATGGAAGCATGGTTGCCAGGGCAAGACAAATACCGCGAAACCCACACCGCCGACTACATGACCGATTACCAAGCTCGACGCTTGCAGACTCGGGTTCGACGCGCCAACGGCGATTTGGAGCTGATTCACACCAACGACGCCACGGCGTTTGCAGTTGGTCGGTTGTTGATTGCGATTATTGAGAATAACCAAACTGAAGACTATAAAGTCAAAATTCCTGCTAAACTGCAACCATTTATGGGCGGAAAGGAAGAGATTTAAATGAACTGCTGGTTTTGTGATGATTTGATTGATAAACAAGAGCCAGTTTTTAAAAATAAACTAGCGCTGGCTTATTACGACGGTAATCCAGTTAGCGACGGGCATATGTTATTTATTACTCGCCGTCACACACCGACTTTTTTTGACATTACGCCTGAAGAGAGAGCTGCGATTTTTGAGTTAGTCGACAAAGCTAAGCCATTTCTTGATGAAAAATATCATCCCGATGGCTATAATATCGGCTTAAACTGTGGTGTTGCTGCTGGCCAAAGCGTGATGCATGTCCATCTTCATTTGATTCCTCGCTACGAAGGCGATGTTGATAATCCGCTTGGTGGAGTCAGGGGTGTAATTCCCAATAAGCGTAGTTATTAGCTCGCAATCTTGATTTGCTGTATGGTATAATTAAAATCACCAAATTAAAAAATAAAAGGAGCTTATGCCAAAAATTGATTTAACTGCTATAAAATACGATATGAACGATAGTACCAAGCGTTATGCTCAGAAGAAGCTTGGAAATTTGATGAAATATATGCCGCGCCACTCACGCAAGAGTGCGACCATTCGAGCTAATCTCGAAGAGCTGACCAAAAAGCGCGATGACAAATTTCAGGTCGAAGTGTTTGTGGCGGTGCCAGATAGGGTTTTGACTGTCACCGGCAATGCCACCAATATGACGGCGGCGATCGATATCGCTGAGTCGAAGATGGCGTCACAAATTCGTAAGTACAAGACGGAAGTCTTGCCGCACGTCAGCAAACGCAATCGAATTCGTGAGCTGAAGGAGAAGTTTTTGGCAGGGCGGGCTGATTAAGTTTTAATATATCACTCAAAGCATAAAATAAAAAACACCCTTCCACGGAAGGGTGTTTTGTTGGTTGGAAGAAATTATTCCTCGTCAGGGAAGTATATCTGACCCGTGCTGAGCATAAACACTAGCGTGAAAGCTAGTGTGCTTAATTCAGCACGTGTTCCTCTGAAGAGAGTTGCCTTTCCGCAGACAGACTTTTGTCCATCCGGCACTACGATGATATTTTCCCTATTTTTATTTCCAGCAATAGAGAAAACCAATTTTTTTGCTGTTGTGGTAGTTTTGCTTTCATAGAAACGAGAATAGAATCTTACAATTCCATCCTCCATTTCTATTGACATCCCCTCAATCTCTTCAATACCTTCTGCCTCTTTCGTTCCCAATATTCCCAATGTTAGGAACTCTAGAAGTTCAACGGCAACAATATCGGTGTCGCCTGTTGAGAATACTTCGAAGCGCTCAGGAATTGAGTCTTCGATTTTATAAACAGAAATGTTTTTACCCCAATTATTAAATTTTTTGGGGTTTATTTCCTTTATATTTTTTATTCCCCTGTCTGTTACCTCTATTCTTTTTCTTTCTCTCTCTTTCGTCATAATAGCCCTCCATATTTTTAAATTTCTTCCGTGTTAAGGTGCGAAGATTACACTATTTTAACATGAAAATTTAAAAAGTAAACCATAAGCTTAATTTCGCAAAGAAAAAACTCCTTATTCAAGGAGTCTGATGTGGTCCCAGCTATCCTCAAAAAGCACTTCACCTAAGGCTAACAGTAAGCCGATAGGCCCTTCAAAAAGAATGAACTTTTTGTAGGTTGGCGGTATGGCATAGCCTTTGCCGGTCACTCTTAGGAATACTCTACCATCACCACTGTAGGCCCATTTTTGACTGCCTTCTTCTGGAATGTCAGGCAGTTGTCTCAGATCATTTTTGGTGATCTGTTTTTTCGGTTTGATTTCGTTTTTTTCCTTTAGTTTTTTGCCGATCAAGGCAATCTCGTTTGGAGTTACCTTGATTCTTCCGTCAGTTCTGATGATAACCTCTTCCGATATTGGATCGTAGCTTACCAATGTATTGTCTTTGGGGCTAACAATTTCATTTTCTGCTTTTTTCATAATTTTCCCTCCTCCTTTTTTAAAAAAGAACTTCCTAGCTAATTTTAGCACAAAGTTGTTTAGGAAATAAATCTTGAGCTAAATAAAACCTCTTCAGTACTTAAAATTTTAAACGTTTTCTAGTATAATGAGAGCTAGTATCTAACAATTTTAAATTAACAGAGATAGAGGAAGAATGGCACAGAACAAGATTATAGAGAAGATTTTTGGCGACTCTCAAAAAAAAGCGCGTAAACGCCTAGAGGCGAAAGTTAAACTAATCAACGAAAAGACAGATAAATACAAGCAAATGTCTGACGATCAGTTGAAAGAGCAGACGAAAGTCCTGAAGAAGCGCTTAACCAAAAAAACAGTGACGCTGGACACTTTGCTGCCAGATGCTTTTGCGTTGGTGCGAGAGGCGAGCGGGCGAGTGTTGAAGATGCGTCATTTTGACGTCCAGCTGATGGGCGGTATTGCTTTGCATGAGGGTAATGTCGCCGAGATGAAGACTGGTGAGGGTAAAACTTTAGTGGCGACACTGCCGGTTTTTCTGAACGCGTTATCTGAAAAAGGTGTTCATATCGTGACGGTCAATGATTATCTTGCTAAGCGTGACGCTGGCTGGATGGGTAAGGTTTATAGCTTTTTAGGAATCAAAGTCGGAGTAATTTTGAGCGACGAATCTTTTATTTACGAACCAGGTTTTGTCAACGATAAATTTGACGACGAGCGAATGAAGCCACTCAAGCCTTGTAGTCGTAAAGAAGCTTACGACGCCGACGTGACTTACGGCACCAACAACGAATTTGCTTTTGACTATTTGCGTGACAACATGGTCAACGACGCTTATTTGCTGCGCCAACGTGAGCTTAATTTTGCAATTATTGATGAAGTTGACTCAATTTTGATTGATGAAGCTCGCACGCCGCTGATCATTTCGGCGCCAGCTGGCGATAATCCAGACAGTTATTACCAATTTGCCAATATTGTCAATCGGTTGACGCCTGATGATTATGAAATTGAGGAAAAGCGCCGCACGGTGGCCTTGACCGATCAAGGTATGTCGAAAATCGAAGCGGCTTTAGGTGTGAAAAATATTTACGACGAAGAACACACGCGGTTGGTTTATCACCTGAATCAAGCTTTGCGGGCCGAGACTTTGTTTAAGCGTGACCGTGAGTATGTGGTGACCAATGACGGCGAAGTGATGATTGTCGATGAGCACACTGGCCGATTGATGCACGGACGTCGTTATAGCGAAGGTTTGCATCAGGCAATTGAAGCCAAGGAAAAAGTTCAGGTCAAGGAAGAAAGCATGACTTTGGCCACGATTTCGTTTCAGAATTATTTTCGGCTGTACAAAAAACTTTCAGGTATGACTGGTACAGCGATGACTGAGGCTGAAGAGTTTCAGCAAATTTACAATCTTGATGTGATCGATATTCCATCCAACAAGCCACTAATTAGACATGACAAAAACGACCTGATTTACAAGACGGTTGACGCTAAACTCAAGGCGATCGTCGAGACGATCAAGGCGCACCACAAAGTTGGTCGCCCGGTTTTGGTTGGCTCAGGCTCGATTGCAAACAACGAGCAAATCGCTGATTATCTTGATCAAGCTGGATTGAAATACGAACTATTAAACGCCAAAAACAACGAACGCGAGGCAACAATTGTTGCTAAAGCGGGTGAAAAGGGCGCGATTACTCTGGCGACTAACATGGCAGGGCGTGGTACTGACATCGTGCTTGGTGAGGGTGTGCGAGAGTTGGGTGGCTTGGTGGTGATTGGTTCGGAGCGTCATGAATCACGTCGGATTGACAACCAGTTGCGTGGTCGTGGTGGTCGTCAAGGTGACCCCGGCGAAACTCAATTTTTCGTATCGACGGAAGACGACCTGATGCGAATCTTTCAAGGTGAGCGAATTAAAGCTTTGATGGATCGATTAGGTGTGGCTGACGATATGCCGATTCAGAACAAGGCTGTGACGAAGACGCTTGAGGCGGCTCAGGAGCGAGTTGAAGGCTACAATTACGACATTCGGAAAAGCGTGGTTCAATATGACAACGTAATTAATCGCCACCGTCGAGTGGTCTATGGCATGCGCCACAAGATTTTGAGTGGTGATAATATCAAGTCGGAAATTAATCGGTTGCTAACTGACAAAGTTGAAGAAATGGTGGCTTTACCGCCAAAATTAAATCCTGATTTTAAGCAGAGTTTTATCGACTTTTTCCCTGGAATGCCAGAGAAAAACATCAAGAAAATTATCAATGCCAAAAATCAAAGAGAGCGCTTGAGTCTGGCTAAGAGCCTGACTCAGGAATTTTACCAAGCCAAAGAAGACGAACTGACCGAAGTATCTCTGCGCAAAGTTGAGCGCGAAGTTTACATGCAAGTTTTGGACGTGCTGTGGATGCAGCATCTTGAGGATATGCAAAACTTGCGCGAAGGCATTCACTGGCGCAGTGTTGGCCAGCGTGATCCGCTAGTAGAATACCGTGCTGAGTCGCAAAAACTATTTAACAGTTTGCAGCAAACTTTGCGTGATGAAGTTTTGACGACCATCTTCTCGATTTCGAAGCATGAATTAAGCGCTGCTTTGACAGATGATAATTACGAAACAGCCTTGACTGAAGCTGCCGAAGGTGCGGTCGAAAAAGGCGTGCATGAAATTTCGGCTGGTGTGGAAAATATTGATGACGAGTTTAAGTCAGCGAATGCCAAAACTACTGTTTCGAAAAAGAACACCAAGAAAACCACTCGCAAGAAGAAAAAAGCTCAACGTCAAAATCGTAAAAAGGCACGTCGTTAACAATGTCGATGAAGCATAACGTCGAAGAAATAATTCTTGATAATGGCGCCAAGGGGTTGTTGATCAACACACCTGATGCCACAGTCATGAAGTATTCATTTCATTTCCGGGCTGGTAATCGCCAAGTTAAGTCACCAGAGATTTACGAAACGGCTCATATTATGGAGCACATGGCTTTTGGGGCCAACGCTTTGTTTGCCAGCGAGCAGGAGTATTCAGCTGAATTTTCTAAAAATGGCGCCTACAACAACGCTTACACCTCTGATAATTCGCTAGTTTATTTGTCGGAATGTGCTGACTTTGAATGGGAACGAATTTTGAAATTGCAAGAAGTAGCGATTTGTCAGCCGAAGTTTAACGAGGATAAGCTACAGTCAGAAAAGGGTAACATTCGCAGTGAATTGTCAGGTATGTTGACTAGTCACTCAAATTTGCTCTGGCCACGGCTACAGCAGATGGTGGGGGAAGAAGTGCTGACGCTGTCTGAGCGTTTGACGACCATCAATGACATCACGCTTGATGATATCGTCGAGCATCACACTCGGACTCATACTTTGAAGAATTTGCGGTTTGTGATTGTGGGTAATTTGAGCGACGAGGCGCGTAAACAGCAAATTATCAAGCTGTTAAGCGGCTGGGAATTGCCAGAGGGGACCCGAATTCGGATTCCTAAATCGCAATTAGCGGGCAGCAAACCAGTGTTGATCCGCCAGAGTGACTCTAAGAGTATTACGTTTGGCTTTACTTCGGTTAGAAATAAAGTTTTGAATGATTTTGAGCGTAACAGCATGTCGGCTTTGAATCATATTTTGACTGGGACGATGTTTTCACGAATTTTTGGTAAAGCCAGAGAAGCGGGACTGGTTTACAGTTTATTTTCTGATTATGACAATGGCTACAATTCGAGCAGTTGGGACTTTGCGGGGCAGGTTTTGCCTGATAGCTCGGAGCAATTGTTTGACTTGATCGTTGAGGAATTGCGTCAAGTGCTGGAAGGTGGTTTGAAAGAAGAGGAAATAAATGCCACCAAAACTTACGCTGTTGGTCGCTATCAAATGGGCGCTCAGACGGTTAGCCAAGTTAGCGATTTTTATTCAGGCGCTTATTTTATGCGTGATCAGATTCGCGATTACGACCAATTACCAAAAGATATTTTGGAAATTAACAAAGAAGAAATTGTTAAATTGGCCAATAAATTTGTCAAAAGTGATGGCTGGGCGTTGGCGGTGGTTGGCGATACTAGTCGGCGGTTGGTTCGAGGCTTAAATACCAAATTGGAAGCCGTATTTGGGCCAAATCAAGAGCCAGTTTCTGAGGAGAGTTAAAGTGAAAATTGCGATTATCGGCTACGGGCTTGAGGGACAAAGCGCCTACAATTTTTTGCGAGCAAAACATCCTGAAGCTCAGTTTGTAATCTATGATCAGTCTAAAACTCCCAAAATTACTCCACCTGAAGGTGTAGAGTTGGTGCTGGGTGAGATTGATTTTCATGCGATTGAAGCTGATCTGATCATCCGTACACCCGCTGTCGCGCCATCTAAATTTCGCCAAGATCAGCAAGCCAATTTGACCTCAGTGACCCAACTTTTTTTCGATCACTGTCGCTGTCCGATTATTGGTGTGACGGGGTCTAAAGGCAAGGGGACGACAGCCAGCTTAATTGAGTCGATGCTTTCGGCGGCTGGATTAAAGCCGATGCTTTTAGGTAATATTGGTGTGCCGGCACTGGATTTATTGGAACGGCTAGACCCAGCAGAGTCGATTGTAATTTATGAGCTATCAAGTTTTCAGCTGTGGAATTTAACTACTTCGCCTGATTTGGCAGTGGTGGTATTTATCGAAGCTGACCATCTTGACGTGCATGCTGGCTTTGATGACTATGTTGGCGCTAAAGCTAATATTGCCAAATACCAAAATTCGGACGATAAAATTATCTACCTGTCAAGCAATAATTGGGCAGCCCAAATCGCCGAAACTTCACCAGCTAAGCACAAAATTGCTTATCCAAACCACCAATCAGCTCACGTCAAAGACGGCTATTTTTACTATAATGAGCAAAAAATTTGCTCAATAAATAAATTGCACTTGTTGGGTCAACATAATCTCGATAACGCTTGTGCCGCTATCGATGCAGCGTGGGAGTTTACGCAGGATATTAAAGCCATTGAAGCTGGCTTGGAAGCCTTTACTGGCTTGGATCATCGGCTGAAATTTGTTGGCGAAACGGCTAGCGGAGTTAAGTTTTATGATGATAGTATTGCCACTACGGTCGGCTCGGTCGAAGTGGCAATTAAGTCGATCAAAGGTGATAAGATTTTGATCATGGGTGGGTCGGGCAAAGGCGCTGATTTTTCAAGTCTGAAGACTAGCTTGGTTGATGAAAATGTCCGCCACGTGATCGCAATTGGTGCTGAAGCTGACCGAATTGAAGATGCTTTTTGTGATATAAAATCCATCACAATTCACAATTTTGGATCAAGCAAAAAAATGGCAGAAATTGTTGATTTTGCTTATGATTTAGCGAATAAAAATTGGTCAATTATTCTTAGCCCTGCCTGCGCTAGTTTTGGCATGTTTACAGATTATATTGACCGAGGAAATCAATTCATCGCGGCGGTAAATCAAATTTTAAAAACCACGAAATGACTATGCAGGCCGAACTAGTAGATCGACTAGCTAAAGTGCGAGATGAGTTTGATCGACTGTATGTCAAGCTTGATATTGAAAGTGAAGCTAAGCAGCTAAATGAGCTAGAGGCCAAAATCAACCAATCCGATATCTGGAACAACCCAACTTATGCCCAATCATTGACTCAGCAATACAGCCAAAAAAAGGCTGAAGTTAGTCCATGGTTGACGATCAAATCGCAGTTGGCAGACTTGCCTGAATTGTTGGCAATTGATGAGTCAGACTGGCTTAGAGAAGTCCAAGTTCAAATAGAATCAATCGAAGCCCAATTGGTCGATTTACGGTCGCTGTTGCGATTTGGTAACAAGAAAGATAAGCTGGGAGTTATTTTGCGGATAACTAGTGGTGTTGGTGGTTTGGACGCCGAAGATTTTGCGGGCATGTTGGAGCGAATGTACCAAAAATATTGTTCAAAAAATAATTTTGATTTAGAAATCTTAGAACGCAGTTTGGGCGAAGCTGGTGGTTTAAAAACTGGCATTTATCAAATCAACGGCAGCTATGCCTATGGCAAATTGCAGAGCGAGCACGGCGTGCATCGATTGGTGCGGCTGAGTCCGTTCAATGCTGACAGTTTGCGCCAAACTAGTTTTGCTCAAGTTGAAGTTTTGCCACAATTATCAAACGAAGATTTGACGATTAATGAATCCGAATTGAAGATCGACTATTATCGCTCGGGCGGTCACGGCGGTCAAAGTGTCAACACTACTGATTCGGCGGTGCGGATCACTCATTTGCCGACTGGCGTCACAGCGTCGGTCCAAAACGAGCGGTCGCAAATCAAAAACAAAGCCATCGCCATGACGATCATCCGAGCTAAATTAGAAGAATTAAAACAGCAACAACAAGTTGACGATTTAGCAAAATTAAGGGCAGGCGAGTCGGCTAGTTGGGGTAAGCAAATTAGAAATTACATTTTGCATCCTTACAGTTTAGTTAAAGACACCCGGACCAAACACCAAGAATCGGACGTCCAAGCGGTGTTTGATGGTAAAATCAACGGTTTTATCGAGGCCTTTTTAGAGCAGAAGCTTTAAATAATAATTTTGCTAGTGCTTGGCAGACTTTATGCTATAATATAAAAGTCAATGATATTGCTGGATCGAGTCACTAAAACTTACCCTCGAGCGCCGCAGCCTTCAGCTGATCGGATCAGTTTGCATATTAAGCCCAAAGAGTTTGTGATTTTAATTGGCCCGAGTGGGTCTGGCAAGACGACCTTACTTAAGCTTTTGACTCGACAGGAGAAGCCCGATACTGGCAAAATCGTGGTCGGCGGGATTGATTATGATGAATTGCCTGACAAACAAATTCCGTTACTCAGGCGCAAAATCGGCTACGTATTTCAGGATTATAAATTATTGCCTCGGCGGACTGTGTTTGAAAATATCGCTTTTGCACTGGAAATTGTCGGTATGAGTCGGCGAGAAATTAAAAACACCGTGCCAAAAGTGATTGAACTAGTTGGTTTAACAGGTGAGGAAGACAGTTTTCCAGATGAGCTTTCGGGTGGTGAAAAACAGCGAGTGGCGATTGCGCGGGCAATTGTTCGCCAGCCAAAAATTTTGATTGCTGACGAGCCGACTGGCAACCTTGATCCGAAACATTCTTGGGATATTGTCAAATTACTAGAGAAAATCAACGCTTACGGCACGACTGTTTTGCTGACGACTCACAATGTCGAAATCGTTAATCGCCTCAAGCGACGGGTGATTTCAATCGATCACGGTAAGATTGTCAACGACCAATCACAGGGAGTTTATCGATAATGGGCAGAGGCAACAATAACCGCAAAGTAGTTTCCAAGGCCGAAGCCAAGCAGCGATCCAAGCGTCGTCGCAAAATCATTAATTTTCGTCGAATCCTTAAGTATGGTGCTGATAACTTCGTCCGTAACGCTTGGCTGTCGCTGGCAGCAACGCTAATTATGACTATTACTCTGACAATAATCCTCTTGTCGGTGATCGCTAACACCGTGTTGACGGAAACCGTCAGCACGATTCGTGAAAAAGTCGACATGTCAATCTACATGATTCCGGACCTAGAGCCGAGTACTGCGGCCGAAATCCAGAAAAGCTTTGATGACCTATCAAGTGTTAAAAAAGTCACCTATGTGTCGTCATCTGAGGCGCGAGATGAAATTATTGCCAACAATCGTGACAATCAAGATGTTCGTGAAGCGCTCAAAGAAGCTAAAAATAAAACTCCGTCGACTTTTCGGGTTCAACTGGAAGATATCGATGATACGTCTGAGCTAGAAAATTTCGTCCAGACCAACGAATTAGTCAAAACCAACATTAATCCCGACTTTCCACCGTCATTTGCCTCAAATCGGCGTGAGGCGATTGATCGGATTTCCCAAACCGCTAAATTTATCGAGAAGGGCGGGATAGTTATGGCGCTAGCGTCGGCTTTGATCGCCATGCTGGTGGTGTTTAATACTATCAGAATGGCAATTTTCAACCGTCGAGACGAGATTTACATGATGCGCTTAATTGGCGCTGACCCGAATTTCATCCGAGGACCTTATCTGGTGGAGGCGATGATGAACGGTGTGATTGCGGCGGCTTTTTCAGTTGGCTTGTGCGTGTTGATTGCTAATTTACTGGAAAACAAACTGGTTAATTATGGCGTAACTATGTCTGAGACCTTGCAATTATTAAATTACTTCTGGCTGGTAATTTTCGGGGCTATGGCGTTAATTGGGATGATTATCGGTGTGATTTCAGCGGCTTTGGCGGTCAAGAAATATTTAAGCGAAGATTATCGTTAAATTTGTGGCTTTTCGCTTGACAAAGGCATGATGTTTATGGTAAAATGGAAGTTGATGAAAAGTAAAAAACCAACAATCAAGCTAAACTCACTATTCAAGAAATCCAGCTTGTGGCTGGCGATCTTTTTGACGGTTTTTGGTGGAATTTTTGGGGTTTATCAATCAGTTTTTGAGGCTAAAGCCGACACTTATGATGATCAGATTGAAGAACTAAAGCAGCAAAATCAACAATACAACTACCAGGCGACAGAATTTCGCCAGCAGGCGGCGACGCTTGAGGGGGAGTTAGCCAACCTTGATCGAGAAAAGAAAGCAATTCAGGCTTCGATTGCTGAGTCACAAAAGCAAATTAAAACTTTGAAGCAGGAAATTGTAGTCACCGAAGGCAGGATCGAGACCAACCAAGAGGCGATTGGCGACGTGATCGCGCAACTGTACATGGTGCAAGATGTTTCGCCGCTGGAGAGACTGGCGGGCAGTCAAGATTTGGCAGAATTTATCGATCAGGAGGCTAACTTGACTAGCATGCAGTCGTCGCTCAACGACACCGTCAAGCGAGTCCGAGCTGAACGAGATAAACTTCAAACTCAGAAGAAAAAAGTTGAGGAAACGCTAGCTAACCAAAAATCTCAAGAAGCCACTAAAATCGCCAAGGAAAAAGAGCGAGCTGAATTGCTGGCAACTACTAAGGGTAAAGAAGCTAACTATCGACAATTAGCTAAGCAGAACAACTCTCGCATCGACAAATTGCGCGAAGAGCAGAAAGCGGCTAACTTAGCGGCGATGCAGACAATGAATGTTTCAGTGCCTGGCGGAGTGGCTGGCGGTGGTGGTTATCCAGGGAAGTGGGCTAATGCGCCCCTCAACGCCTATGTTGACTCATGGGGGATGTATTCTCGGCAATGTGTTAGTTATACGGCTTGGAAAGTTTGGTCAACTGGGCGACGCATGCCGCACTGGGGTGGTCGTGGTAACGCCAATCAATGGCCATCAAGCGCTCGAGCCGACGGTATTCCGACTGGTGACACCCCTAAAGTAGGTTCAGTGGCGATGTGGCCGATTGGTTACTATGGCCACGTGATGTATGTCGAGGCGGTCCATGGCAACGGCATGATTACGGTTAGTGACTACAACCTCGCATGGGACGGTTTGTATCGCAAATACGATCGTTCAGCAGCTGGTTTGACCTACATCTATTTCTAATAATCTAGCGTAAGCAACTTATTTATGCTATACTTTTTAAAGTATAATTTGTTATTTTTTAATTATGAAAGAGGGAAGCTTGAACCAAAAACCATCAAAATCTGGGATTTATTTAGATAAAGTTACGCTGATTACGCTCTTAGTATTGGTTTTTGTGGCTGGCTTGGTGATTTCCGATCGAGGACAGACTTGGAAGCGGCAATTTTATCAAGCAATTGGTGACGAGGAGAAAGCCAAGTCACTTGATTGGTCGTCGCTTGATAAATTTCATGATATTTTGGCGAATCGGTTTGACGGTCAGTTAGACTCGGAAAATCTTCTAGATTACGCCTACAAAGGGCTAGCAGCTTCAACTGGTGATCCACACACTAATTATCTGACAGCTGAAGAGTCAAAAGAATTGACTGGCGAACTGTCGGGTGATTTTGGAGCTGGCATCGGCGCTGAGCTGGGGATGCGCAATGGTTATGTTGAAGTAATGAAGGCGCTTGAAAATAATCCTGCTAAGAAGGCGGGGATTATTAATGGTGATGTGATCGTCGAGGTTAACGGGGAAAATGTGGCTGGTCAAGAATTGGAAGTGGTGGTCAAAAAAGTCCGCGGAGAGGTTGGCAGCAAGGTCAAGTTAGGGATTTTGCGAGAAGACAGCCCTGAGAAAAAATATTTTGAAGTTACGCGGGCGAAAATTAACAATCCTAGCGCTAGTTTGACTTTTCAGGGCGATATTGCCGTGGTTGACTTGGCTCGGTTTGACGATGAAATTGATAAATTGATGACTTCGATCGCCAAGGAAATTGTTGCCAAGAAAGCCAAGGGAGTCATTATCGACTTGAGAGGCAATACTGGTGGCTATTTGGCAAAAGTTGGGCCAGTGGCTGGCTTGTGGATTAGCGACAAGGAAGTGGTGGTCGAGAAGCGCAAAGGTGAGGCGACCGAAAAGACCAATTCTTCGGTAAATAAAGACGTTTTGCGGGACACTCCGACGGTGATTTTGGTGAATAATAGCACGGCTAGTGCCAGTGAGATTTTGGCTGGGGCGTTGAAGCATTACCAGAAAGCGACTTTAATCGGTGAGCAAACTTACGGCAAGGGCAGTGTCCAGGAAATGGTACCGTTCAAAACTGGGATTTTGAAGGTCACGGTTGAGCACTGGTATTTGCCAGGTGACGTTTCGATCGAGAAAAATGGCATCAAGCCCGACCAAAAAGTTGAGCTGAGTCTTGATGATTACAAAAATAAACGCGACCCGCAATTTGACGCTGCACTGAAGTTTTTACAGACAAAATAAAAAAGCACCCTTGGCAAAAAGGTGCTTTTGGTGTTTGCGATAAGATTGGAAATTGCCTTATCTTAGGCACTTCGTTTCTTTTATTTTTTCTTTGGCCTCAGGAAATAGGAGCGCAATAACAAAATTATTGCAGAGTTCCTTCTCTAGTCTCTCTATTTCTCCTGGTAAATAATTTGTCACCACTTCTTGATACCTAAGTATCGTTTTTGCAAACAGGTCATTCTCCTTCTCTAAATATAGAGGAAAAATTTTGGTTGCAGGGCGATTTTTATGACTTAATAATCTTTCTTTACCCACAACTTCTTTTTCTAAATGACCTGTGTTCTCATCATATTTAAAAACGGTGAGTTTTTTTAGTTCTTTTAAGCAAGGAAAGCTAAATTTGCCTGCTAAAAAGATAAATTTATGAGTTTCCCCTATCTTTTCTGTGAATCTAACGATAAGGTTAATCGTTAGATAGTTGTTTAAGAGGTGAGTGTTTTTATACCTCTTTGGGTTCCAAATGAGATCATCTTTTTTAATAATCTCTTTGGTAATAATATTGTCATCGAAAGGATCTTTAATGACAATACCATTATTGTCTCTATCCAGAAGAGACGGATCGCTTTGATTAAAGCTGATTTTATTTTCAGAGTAATCATAGCTAAATAAATTTTCTCTTCCACTAGTGTCAACAACTAAATTCACTTCATTTTTTTTATTCATATTGTTTCCCTCCTGTTTTTATGAATAATTTTTCTTATCGCTTTTTAATAAAACTTCTCTCTTAAAAGTTGAGAGATGTCCGTATTATATAATATAAAATACTATTTTGTCAATAGTTATCTAAACAAACTATCCATGATATAATATTTTCAATGATAAATTTATACACTGACGGTTCGGCCAGTCCCAACCCTGGCCCGGGAGGTTACGCAGTGGTTGATATCGATGGTCGACCGCTGGCGGTTGGCTGCGAGCGCCAGACGACTAATATTCGGATGGAAGCGACTGCGCTCGGGGCAGCGATGAAGTTAGCCGACGGCAAGCCGTGCCAAATTCACACTGATAGCCAATTCTGGATCAATGTTTTGACCCAATGGGCTAAAGGTTGGGCCGCCAATAATTGGACCAAGAAAAAAGGTGAAATCAAAAATCTCGATTTAGTCCAAGAATTATACCAACTTTATAATGATTCCAAGGCGGTGTTAATTTGGGTGCGCGGTCACAACGATCATCCGCAAAATGAAGCTGCTGATCGTTGGGCCAACGCGGCGCGACAGGGGATGACGCTGGAGCAAGCTCAGGCGACATTTGACCAAGAGGAGGCAGACAAATGAGACAGATTTCCATCAAAGTCAAGCTCGACTCACCAATCGAGGCCATCAAGCCTCTCAGTGAGGCTGGCAAACGCTTCGAAAAGTCATTTAGCCAGTTTGATCGGGTATTTTTGCCGCGCGGCTACCAGCAGGCTTATGGTTCGGCGGTTAATTCACCACGATTGGTGATGCGGACTAATACTTACGACAACACCAATGATCCAACTCACCTGATGATTCTTAAGCGACCAATTGACGCCAATTCAAACGTGTTGTTTCAGACGCAAATCATGGATTACAATCAAGCTTCGCACATTGTTAACCAAATTGGTTACGAGCTGTACGCTGAAGTCTCAAAGCAGCGTCAACGATTGGCGGTTGGTAGTTTTACGTTTTATCTCGATGAAATCCTCAATCATGGCTGGTTTTTGAAAGTTGACCGAATTATCGAGGCCGATCAGCCAGCGTCGTTGGAAGAATTATTCCAAATTTTAGACTCAATAGATTTAAGAGGTGCGCGCACTGCACCGCGTTATAGCGATTTAATTGTAACAGGAGAGAAAAATGTCCAAAGATAAAGAAGAAACCACCATTAAGTTTGATTTGTTTGCGTGGGCCAACCGCGCCGAGCAGTACAAAAAGCAATTTAAAATTGAGTTATTCGTCATCAACAAGCATTTCACACCGTTTCGACTCAACCTCAGTCAAGAACTGGAAGCTCAGGCTAAGACGATTTTCCTGTATGATTTGGTTAATTTTGTCAATCAAGGCGTCGAAACGGGGCTGGAGGTGACTGATTTTGAATCAGCGGAAGCTGATAAAAATTCCGTCCAGAAAGTTGGTTTAGAAAAAGTTGAGCGGGCTAGTTATTTGATGAACTTTTTCAACGATCGGCAGGCAGAAATTACCGATTTTACGCATGAAGAGTACGATTTTCGAATTGTTCGAGCGATTGCCGTCCGCTGTACGCTAGAGGGCGAGTCAGCTGAGGAGTTGCAGCCGTTTTATATCGTCAAGCAATTGTCGGCTTCGCAAGCGGTAATGGGCGCGACGGCTTGGCAGTTGGAAAACTCAAAAGTTAAGCCGTTGGCGGCCGATGTGGCGCTGAAAGTGCCGCTAGATAACCAAGTCTTGTTGGCAGGCGATCAGATTTTCATTTTTAATCAGAGTAAATTTGAGCGGTTGTTTAATTACGACTTTAAGAAAATTCAGATTGCTGAGGAGAAAATCAAGGCGATTGAAGAGCGATTCCAGTTGAGTTTGCCTGATGGTTTGACAATTCAATCGATCGTTCGGGACCGCAAAAAGACGCTGACCAAATTACAAAAACTAGAGATGACGACCATGAGCCAAGAGGAGTTGATCGATTATGCTGATGAAATGGCGCTGGAGCTGATGACCGATGAGCAGGGAGCGATTATTATTCTTGATGGCAATGATCTCGATGTTTTCCTTGGTTTACTGAATGAAGATTACATGCTGAGTACGGTGACTAACAATCGCTACGAAATCACCGCTAAAAAGATGTTGGGTGAGGCTGACGGCGGCGAACCGCCGCGCGGTTAAAGCCCGATGGATCAAGATTTAGCGTTGCGAATTTTGTTGGCTGGTAAATCAGCCTTGATCACTGGTGAAGCCGGCTCGGGCAAGACTTATTTACTCAATCAATTTGTCTGGCAGTCACGTCAGGCGGGTAAGAGTGTGGCGGTGACGGCAACGACTGGTTTGGCGGCGACTCATCTCGGCGGTTCGACGATTCATCGCTGGAGTCGGATGGGAATTATCGATCATTTATCGCCTAATTTTTATAAAAAAATCACCGCCAACGACAAAAAACGACTGCGAGAGACTGATATTTTGATTATCGACGAAATTAGCATGCTTAATGATTACCAATTTGATATTTTAAACCAAATTTTGAAGACAGTGCGCGGTAGTTCGGCGCCGTTTGGTGGTTTGCAGGTGGTGATGAGTGGTGATTTTTTCCAATTGCCGCCGATTCGCAAAGAGGCGCCGCAAGTTGATATTTTTAGCTCGGGCGGAGCTGGCTTCATCACTACTTCGACGGCGTTTGCTGAGCTGTCGCCGATGATTTGCTATTTAACGGGGCAATTTCGCCAAACTGACGATGAGTTAAGCAAAATTCTCGAGGCGATTCGAGCTGGGATTGTTGATGATTATGAAATTGATTTATTGCAAGCGCGGATGAATCTGCTGCTTGATCCGAAGTTAGGCAAAGTAACCAATCTTCATACCACCAACGCTGACGTGGATCGAATTAATCAACGTGAACTGGCGAAAATCACTGAGCCGACTCAGGTTTTTAAAATGCAGGGCAGGGGCGGTAAATATGGCTTGGCAAGTTTGATTAAATCGGTGCTGGCGCCGCAAAAATTAGAATTAAAGTTGGGCTCGTTTGTGATGGCGGTCAAAAATGATCCAGTCGAACGCTATGTCAACGGCAGTCTTGGCACGGTGGTTGATTTTGAGATGGTGGAAGGGATGAAATTACCACGAGTTAAGTTTAATAATGGCCGAAGCGTGATGATCAAGCCTGATTCGTGGGAATTAACCGAAAATGAGCTACAAATTGCCAAAGTGACTCAGTTGCCGTTGCGGTTGGCTTACGCGATCACGGTGCATAAGGCTCAAGGTATGACGCTTGACGCGGCCCAGATTGATCTGTCGCGGGCGTTTACGCCAGGGATGGGCTACGTGGCGCTGAGTCGGACTCGCAGTCTCGACAGTCTGTATTTGCTAGGCCTCAACCAAATGGCGCTGACAGTGTCGGATGAAGCGCGTCAGCTTGATGCCGACCTCAAGCGTCAATCGCAAATCGAAGCCATGAATTGGCAAAAATAAAAAAACTCACCAGTTGGTGAGTTTTGGACGGTTTTTGGGTCATTATTCGACTATTTGGTAGCAAATGCCGCTACCTAATAACATAGAATAAGCGATACTTGCGTTTTCTGTTGAAAGAAGTTCCCCTTCCTTAAGAGAAAATTTCTTTTTCTTTCGAGGGTCGTCTATTATTAACAGCTCACTGTCAACAAAGACCAAAATGTCTCCTTTCTCTCCCTCGATATGGATAGTTTTGTTCGTCTTTGATGGTTTGTTTAGAATCAGGAACAGTCACTTTTTCTCTGTAGCCAAATCCCTTAACCTTCTTTTTTTTGTTGATAAAAACTAGAATTACTTTCATAATAATCCCTCCTTAAGAACTATTGTGATGTTTGTGGTCTTACGATCTCAATACCGACCTCTTCTTTGGGGTCAGATTTTAAGAAAGCGGCTACTGTCTCAATCTCTTTCGAAACGATCCCTCCGACTTCAGCTACCACCAACGGATTTTCATCCCAATTCTTGATTTTTAGGACTCGAATCCCTTCTTTAGTGTCAATCCTAGATAATTGAAGACGAACTTTAGACTGAACGGCGCATATTTCAATAGCACCTATCGTCCTCCAGTCAACTATTTGCTCATCTCTTCTAAAGCTGAAGGCTTCGATCTCTCCTTCTTCGTTAATTAAAATCTTAATAACTCTTCTAAATTCTTCCATATTTTTCCCCTCCTTTTAGTTTTTTAAAGAACTAACCGTACCAACATTATTATTAACTATTTTAGCCCAAAAGTCAATTTAGAGCGGATTTATTGGCGAACTAGAACCAACAATTGTCGGCCAACGGCTTGATCGGGGCGGTGATAAACTAATTCTTGAGCGTCGTGATGCTCAAAATCGACGTATTTGAAGCCAAGCGAGGCTAGGTTGTCAGCAGTGATTGAATTTAAGTGAACGAAATTGCCGTTGGCTGCTTGCCAAGCTGGAATCGCTAAACACAGGTGAGTCTTGGGCTTGATTTGAATGGCTAAATTAGTCAAGAAATCGGTTAGTAATCGATCAACTTTAGCGCGTTCAGCTGTGATTTGCTCGGTCGTCGCTAGTTTTGCAAACGGTTGGCCGAGATAAATTTCACTAGCGACTAAGTTAATCGGTGGCTTCCAGTGATGAGTGGTGGCGTCACCGACTTCGAGAATCGGTTTTAGTTTTGGCTGGAGCCAGTTAAGATTGGCACGCGAATAATCAATCATTCGTGGCTCCAGGTCGGTGCCGTAAACGTCAAAACCCAGCAGGCTAGCTTCCTGCAAAATCACCCCAGTGCCGCAAAATGGATCAAGTAGTCGCCGTTGGTGTGGTGCGGTCGCGCCAGCCGCTAAATTGATCATCATCTGAGCTAATTTGGGCGGTAGCATGCCAACGCGAGCATCGCGCTTCGGTCGCTCTCGATCGCGGCGAGTGTAGGCGTTGATGTCTTGCGAACCGATCAGCCGTCCAACGTAAACCTGCTCAGCAGTTTCGACAATTATAATTTCTACTTTTTTGTC
The DNA here is from genome assembly GCA_964388235.1 of uncultured Candidatus Saccharibacteria bacterium. Classification (GTDB taxonomy): domain Bacteria; phylum Patescibacteriota; class Saccharimonadia; order Saccharimonadales; family Saccharimonadaceae; genus CAYLXN01. Next base: position 27,167 of record CAYLXN010000002.1, read on the forward strand.
TGAACCGAGTTTATTGTGAAAAGTGGTGGCGGTCGACAAAACTAATTCTTGATTAGGTACTAGCCGCAAACTGAGCCGCTGGCGCTTGAAAAAGCCCTTGATTTTGAGGCCGATCAATTGCGCATCGCGCGGGCTGACTTTTGGGTTGTTGGTTTGCCAGCTGACACCGAGGGTTAATTTGCGAAAATCTTTAGATAATTGCCGCTGATAAAATTCAGCCACCGACTGGATGATTTTAGTTTTAGATACATTAGCGAAATTAAAATCTAACTTGGCTAGCTTTTGGCTACCGCCAAGAGTGTCGATGTCGATATTATCAACATCGATCAGCGCCGCCGCGTCGGACAGCAGCTGAACTTTAGTCGCACCAAATCGACTTTCAAGTTCTACCAGTGACAGTTCAGGTTGCCGCCCCAAAATCGCAATAATCATGACTTTATTATATCACTATCAAATATTTATTTTTTATTATCCTAAGCAAACAGAGAGATGTTGTGTTGTCTTTTTAAACGCTCCATGCGGATTATCAAAAGGGATAATAGAATTATTGCTTAACTAATATAAATTTCATAAAAATAAGATTTTTTACAGAAAACTAATTTTTTATCTAGTTTATTTCCATATCGAGTGCTTTATTTAATGAGTGTTTTAAGTGGACAGGGAGACCTTGCGATTGGTCTCCCTTATCCCCTTAACAACCCCAATCCCTCTCAAGCGCTCAGACGTAAGTTGGTAGGGCGATTCCTTTGAAGGTAAACTTATAAAAAGCTAAACAGTGGTGTTATAATTAAACTAATGACTAATCAATCAATAATTTGGCAGCCGACCGATTTGCTGGCGGCGCTCAACCAGACGCTGGAATATGCTTATCCGGCGGTCGAAGTTGAGGGTGAAGTGGCCAGTTTTAAGGTCAATCAAAACAAATACGTTTTCTTCGATCTCAAGGACGATCAGTCGAGCTTGAGTTGTTTTATGAGTTTGTTTAAATTGTCGACCAAAGTCGAAGATGGTATGAAGGTCCGAGTGCAGGCGCGGCTGAAAATTACTAATTGGGGTAAATTTAGCCTGACGGTGGATCAAATTCAACCAATCGGCGAGGGTAATATCAAGAAAGCCCAGCAGTTGCAGCTTAAAAAATTAACCAAAGAAGGTTTATTTGATCCGAGTCGCAAGCAGATGTTGCCCGATAAAATTAAAAAAATTGGCCTGATTTCGTCCAAGCAAGCCGCGGGTTTTGCTGATTTTCAGCGAATTTTGTCGGATCGAGTGGGCGGGCTGGAGGTTTATTTCAAACATACACAAGTTCAGGGTTTGAGTGCGCCTGAGCAGATTGTGGCGGCGCTGGAGTTGCTTGATCAGAAGAATCTTGATGTGATCGCACTGGTGCGTGGTGGTGGCAGTGCGGACGACCTGGCTTGCTTCGATGATGAGCGAGTGGTGCGGGCGATTGCTGCTGCTCAGACGCCGATTATCACTGGCATTGGTCATGAAATCGATCAGACGTTGGCGGATCTGGCGGCTGATGTGATTGGTGCCACGCCGACCCATGTCGCCCAATTGTTGTCAATTGATCAACAGGCGATTATTGATGACGCACGGCGGACGGTCAATGCGATCCAGCAAACACTACTTGAGCAAATTAGTTATTCAATAGATTTTACAAAAAGTCAAATAGATAATCTTAAGCAAGATTTAGTTGATCGACTTGATCAGCGGCAATCACAACTCAAAATTGAAACCCAATTGATCGATTCCTACAACCCGCAATTGATTTTAGCGCGGGGCTACGCGGTGGTGCGTGGCTCGGTGGCGGTAGGCGAGTCGATTGCGATTGAGACAGCTAAACAATTAATAACCGCGGAGGTAAAAAATGTCCGAACCAAATAAAATTTCAATTGATGATCAACTAAAACAACTAGAAGAGCTGCTAAATTGGTTTAATGATGAACAGCAATTCAACTACGATCAAGCGCTGGAAAAATACCAGCAGGCCAAGAAAATTGCTCAAGAGATCGAGCAGCAATTAGCCGAATTAAAAAATAAATTAATCGAATTGTAAATATGGGCTGGCTGATCGGAACTTTAGCGGTAGTGGCAGGTGCATTTTTGCTAAGTGTGCTGTTCGGGGCGCCGTACGTGCCGACCCACAAAAAACAATTAATCAAATTGATTGGTCAGCTTGATTTATCGCTGGATGACGTGCTGGTTGATTGCGGGGCGGGCGATGGCTTGGTCGGACGAGCTTTTGCCAAGCATATCAAGCGAGCGGTTGGCTATGAAATCAACCCGTTTTTGGTGCTGATCGCTAAAATTGCCAACCGTAATTATCCCAAGAATAAAGTTAAATTGGCCGATTTTCGGCGAGCTAATTGGCCGATTGATACGACAGTAGTTTATTATTTTGGGGCGGCGTTTTACGCTCAGCAGCTGGTCGAAAAAGTCAAGGCACAGTCGCTGGAGCATCACCATCCGCTGACGATTATCAGCTATGGTTTTGAATTGCCAAATTTGGGCGAGCCGCAAATGATTGCTGGGTTTAATGTTTATCAAATTTAACTTTACTTAATTGCCGCTGCCAGTTATAATGTTTGACATGAGCAACAAACAATTCTCTCAAAAATACCGTTCAGGAGTTACTACCTCAATGGTGCTAGCAATCTTATTTGGCTTTCTGAGCTTAGCATTTATGATTATTTCAATTATTATTTTTCTTCGGCACGCTGATTTGCAGACTAATTTTGATAATCGTCTGAACGAAGAAAAAGTTAATTATAAAAAAACAGTGCGAGATGAGTACGAAAAAGAATACACCGAGCGAGAAAAAACTCCATTTAAAGAATTTGTTGGTCCGATCGATTTGGGGCAGTTGAGGTTTTTTTATCCGAAAACTTGGAGTATGTATGTGGATAAATACAGCAATCCATATCAAGCTTATCTCCATCCAAACTACGTACCGTCAGTCAAAGATACTACGGCTAGACACGCCTTGGTTGTTAGCATTAACAACAGAGATTACGATGCCTTGCTCAAGCCGCTAGCTAAGAAAATCGAAGAAGGCAGCATCAAACAAACGGCTTATTCAGTCAATGACACGGTTGGTTCTCTGCTAGAAGGCGAAATTGAGTCTAAGAAACAAGGGATTGCGCTTTACCTAAAGATGCGGGACAAGACAATCATTCTTCAGGCAAATTCATTGAGTTTTAAAAACGATTTTCAGCAGCTGATCAAAACTATCAAATTCGATAAATAGTTGCTATAATTAAAGAGTGAATCAGAGGCAAGAAGCTTACGAAGAGGATTATTTGAATTGGCTAAATCGGCAGTTAATAACCGCTGGTTCGCCTGTGGTGACTTTGGCTCATGAGCTGAAATCGCCGCTGAGTTTGATTCGTCAATTGTCATTATTTACACAAAATCAAGACCTGTCTGCTAGCGAGCGGCAGATTTATCTGGATCAAATTCGAATGGTCAGCGAACAGTCACTGGATCTGGTGGCTAATTTATCAAAAATTTCTAATTTATCGCAACTGGAACTTGATTTTAAGCCGATTAGCCCAGTTAGGGTTTGTCGGCAAGTCGAGTCGGATTTGGCTTTGATGCTGAAAATGAACCACAAAAAACTACAAATTAGCCATGGCTATGGTAATTATCTGGCTTTGGCCGATTTTGATTGCACTCGAGTGGTAATTCGCCAATTTTGTGTTAATGCCATTAATTATGCCAATCAATCGTCGACTATCAAGATCAGATTGCATCGCCATCGCAACCAGCAAGTTAGGATTGCGGTTCGAGATTTTGGACCGCGGTTACCGATCGAGGTTTGGCGATCGCTGAAGCGCCAGCAGCCAAGTTTGCTGGCTAAGCCAGTCAGCGGTCGGCCATTGGCTAGCGGCATCGGTCTTCTGATCGCCAATCAGTTTGCCAACAAAATGAATTGTCAAATTGGAGCGATCTCGCATCGTGACGGTGCGACTTTCTATCTCGACCTACCTTTATCGAAGCAACTTAGTCTTCTGGATGTCGCTTAATGGCTGCTGCCCAAAAATACCTGTTGCTGGTCGATGATGATAAATTTTTTGGTCAGTTAATTTGCCGTCAGCTGGCGCCTGAATATCGAACCAAGCAAGTTTTTGATGGTTATCAGGCAGTTGAAATTGTCGATCAGCAATTACCTGATTTGATTTTGCTGGATATTTTGATGCCAGCAGCAACTGGCTTTAGTCTGTTAAATGAATTAATTTCTTACACCGATACTATGCGTATTCCGGTGATTATTGTTTCGAATACTGCTGATAATTTAAGCTTGTCAAATTTACAACATTTAGGCGTAGTGGCAATTTTTGATAAATCTAAATTGGTGATGTTAGATTTGCAGGCAGCAATTAAAACGGCTCTAGGTTAGATAGAAAATTAAAAATATGGCAATGCAAAACCTCAAACGAACCCAAGCAATTATCATTAAGCGGACAAATTACAGCGAAGCCGATCGAATTTTACAGCTGATTACCCCTGAAGGGCTGGTGTCGGCGATTGCTAAAGGAGCTCGCAAGCAGAAAAGTAAATTAGCAGCGGGAATTGAGTTATTTAGCTTGAGCGACGTGGTGTTAGCTGGCTCAAAAACCAAATCTGGCCTGATGCGTTTGCAGTCAGTGCGGCTGATCGAGCCGTTTTCGGGTATTTTGGCGCATTATGAGCGTTTGGAATTGGCGGCTTTGATAGTGCGCCAGATTCGGCGTCACATTCAGGATATTGACGACCAGGTTTGGTTTGAAGTGGCGCACCAGTGTTTGTTGGCTTTAAACGATCCGCAGGTTAGTCTAGTTTTGATTCAGGCGTGGTTTAATTTGCAATTGAGCGCGCTGACTGGTCAAGCGATAAATTTATCGATTGACAGCCAAGGCAAACCGCTTTCGCCAGATTGTCGTTACAATTACGACGGCCTAAACAACGTCTTCGTTCACACGCCAGGCGGTCAAATTACTAGTGATCATCTCAAGGCTTTGCGACTATTGAGCCGGGTTAAATTGACCAAATTAACCAAAGTGACTGGGCTTGACGAAGTTTTGCCGCCAGTGCTGACGATCAGTGCTAATTTCATTCATTGATCAAAAAAACCCCGTTCTCGGAAGAACGGGGGAAGCAAACTACTCGTTTATGGTAGGCGTAGTTTGATCCCACCAAGCAGCCAACTAATTAGTCAATCTGTAGAAGCTCAAGGCTAAGACAAAAAGCTAGATTAGTTAACTGCTGGGGTGAGATCAAGCGTAGTTTGCGATTTAATCAAATAAAAGTCTCATAAACAATTATCAGTGTAGGGCAATCAGCTACCGGACCAAACGTCCCTGTATAAGATAAAATCTTTGATTGTTAACTACTATTTAAATCGCTTGGCGTGGCTAAGTTTGGATTGAAGGACCACTACTTCAAATAACTCTGTTATCTTCCATGACTTGTCCTTGTTCAAGCTTAGTTCGCTCTTTAAAACTAAAGTCAATGTTTGTCGACCATTGTTTTTGTGAGCTATTTGTGGTGTTGATAGCTCTGGTTCAAACTAGCGAACAGGAAGCAGTTTATCTAAAACCGATCAAATTCCGCTACGGAACAAGCCGTAGAATGCCAATGGTTTTTAAAAACTAGTGCCGCGTGAGCGGACAGGGTAACTTGCTAGACCAGAAACTACCAGTTTTGGTGTGTTTGTGTTTCTTTTTTGCCAAAACTGTGCCGTCTATTGTTAAACGATATGTAATTTACTTTTTAAGGTGCATTCACTGCTGTTGTTTCTGTGTCAGTGAATGTACGGTCTATATTAGCATAAGCGTTTTGATTTGTCAACTGTTTTTTCATCTTTTTGTGATTTTGGGAAATTTAACAGAGTGACGATGTAGTAAATAAAACATTGTATAATAGTTTTAATTTTGTGAAAAGATTGTTTAATATGTGAAAAAGGACGTGGAAAACTTGTGGATAGGAAAAACCTGGCTTGGGTTGTGGTTCGGATTCCAACTAACTGCTTTTCAGAGACGTTTGACTGCGCCCGTCGTCACGGGGCAGTCATCACTTCGCTTTCGGTTGTAACCTCAAGAGCCTCTGTCAGGCAGTTAGTTGGTCCAGTTATCTTCCAGAGACGTTTAAGCGCGCCCGCCGTTGAGATAGTTAGTTAAATTCAGAGAGGTGTGCGAAAATAAAAAGAGCTACTCGCGAGAGCAGCTCTTTAATTGGTAGTTATAAATTAACTATTTGACGGTAACTTGAGTCCGAGGCAAGCTTTTGCCGGTAAAGTTGGTCTTTTTAACTTTTTTGTACTCGACAATTCCGTCTTTGGCGGCATGAATGGTGTAGTCGCGGCTAGTGTAAGTGCCTTCACCAGCGATTTTGGTTGAGCCTGTTTGGCGAACTAAAACTTCACCAGCGTTGACTTTTTGACCGCCGAAGCGCTTTACACCGAGGCGTTGCCCAGGGCTGTTGTGGATATTTTTGCTTGATCCACCAGATTTAACGGTTGACATCTAATAATCTCCTTTGTTGTTTAATAAATAAAATTAACTCACGTTATTGTACACCAATTGCTAGTTTTGGTCAAGGTGAAAGCTTGTGGAAAATAAAAAAGCTTCAGCGGAATGCTGAAGCTCAGGAGTGTTATTTTTTAACTTTAGCCTTCATCAGGTCGAAAAAATAGTCCTGACTTAGGCTGTTGTCTACAAAAAAACTTTCATCTATCCACCCAGATAGAAAGACATCGTCTTCCTCGAACGGACAAGTAAGTTTTTTGTAGATAAACAGCTCTTTCTCGGTGCCAGAAGATAAAACGTCTTCTTTGCTCTTTGAGTAGCTGCTTTTATTTGGATCGTTTGGGTCGTAGAATGGAAAAATAAGTCTTTTTTCTTCTTCTACGTTTATTCCGTCCAAATACTGGATAATAAAACTTACTTGATCCAGAAAGCAACCTGCTTTCCAGATCTTTTCTATTTCTCGGGTCTGTTCATTCTGCAATGCAATACTTGCAAAATAGACAGAGCCTGATTTAATCAATCGAATTTCTTCCCCTCCTTTGACAATAGACAGGGAGTTTATTTTTAAGTTTTTGATTACTTCCC
>CAYLXN010000002.1:34360-73252 GCA_964388235.1 uncultured Candidatus Saccharibacteria bacterium
TCCCCTCCTTTGACAATAGACAGGGAGTTTATTTTTAAGTTTTTGATTACTTCCCTAGACACCTTTTCTGGCATCTTTTTTAATTCTTCCAATATTTGTTTTTTTGTTGCCATAATTGACACCACTCCTTTTAAAAATTCGTCTTCACTGTCAATTTCAACGTCTATTCGCTAAAATCCGTAAAGATTAGTTAATTTTAACATTTATTTAAACTTATGTCAATAGAGAGGCAATTGTTGATTAATAGGGGTGGGAGTGTGGTATAATGTAAGAACTAATTTTCAAGGAAGGAGTTACAATGGCAACCTCAGATCAAACAGACAAAACAGCAAAAATCATTTCGCTGGCTAAGCGTCGGGGCTTTATTTACCAGGGGAGTGAGGTTTACGGCGGTTTGAGCGGGACTTGGGATTACGGGCCATTGGGGACGACTTTGAAGCGCAAAATTGAGCAGAGCTGGTGGAAGTTTTTTGTTGAGAATCGCGATGATATGTTTGGGGTGGACGCGGCGATTATTATGAACCCTAAAGTTTGGAAGGCGAGTGGTCATGTTGACACTTTTGTCGATCCGTTGTGTGAAGATGTGGTAACTAAGCAGCGATTTCGCACCGATCACGTACTAAAAGACAACGGCGTCGACCCAGACGGTATGACACTAGAACAGATGGATCAGGCGATTGTTGATCATAAAATCAAGTCACCAGCTGGCAATCAGCTCAGCTCATCGCAGACATTCAATATGATGTTTAAGACTTTTGTCGGGCCGACTGAGAGCGATGATTCATTGGCTTATTTGCGACCCGAGACCGCTCAGGGAATTTTCACTAATTACAAAAATATTGTCGATAATTTCTACCCAGATTTACCTTTTGGGGTTGGCCAGATCGGTAAAGCCTTTCGTAATGAGATTTCACCGCGGGATTTTGTGTTTCGCAGTCGTGAGTTTAATCAGATGGAAATCGAGTATTTCATCGATCCAGAGCATTGGGAAGAATTATTTGAGCAGTGGCGACAGCTGATTTGGGATTATTTGTTGGAATTGGGCTTGTCAAAAGATAAGTTACACGAACTAGAAGTTCCTGACACTGACCGAGCTCATTATTCGAAGCGAACGATTGATTTTGAGTACGACTATCCGAGTGGGCGAGGTGAGTTGCTAGGTTTGGCTTATCGGACTGATTTTGATTTGGGTAATATCCAGCGCGACTCAGGCAAGAGTATGGAATATACTTTCAAGGGGACGAACAAGCGGTTGGTGCCGCACGTGATTGAGCCAAGTTTTGGCTTGGAGCGGTTGATCATGGCGGTGTTGACGGAAGCTTATGATGAAGACGAATTGGGCGGCGCGGAACGAGTGGTGATGAGGTTCCCAGAGGAGTTAGCGCCGATTCGTTATGCGGTGAGTCCGCTTTTGAAGAATAAACCAGAATTGGTGGCCAAGGCTAAAGAAGTTTACGCGGCACTGAAAGCTAAGTACGGCAACGTTGTCTGGGATGATAATGGCAATATCGGTAAGCGCTATCGCCGTCAGGATGAAATCGGTACGCCGCACTGCGTGGTGATCGATTTTGAGACACTGGAAGACGATACCGTCACAGTCCGCGATCGCGATACGGCCGAGCAACAGCGAGTTAATATTGATCAGCTGGTCGACTAAAAGCTGAGGCAAAGAGAAAACCACCCTGTGAAAGGGTGGTTTTTGAATATTTGTCAATAAAAAACACCTCAAATGTAATGAGATGTTTTGTTTTTTAGGGGGAATTAATATAATTTTTGACACCTTTAATGGCATCTTTCACTGAATCACCTCCTTTTTTCATTGTTTTTTTCAGCCCCTCCTTCCAAGAAGATTTATTATTTTCCTCTTCTTGGATTTTTTCTTCGATCGGCTTCACCTCTTCTTCAACCAACGTTTTGACTGTTGGTTGATATGAATTGATGGCTGTAGCCAGATTTGAAATCATCTTGGCTTCAACCTTCAAATTATAATGAATTATCTCAGGTTGAGATAGCTCACTATAAAGAGGGCTGTACCGATCGACCTGGAAGACTCGCTCGCTGTCTGTGTAATACTTGTACAACAGCGGAGCCCCTTCCTTAACTGCTTTTAGGTTCTCTTGAACTGGGCTAAATTCTAGCTCAGCAATAGAACCATCCTCTTCGACTGGATAAGGACCAGTCTTGGGGGGCAATGACTCCTCCTTAGACTCCTGGAATCTAGCGCAGATCGCAATGAGCAGTGCTAAAATTATAAGAAGAACTCCTTTCTTCATTTTTTCACCTCCCTCCTAATATTTTCTTTCGATGGTGTTTCGGTTCAGATCAATAAACTGTCCATAATTGTCCAGTTTAACGAGCGCAGAAATTGTCTTCCCCGAAAATTCCTTTAGCTCCTTATAATCATCATCATCTTTGTCGATGATGGCACTATAAGAAACGCCGCCGTATGTGTAGTCTAGACGAATTGCTCCGTCTAAAAGACTACTAACTTCTAGCTGCAGTTCATACTCCGAATGAATTGATGGAGTATGAAACTCTTCATCGTAGGTGCGTGTTTTTTCTTCAAATACGCCGGACACCACACCTAAAGAGTAAAGGATCGCCAAGGTGCCAACTGCCGTTAGGCAAGCGATTCTGTAAAAAGGAGCCTTGTCTTTTTTAGACTTAGGTTTCTTTTTACTCTCTTCTTGCCTCTTCTTGAAGAAAAATTTTCTCCAAGGAGAGTCCATCTCCGTTCCTATGGAATTCTTGAAGAACCAAGATGACACCATAACAACGAAGCTTGAAACCAGCATCAGCGTCAAAATAACGCTTTTGAAATTGCTAGCCCTCATTATGAATAGATAAAGGCTTAATCCAACTGAGGCTCCGAATACTCCAGTATTCAAAAAAATCCATTTTCTTACGCCCTTTTCGCCGGTTCCAAAAAAGAATGTAAATATGGAACCAACTACAATCGCCACCACAAACACGGTGACTATTTCAAAAAAGAAAAAGTTCATTATTAACTCCTCCATGTAAAGGTTCTAGTTAATAGCCTCCTATTCCTCTAGCTACCAACTTTTCGTCTATTATAGAATAATTTACGAATAAAGTCAACGGTGATAATGATCTTGCTCATGGTTGGATAAAAATGTTATAATTAACTAAACGACAAAAAGGAGAGAGAAGATGAGAGGTCCAAACATAAATAAATATGGCGAAAGAATCGAAACCATTTCTGAAGGCCGCAAAGCTGAACTTGACGCGCAATACTCACTAGATCCACATGATTATTTAATCTTTGGCAATCAAGTGGGGCATCCTAACGAAGAAAATAAAGTCGCTACTTCTATTGAGGCAGTGATTGCTAAATATATTAAGTCGGTTGACAAGATTATCGGAGTTATGGATGGCACGATAAGAGAGCGCGATTTGGTAGATCCTGATCCAGAAAAGACTGAGCTATCTCAAGAAGCTCCAGATGTGGTGGTATATTTGGATAAATCGGCTCGTCCCGTGCAATGGTTTGTTAAAGAGTTTTGGCCGTATTTGGCAGAGGGCGAGGCTTCGGATGGTGATGGCTCGCCAAGGGCAGTGAAAAAGCCAGAAGAAAAATTTCTAAATATTGATCGGACTAATTGGTTGTATCAACTAGGCCAACAAAATGAAGGCCAGGCAGTACAAAATCTAACTGCTAATGATTTTGATTTGAGCAAGGCTCCTCAAGAGTATATTTTGGGCATTCGAGCGATCTTTGCTGAAAAAGAGCTGTCAGAGGATAACTGGCGTGAAGAAGTATTAACTGTGCCGAATTTGCTAGATGGCAAGAAGATCTTGATAGTTGATGAAGTCAAGACTACGGGAGCGACTTTGGCTATTTCTCAGCAGCTAATTAAGGCGGCTTTTCCTGATGCAGTAGTATCAGGGGCTTATTTTTGGGAACCAGGGATAAAGAACGTTGACCAACAAACAAATAAGAAACAGAAAGGACTGTCTCCCGTTTGGTATAACAAAGAGGATGTGTTTGGGCGTGGTGTTGGTAATCGGGATTTTGAATATTATGAGCAAAAAGCTCAGGCTGGTGAAATTCCGCTAAACATAGCCTTAGGTCGGGTAGCGCTTAGCACGCCACATCGAAAGGATGGCGAGTTTGTCAAAGACACTTGGGCTAGGGGAGTCAGGGATGAGATAAAGAAAATAAGACAAGACTATGAGGCGGGGAAAATTTATCCATTTCACTCTATGGAAAGATTGAGGAATGCACCTTATGTGGTTGACAGAAGACTAAAAGAGCGAGGAATGAATACGGCTGATTTTCGGTACATAAATTCAAGGAAGTAGGTTTGTTTATGATCATTAGTTCTTCACAAAATCCACTAATTAAAACAATTAAGCAGTTAAATCTGGCAAAATATCGTCATCAGATGGGCAAGAGTTTGATTGTTGGTCAGAAAATTATTAGCGATTATTTGCTGGCGGGCGGGGAAGTTGAGATTTTGGTCTTGGCGGAGAAAATGAATCAGAATGAGCGCTGTTTTGAGGATCGGCAAAGCCAGATTAAACAAACGGTAATTGTGACTGATCAACTGGCGAGGCAAATCAGTCCATTAACTAATAATGCCGAAGCGATGGCGGTGATTAGGCGGCCAAAATTTGCTTTGGAACAGGAGATAAATCGCGCAAAAACTGAGCAAAAATCGTTGCTGCTGATCGATCGGATTCAAGATCCTGGAAATTTAGGCAATATTATTCGCACAGCGGTGGCGGTTGGTTTAGGCGGTGTGTTGCTGTCAGCTGGGTCGGTAGATCCATGGTCGTCAAAAGTAATTCGGGCTAGCGCGGGCGGGGTGTTTAGTTTGCCGATTTTGACTGAAGTTGATCTTGAGCAGGTGATTGTTGATCAGCAATTGGAAGTTTGGGCGACGAGCTTGGAGCAGGCCGATGACTTGTATGCTTTAGATTTGCGGCGGCCGATCGCTTGGTTGATGGGTAATGAAGGACAGGGAGTAAATCAGCAGCTATTGTCACTAGCCAAGCAGCGGGTTAAAATCCCTCAGTCGGCCGCTATCGAATCGCTAAATTTGGCGACCGCGACGGCGGTCTGCTTGTATGAACAGTTTCGACAAAATCACCATGCTAACTAGAGACACTTGACTTTTTATAATGTTTATGCTAAAATTAAAGTATTATGAAAAAACAAACAAAGAAACAAACAAAAAACAACCCTATCAGCAAAATTGGTGCTTGGTTTGGCTCGAGGCAAACTAATTTCACTAAAGATGGGGAAAATATAGCCGTTGACTCAACCAAGCTTGACATTATCATTTCGGCATTGATCGTGTCGGTGATCGTAAATATGTTCTTCTTCTCATGCTGGCTGGTCTGGCAGGAGACGACTATCGCTGGTCGAAGCCAGATTATTAGCTTGCTTTTTAACTAAAAAAGATCCAAGATAGCTTAAACCGCACTGCAGAAAGTGCGGTTTTTTGATTTTTTGAAGAAAAAGCTTAACAGGGGTAAAAAACGAACTTTTCCACAAAAATGTGGAAAAGTAGCGTCATATTTTAAGAAAAAAGCAAAATTGGGGGTTGCAGTGGGTTAAAGTGGGTGATAGAATGGACTCAGTGGAAATACTAAAACAAAAACCACTAAAACAAATTAAAAAGCTAACGAGGTAAATAACGTGAGATTAGACTATTTTGAAAGGAAGCTTGATGACAAACATCGTTTGACCATCCCAGCTGAAATTCGAAAAGAGTTTGAATCAGGCGTGATTGTGACTCGTGGTTTTGGAAAATACTTGCACCTTTACTCAAAACAAGTTTGGGATCAAGAAGTCGAACCGCAATTAGAAGGCAACATCCTTGACGAAAGGGTGGCTGATCTTAACGTGCGTTTCCGACGTGGCAAAACTGGCGCGACCATGGATCAAAAACAAGGTCGAGTTACTATCGAGCAGCATCTGCTTGATTATGCTGCAATTGATCGTGAGCTAGTGGCTGTACGGGCTGGTAAGTATTGGCGGGTGACTAATCCTGATGCTGAGGATTAGGTCGCGCTAACCGCAACTCTGCACATTAACAAATCATTCTAGGCTGGTTATCTGATAGCTTGACGGTGGACAACTATCGAGGTCCAAGTTAAACTAAAAATTCGACGCACCTTAGTTAAACACACACCTCCCAAATTCACCTCACATATAAGTCTCTCAAACAATTAGTTCTTCTCTCCCTTTTGAACTAATTGGTATCTTATATATCAAAAACAAACATTTAAACAAAAACAAACAGTTAAGCTATCGGTTATCTGGTCTAGAATGATATAATTGATGATATGAACGATGATCTCCACCAACCAGTGTTATTGCAAGCCGTGCTGGACACACTCCAGCCTCAGGCGGGTGAAAAGTATTTGGATTTGACGGTTGGCTATGGTGGGCATGCTCGGCGAATTTTAGAGCGAACTCAAAATTACACACAAGCGACTTTGGTTGATCGCGACAATTCGACCATGAGTTATTTGAAAGATTTGACGGGGCAGGGGGTGCAGTTTATGAATTGTGACTTCTTGGCTGCTTGTCGAGAGCTAGTTAATCAAAATAAGAAATTTGATTTAATTTTGCTTGATATCGGCGTATCATCACCCCAACTTGACCAAGCAGATCGTGGGTTTTCGTTTCAACACGAAGCCAAACTCGATATGCGAATGGATCAAACTTCAAAATTGACGGCTGACTATGTGGTGAATCGTTATTCAAAAGCTAGACTTATTGATATTTTAGTTAAGTTTGGCGAAGAAAAGCCGAAAACGGCTGAAAGATTAGCGATCAAGATTGTGACTAATCGACCGATAACAACAACAACTCAACTTGCGGAACTCGTCCTTTCAACAAAGGGAAGAAAGGGCAGGACCCACCCAGCGACCACCACTTTTCAGGCTATCCGGATCGAAGTTAATCAAGAGCTTGAACAGCTGACTCAAACTTTAGATTTATTGTCAAAGTTGCTTAATTCTAAAGGCCGAGTAGCGATTATCAGTTTTCATAGTTTGGAAGATCGGATTGTCAAAAACTTTTTTAGCAACGACAAAAACAAAGGTTTGCTAAGTCAGTTTCAAATTTTGACGAAACGACCATTGATGGGCAAGGATGATTTAACTAACAACCCGCGTGCTCGCAGTGCAATATTGCGAGTCGCAATGAAAAAATAAAAACCAAAAGGAGGCAACACAATGCCAAAACAAATTCCAGTCGCCAACAAATCACGCGCAACTAAAGTTGTCGTGACAATTCGCTAGTAGACTAGCATTAGCTGAACTCACCACATAAACAAGTGTGGTGAGTTCCTAAGAGTCAATTCGTGTTCGTAATTGATCTAAATTAAAATTATCCAAAATTAAAAACAGAAAATAAAAAACCAATGAATCGTAGAAACAAACCAATGGCTTTGCGGCGCCAAAATGCCTCTAGTTACAAACGAAATCAAAACATCACGCCTTATGTGTCGGTCAACAAAATTGGGCCATTTAGCCAAACTTTGATGATTGCGTTGATGGTGGCAGTTTTAGGTATGATTTACCTAACTCAGGCGACTAGGACCACCAGCTTCGACTATGATGCGTTAGCAATCGATCAAGAAATTGCGGAATTAAGTGCTAAGAAAACTGATTTAGAAATTGAGCAAGCCCGCTTGACCTCACTTAAAACGATTGAGACTAGCGAAGTAGCACAAGCGATGGTTCAGCCATCAGCAGTCGGTTACGTTAGTAATTAAGTTTTAAAATAGCCAAAAGGCTAGCAGTGGATTATAATTAATAAGAGATGGAAAGTTTATTTGTAAAGGGCAGTCGGGTTAGAATCATTGCGATGGCGTCGCTAGCTTGTTTTGGATTGATTGTTGTGCAATTGTTTCGATTGCAGGTGATTGACCACGGGATGTATGTTAAGTGGGCTCGGGCGGAGCAAGTTAAAAAGTTGGTTATTCCAGCTAAGCGTGGTTTGATTTATGCGATGGATGGCGAGCAGCCAGTGGCGTTAGTGCTGAATCAAAATGTGTACACCTTATTTGTTGACCCGTTAATTGTTAAGGATAATCCAAATTTGCAAACGATTTTGGAAACTCAAATCGGTGATTTGTTGGTGAAAGATTACCCTCAACGATTGAAGGCGGATAATCGCTATCAAGTGATTGCTAATAATTTAAGCCGAACGCAGGCGGAAAAAATTAAGAGTCAAAATATTGCTGGCGTTGGTTTTCAGGAAACGACGAAGCGAGTTTATCCAGAAGGGGCGTTGGCGGCGCAAGTGCTGGGGTTTGTAAATTCGGAAGGTGGTCAGTATGGTATCGATGAAGGCTTGAATAAGCGGTTGGCGGGAACCGATGGTTTGCTGGAATCAGTGACTGATATTGCTCAAGTACCGCTGACTTTGGGCGGTAAAAACATCAATCAACAGGCTAAAGATGGCGAAAATATAGTTTTGACAATTGATAGAAATATTCAATCTTATACTGAAAAAGCTCTGCAAAAAGGTTTGGCGAAGCATAATTTGAAATTTGGTAGCGTGATTGTGATGGATCCGCTGACGGGCAAAGTGATGGCGATGGCTAATCAGCCAACTTTTAACCCGAGTGAATATAATAAAGTCGCTGATGCGGCGGCGTTTACTAATGGGACGGTGTTCGCGCCGTATGAGCCAGGTTCGGTGATTAAAACCCTGACTGTGGCGGCTGGTCTGGATAGGGGAGTTATTTCGCCTGAAAGTACTTTTTTGAATACTGATCAGGTGCAAGTCAATGATCGCACGATTTATAACGCTCTGCGTGGCTTCACTGGTAATGTGACTATGCAAAAAGCGCTAACTTATTCATTGAATACGGGTATGGTTCATATTTTGTCACAACTGGGCGGTGGGCAGATTAATTACCAAGCTCGTTCGGTGCTGTATGACTATTTTCACAATCGGTTTGGGCTAGGTGAGCCAACTGGGATTGAGGTGGCTGAGGCTAAGGGCAAAGTTTTTTCTCCGGATGAAGAAGAAGGCAACGCAGTTCGGTATTCAAATATGGCTTTCGGTCAGGGGCTTGATTTGACGATGGTCCAGGTAGCGGCGGCTTTCGGTTCGGCGATCAATGGCGGTAATTATTTTCGGCCAACGTTGGTTAATGGCACGATTGGTCGCTTAGGCGATTTTAATCCAGTTGAAATTAAGCCAGTTCGAACTGGTGTAGTTAAGCCAGAAACTAGTCGCGCTTTGCGGTCGATGGTTTACTCTGCAAGACAAGGTTTTTATGATAAAATTGATAAGCAGGGTTTTGAAGTTGGCGGCAAAACTGGAACCAGCGAAACGATTCGCAATGGTGTTTACGTCAAGGACGAAACGATTGCTAGTTATTTAGGCTATGGAGGCAATGAACAGCCTCGATATGTAATTATGGTGCAAGTTTCATCGCCAGGTCGTAGTCTTGAGGGCGCGATTCAGGCAATGCCAATTTTCACTGATATTTCAAACTGGTTAATAAATTATTTAAAACTACAACCGAAAGGATAACATGGAAACAGCAGTTAATTTTATCGTCGTCAGGAATAGCCTGCTTTACACAATTTTAGCGCTAATTATCGCTATGGTGCTGACGCCAATTTATACCCATTTTGCTTATAAGTATAAATTTTGGAAAAAGCAGCGCTCGACTTCGACTACTGGCGAAAAGCTGAAAGTTTTGACTAAATTGCACGCGGAAAAGTTTAAACGCAATATTCCAACTATGGCTGGAGCGGTATTTGTACTGGCCACGGTGATTGTGACGTTGGTTTTCAATCTTGATCGGGAAGAAACTTGGTTGCCACTGGCAGCCTTGGTCGGTGGGGCAGGTGTTGGTTTACTGGATGACATTGTCAATGTTTTTGGCAGTGGCAAAGGCGTGGCTGGTTTGCGCACCAGTATTAAGTTTTCGTTGATTTTGGCAATGGGTTTGGTGTTGGGTTGGTTTTTCTATGCTAAATTGGGCTACTATTCGATTCATGTGCCGTTTTTCGGTCAGTGGGAATTGGGAATTTTGATTATTCCACTGTTTGCTTTCGCAGTAGTGGCAACTGGCAATGCGGTTAACATTAGCGACGGACTGGATGGCTTGGCTGGCGGCTTGGCGGCCTTGGCGTTCTTTACCTACGGAATGATTGCTTTCTTGCAAGGTTATACGCGAATTGCTATGTTTTGTTTCACGGTGATGGGGTCGTTGTTGAGTTATTTGTGGTTTAATATTCCACCAGCTAGGTTTTTTATGGGCGACATCGGTAGTTTTGCGCTCGGCACTTCACTGGGTGTGGTGGCAATGCTAACTGATTCGTTCTTGTTGTTGCCAATTATTGGCTTGCTGTTCGTAGTTGAAGCTGGGTCAAGCTCAATTCAAATCTTTTCCAAAAAAGTTTTCAAGCGAAAAATTTTCAAATCAGCGCCAATTCATCATCATTTGGAAGCTAGTGGCTGGCAGGAGACCAAAATTACGATGCGGTTTTGGATTATTGCGGCGGCTAGTTCGTTTGCTGGGCTGGTGATCGCGATCATGGGTGGGCATATTTACTAGCATGAGACCAGAGCGTAACTATCGGTCTGAACTTGGTAATCAGCTGAAGTCTGGTTTAGTTGGTGGGTTTAATAGTTCCGCTAGCGATTTTTTGAAAATTATCAAACAAATAACTTCGGGCGGTGGTGAGACTGCGACTAAAAAACCGCTGAAAAATCGCCGTCGCTCAGTCGGTTCAGGTTATGAAAAAAATCAAGCAATCGTTCGGCGACATCGCCCTGATTATTTGATCCCATTGTTTTTTTGTTTAATTTTGCTGACGGGCTTAATTTTGATTTATTCGATCAGTCCGCTGCGAGCCAACGCTCAAAATAACGCCCTGGGAGAGAAGATTTTTAGTGATAATCATTATTTTGTGCGGCACTTGATCAGTGCTTTGATTGCTGTGGCGACATTTAGTGTGTTTAGTTTTGTACCGATTGATTTGATGCGGCGTTACATGGTTTGGATTTTGCTAGCTGGTTTTGCGGCAGCTATCGGATTGTTTTTATTATCAAAAATCGCTCCTGGTTCGTCGCTGGTTCAATGCAGTTTGGGGGCTTGTCGCTGGCTGAGATTGGGGCCGATTTCGATTCAAGTTTCGGAGATGTTGAAATTCAGTTTGCTGGTTTTCTTTAGTTTTTTTTGGGGCTATTTCATGAGCACTAATTCGATTAACAGTCCAGTAAATATTATTAACTCAATTCTGATTACTGGTTTGGCGCTATTTAGTGTGGTGGTGTTGCAAAATGACTTAGGATCGGGCGGCGCGATGCTGGTGATGTTTATGTTTATGATCTGGGCGGCTGGAATTAAAAAACAATACGTGATGATCGTTTTGGTGCTAATTTTGAGCTTAAGTAGCGTGGTGATTCTCAGTAAGCCGCATCGAATTAGTCGTGTCAAAACTTACTTGTCGGACATCGTGACGCCGATTGATAAAACTGAAGTTAACGACCAAAATCGGCATATTGTTCAGGCTAAAATTGCTGTTGGTAGCGGTGGTCTGTTTGGTTTGGGAGTTGGTAAAAGTGTTCAGGCAACGGGCTATTTACCAGAGGCGATCAACGATTCAATTTTTGCAATTATTGGTGAAGTTTTTGGTTTTGTGGGTACTGGTTTGGTGATTAGCTTGTATGTGTTGTTGCTGTATCGATTGTTGCGGGCGTCGGTTTATTCGCATCAACCGTTTAATCAATTGTGGTTCGTGGGAATTTTTACCTGGATTTTTTCGCACGTGTTTATAAATATCGGTTCGATGACTGGCATAATTCCGATGACGGGTATTACCTTGCCTTTTTTGAGTTACGGTGGAAGTAGTATGTTGTTTATGGCGGCTGCTTTAGGAGTGGCGTTTAATTTGTCTCGATATACGGCGCACACGCCTTTGATATTAACAGATAAACAAAAGAGTAGGTAATTTTATGGCAAAGCAAAAAATCAAAATTTTATTAGTTGGTGGCGGGTCTGGTGGGCATATTTTGCCGGTGGTACCAATTGCTCAGCGGCTGGTCAAACAGATGCCGCATTCGGAACTTCGATTTTGGTGTGATTACAAGATGTTGGAAAAAGCTGAAGATTTGTTTAAAGACCAACCAGTGAAAGTTTCAGGGTTGTCTTCGGGTAAATTTAGACGCTATCATCATCTGACTTGGTGGCAAAATTTGCAGCCAGGGATTCTTGGTCCAAATTTGGTTGATTTGGTGCGGATTGGCGGTGGTTTTATTCAATCTTTTGCTAGAATGATTGTTTGGCGACCAGATGTGGTTTTTGCTAAGGGTGGTTTTGTGTGTCTGCCGGTCGGTTTTGTAGCTCGACTGCTAAGGATTAAGCTAGTGATTCATGATTCAGACACGGTCCCTGGC
The DNA here is from genome assembly GCA_964388235.1 of uncultured Candidatus Saccharibacteria bacterium. Lineage (GTDB taxonomy): Bacteria > Patescibacteriota > Saccharimonadia > Saccharimonadales > Saccharimonadaceae > CAYLXN01. The sequence continues at coordinate 46,767 of CAYLXN010000002.1, forward strand.
TTGACTAATCGGATTTTGGGCAAGATTGCTAATAAAATTGCCACTGGTTATCCGACGATTTATTATAATTATCCTAAAGATAAGTCGGTGTTTACGGGGATTCCAGTGCGAAAAAGTCTAATCGAGGCTGACAAAGTAGATCAAAAGCAGCTGCGACAAGAGCTTGATTTACCAGTCGACGAACCAATTGTTCTGGTGACAGGTGGTGGCTTGGGGGCGCAAAATATTAATCAAGCGGTGGCTGAAAAGTATAAAAAGTTTAATGGTTTTACGATTTTGGTGACTGGTGAAAAGAGTTATCAGGAAACAATTGATTTTATGGGGGGCGAGGATAAAATTGACCAGCAAAAGATCAAAGTAATTGGTTTCGCTAATAATATGGATCAGTTGATTTTGGCCAGTGATGTGGTGGTTTCGAGAGCTGGAGCGACGATTATTGCTGAATTAGCCACAGCTAAAAAACCGACGATTTTAATCCCAAATCCAAAATTAACAGGGGGGCACCAGTTGAAAAACGCTCAGATTATCGGTGAAGCCGATGCGGCTTTAGTGCTTGATGATCAGCAGGTGACTGAATCTAACGGTGAAAGCTTAAATCAGGCGATAAACCAATTGACTTCTAATGAGGGCAGGGGAGAGGCTGAGCAGCTAGCGATGAAGTTGTATCGTTTTGCAAAACCTGATGCAGTAGCTCAGTTGGCAGATTTGATTCTTTGTCAGGTTGATGTTGATAAAATCGAAAAAATAACGAAAGCCGCTAAATGAAAAATTTTAACCTCAAGTCTTATTATCGAGGTAAATCTAAAAGCGGTGAAAGTCAACGACGAGGGTCGTCAAAAGCGGATTCGGCTGTTAAGCAACGACCATCGCCAGCTGCGGCTTACTTGCGAGGCGCAACTCTAAGCCCTAGAACTGCGACCAATAAAGCCACTACTGAGCGCGAAAAGTTACATAATTTAACCAAGCGTCGTCAGAAAGTGGTTCGGCTGATCACGGCTACACTGGCTGTTTGTGCGCTAGTTGCTTTGGCAATTTGGCAGATTATTTTTAATGTGCAGATTGAAATTACTAATTTATCTGATCAACCAGACGCTAAACAATTGGCGGCTTATCAAACGGCAATAAATCAATATTTGGATAAGCAGCCATCGGAGAGATTTAAGTTGTTTTTGAACAAGAAAAACTTATTTTCGTCTTTGGTGGATAAGTCTCCAGAAGTTGCGTCAATTGATAAAATTCAGACGAGCTTTCTACAACCTAGTATTTTTAAGTTAACTTTGCGTCAACCAGTGGCTTCTTGGAAAGTTGATGGTCAGATTCATTTTGTCGACTCTCAGGGGGTAGCGTTTAAGACCAACTACTTCCCAGAGCCAAAGTTAAAGATTCAAGATAATTCACGAGCTAATCTAACTAGTGACGATGCTGCTAAACGGCAAAGCTTGAACTTAGCTAGTAGCCAATTTTTGAAATTTGTTGGTCGATTTATCGATTTATCGAAAGATAAGGGTTATGAAGTATCCGAGGTTGTAATTCCTAAGACCAGCCTCCGGGAGATAAATGTTAAGCTTAAAAATAATCCTGTGACGATTAAGGCATCAATTAGCCGTAATGCAGCTGAGCAGGTTGAGGACATGGACAAATCGCTAAAGTATCTAACTAAGACTTTGCAACAACCAGCCTACCTTGACGTCAGAGTTCCTCGTCGAGCGTTTTACAAATAAAAATAGGCTCTGAACAGTCAGCAAGATGCTAGGAGGGCAGATCTTACTGACTGATCAGAACCATACGACCATTATAGCACAACTATAATTAAAATGCAAGCATTTTGTTGAAAAAAGTCGTGTGATTCGTAGGAGAGTAGTAACCCACTAGAAGGGGCTTGATGTTCGGTTTTTGTTCGGTGAGATAGTCTTACGGGGGAAAACTATATTTTAATATTAAAATATAAAAAAGTCAAATAAGCAAATAAACAGGGGAAATGGGGTAGTAGGGCATAAAAATTCAAAAAAAGCAAATATGCTGTGGAAAACTAAAAAGTGGTAAATATTGTATGTCAGCTATAGTAAGGATCTAGCTAGACTGGCGAATAAAGAGAAACAGAAGGCACGGTGGTAGGATTTAAGTTGCAGCAAACGGATAAAAATAACTGTGATCGACAAACTACCCTCTGTTAATCATAGAAGTAATAATTCTACAGGCCTATTATTTAATAAAGAGCTATGTGTTGGGGTTACCTGGTGTCAAAATGCTTTAATGCGTAAAATATACATTGTGCGACATTAGAATTAATTAATAAAGTTGATTAATCATACCTTTAAAACAAATTGTAAAATCAGTTGAATATGCAATTACCCTCTGTTATAGCCAACTACTCTCCCTTTTTGGCTTAAGTCTAAGCTTCCAGGTCTAATTAGCGAAAATTATTAAATGTCAGCTATGTCGTCTTTTGCGACCTTATTTTTGGTTTCAGTAAGAACGTAAAATACCGTCTGAAATTTCCAAAGTCATGCATGGGCATATGTTAACTAAATTTAGCCGAATAATAAAATAAAAAACAAGCTTCAACTAAAACTAGTCTTAAGTTCGGTTTTTGTTCGGATGATAAAAATAAAAAAGCGATATCGAAACTTAACTCTCCTCGCCTCTTGATTTAGGATTGTTTATCGGCGAGGCCGTGGTTGTCTATTCGGGCGCCTACGATTTCGCTTCTTTGGCTTGTTGGTAATTATAGTGCCAGTACTATCTTGTTCTACCACGCTTTTATTCTTTATTCGCGGGTTGATAATTAACAGAGGCGACTCCCCTGTTGCAGGCTGGTCGTTGCTTTTTGCTGACTCCGCAACTTTCTGTGGTGTGGATTTAGCTTTTTGCTGTTTTTTAGTCTTAGTTTCTTCAAATAGTGACTTAATATCCTTTAAGGTGTTTTTATCTAGCCCAGTAGCCGGCTTAACGGGTTGATTTGAAGCTTCTCGAGGGGCTTTTTTAAACTTTTTCTTAGGAGTTTGGGGTTTGGGGTCGGTAGAGATTTCATTAGCTGCGAGTTGACTTGGGCTGACCTTGGTTGGATTGAAGGGTAAATTGTTGGTTGGCTGCTGTCGCTGCTCATTAAACCTTTGGCGAGAGGCCGTATCAAATTGACCAGGGATTTTGATGATTTCTTTGATTTCACGTTCGACTTCGGCTCGAGAGCGGCTGTAGCGACGACGACTAATCTCAATTATTTGGCTACTGTAGTCGTAAGTCGACTTAGGTAGAGTCAAGGTAGTGGCTGAGAAGGCAGATTGTTTCTCTCCATTAACAATCATGCTGGTAATAAAACTACGGTTATGCATGCTAACTAAATCTTGAGCTTCAAAAACTGGCTCAAATTGCTTCGACAGGATCGGAGCGTCATCTGGCGATACGCGGAAGGAAATCATCGAACCGACGTTGCCAAAGACCGCATCACGGACGTTTTCTTCCATTTGAGAGATATATTGGTTGGCTACGGTTAAGTTTAAGCCGTACTTTCGGGCTTCAGAGAGGATAGTTGCGAAAGAATCAGTGGCGAAGTTTTGGAACTCATCAACGTACAAATAAAACGGTCTTCGATCGTGGACATTGGGGATGTCAGAGCGGCTCATGGCTGCCAATTGGATCTTAGTGACCAGGAACGATCCTAAAATAGCGGCGTTGTCTTCACCGATCAGGCCTTTTGATAAGTTAACAATTAAGATTTTACCTGAATCCATGATTTCTCGAATATCAAAGGTTGATTTTGGCTGGCCGATGATGTTGCGGATGATCGGGTTGGCGGTAAAGGCACCGACTTTATTTAAAACTGGGGCGACAGCCTCAGTGGCATACTTTTCGTTCCAGCTAGCAAATTCACTCTTCCAGAACTGGAGAGTCATGGTGTCGTTGACATAATGCAAAGTTTCTTTGCGGAATTCTTTGTCGGTGAGCATGCGAGTGATGTCTAGCATGGTTGAATCAGGCCTTTCGACCAATGCTAAAATGGTAAAACGCAAAATATGCTCTAGCCTTGGTCCCCAAGAATCGCCGAACATTCGTTTTAGAACGCCAATTACTTCAGAGGAAATATTAGTTCGTTGGTCGGGGTGAGTGACTTCGAGTGGGTTGAAACCAAGCGGAAAAGCCGTATCGGCTGGATTGAAATAAACCACATCTTGGACTCGCCGCTCGGGGATGAATTTCATATTATTAACTGCAAAATCGCCGTGCGGATCGATGATGGCGTAGCCTTGATTGTGGTAGATATCGCTTAGCGCCAATAGCTCTAGAGTACCCGACTTTCCAGCTCCAGTTTGACCAATTATATAAATGTGACGCGAACGATCGTTGCGCAGAATGCCGAATTGATGTCGAATGCCGCGGAAATTGGTTAAGCCAAAGGCCGAAACGTTGGGATTAACTGGGTCGCCAGGTCTAAGAATTGGTAATTTGGCTGGCGGTTCAGCGGTTTTATTTGATGCCCAGACGATATTTGGTGTTTCTACGTTGGTGTGCGGTAAGTGATAAACGCTGGCTAATTCTTCAATGTTTAAGATGTAGCCGCTGTTTAATGGAAAGGCTCGCTGGCTATAATTTTCTATACCTGATGGGCTATAGGAAGTGTTAGACAACTTAAAGCCGTTGAGGTTGGTGCTATTAAACTGCTTAAAAGTTCCGACTAAAGCTTGCATTTGCAAACGAGCTTTGGCTTCGTCATTGCCGAGAAAAGCTAAGCGAATCTTGACCTTGTAGCCAAGTTTAGTGGCTTTATTTTCAGCTTCACTAATTCGAACCTTGTCTCGCTCTGAAATTTCAACTTTTGCTTCGCTAGCCTCGCCTTGCTCTGGGGCTTTCCACAAGGCTTCAAATAGCATCAAAAACCATTTAGGGTCGAAAGTTAGCCAGCTTTTGGTGCCTTCCTTGATCGATTTGATCCAAGATTCTGAATCCTTGTGCCAAGAGTCGGCGATCGGACGAGCTAAGATCTGCACCCAAAGCTCTTCATTGGTGTCTTCCATTTTGGCTAAAGTGCCAGTAATTCCCGCCAGCGGGTCGACTTCAAAGCCGTTGAAAGTTCTGATCGGTAGAAAATCAACGTCCGTTAAGTTTAGCTCAGCGGTGTAAGTCACCTGATGATTGTCTTTAGTGGCGTAGTCTGCCGCGGCGGCCTTAATTTGAACACTCGGGTATTGAGAATAAATCTGTCCCTCGACAAAATTCTGGAGCGCTTTTGGCACCCAGACGTAAAATCTAATTTGCCCGTTTGACGAGGCGATTTCCATGCTGATATGCTCTTGAATATTGTTGTTGGCTCTAAGTGAATCAGGATCTCTTAAGATGCCATGCAAGCTAGCAAATAATTGCTCGGCGGCCAGTTCTGATTTATCATTGGTTTTTGGAATTTCGAGCATCAGTAGGACACTGTCAAATTCAGGGCTAGTAGTGTTTTGGTTGAGTTTTTTGTAATTGCGCCAAGTTAAGAAGAATAAAATACCGGTTAAGGGCATCCAGATATACCAGCTGGTAATAAATTCGAAAAAATCTCCAATAAGTCCCATAATTACCCTTCTATTATCGCATTATTGTTTAAAAAATACAATAACGGCTATGCTATATTTTGACTGGTTGGTAGCTGTAGGTTGATTTAGCGGTTCGCTTGAATTCGGGTCGTGACTGAAGATTTAGCAAAATCGTCGTTTCTTTGACTCGGCGATGCTTGAGGACTGCGCGGACAATGTCGTCGCGGAACATTGGTTGGCCGTTTTCTTGGATGACGTCAGCGATAATTTCGGCGACGGTACCTTTTTTGTAACCCCATTCCTCAAGAGCGTAAATCCCCCGCCCGATCAGTACGAAGCGGTCGTCTTTGATTAATTCATTGTGAATGGCTTGAGGGGTAACAGTTTTTCGCTTGAAATTACTGTCTTTTATCGCTTGGTTAATTTCTGAGAAGTGCATTGGTTTCTTCTCGGTGCTTAAGACGACGTAGATTTTGTCTTTGATATTCTTAGGATTGACTTCAGGCCAACGAATTAAACCCCATTTACCGTTGAGTGTGGCTAATTTTTTCGAAACACTAGCTAGCGCTTCGATGTGGCTTGGGTGTTCGTAGTCAAGCTTTTGATCCAATTCTTCAACAGTAATTGGTTTTTTGTTGGCGCGGACAGTTTTGACGATTTCGTCAATCTTTTGGCGAGTGGATTTTTTGTCGCCATATTCGGCAATTCCTGCCGCTAGGTAATAATTGTCGTTTTCGTCGATAGTAGTCAAGACTTCACTCACCTCAATAATAAAGGCGATTTGCGAAACTTCGATCGCAGTTGGGGCTTTGCCGATAATTTTCTCAGTTAATTTACCCATTCTGGCGATTCGTCCCATCTCGGTTAGGTTACGGATAATGGTTTTTTCAGCGGCTGGCAGTTCGGTAATCTGTTTGTCGCTAGCGGCTAGGCGAAGTCTAATTAGGATTGCCTTTTCCAGTTGGCGAACTCGTTCTCTGGTTATCCCAAGAAACTCCCCTATTTGCTCTAGGGTTTCTTTGCGGTCGGCTAGGCCAAAACGGCGAATAATAATTTCTTTTTCTCTCTCTTGTTCAGTTATACTTAAAACATCATCAATCACTTTTTTCAAGTCGATCTGTGACTGGGTTGTTTCTTGGTTTGACATGCGGCTTTTTCCTCTCTTTGACATGTTAGTTATTTTATTGTCTTACTTGTAAAATATCTAAACCACCTACTGATATTTATTATATAGTCAAATAATATTGTCTAAAATAATTATATCACATCAAAAACTTATAGCAACACTTTTTTATATAAAAAACTAGCTTAAGCACGTTGTTTAAGCTAGTTGTCAACCGTAGTTAATTGCCCAAAACTGGCAACAGACGGTTACTTTTTTGAAACTTTTTTCTTGGTGGTCTTTTTAGATCTAGTATTAGTTTTTTTGGCTGAACCTGACTTGCTTTTGGCGGCTAATAATTCGCGTGCCTGTTTCTCGGTGATTTTAGCTGGATCAATTTTTTTCGGTATAGTGGCGTTAATTTTGCCATCGGTAACATAAGGGCCGTAGCGACCTCGGAGGGCTTTAATTTCACCAAAATCAGCAATGTTTTTCGCTTGCTCGGCCTCGAGCTTGGCCTCGTAGAGTTCTTGAGCTTCAGTGAGGCTAATTTTCAGTGGATCGTGAGGCTTGATACTGACAAATAATTTGTCGACCTGAATATAAGGCCCAAAGCGACCGATATTGGCTTTGATATCCAAGCCGACCTGACTTAAGCCTTGCTGGCGAGTTTTACCGACCAAACGAGGCAATTTAAACATCTCGAGCGCCTGTTCTAGGCTGACCGAATCGACAGTTTGGTTTTTAGGCATTGGTGCGAACTGCGGTTTGTCGTCGTCGGTAGGGTCTCCAAGTTGCAACATCGGGCCATAACGACCAATGCGGGCGTAAATCGGTTTCTTGGTCTTGGGGTCTAGGCCTAATTCTCTTTGTCCAGAGACTTCAGAACGCTTGATGCCACCCGATTGTTCAATTAATTCGTGAAAAGGCGTATAAAAATCGTGAAGCATTTGATTGCGGTCGATTTTTCCGTGTGCGATTTTATCAAAATCTTCTTCGACTTCAGCAGTAAAATCATAATCAACTACCCGATCAAAATAGTCGGTCAGAAAACGATTGGTAATATCGCCAATTGAAGTTGGCACTAATTTGCCCTTGGTCGAGCCGGTTTTTTCAGTTACCGTTGATGAGTTAATTTGATTTTGGTCTAATGTAATGACTTTTATTTCTTGATCTCGACCTTCGCTCATGCCTTTTTCGACGTAGCCTCGCTTTTGGATTGTGTCGATGATTGTGGCGTAAGTGCTAGGTCGACCGATCCCGAGTTCTTCTAATTTTTTGACCAAACTACCTTCGGTGTAACGAGCTGGTGGTTTTTGAAAAACTTGTTTGGCGGTGGCAGTAACCAGCTCAAGTTGATCGCCAGAAGTTAATTTGGGCAGAATTACTTGCTCTTTGATTTTGCCTTCAACCTCGAGAAAACCTTTGAATAACACCACTTCGCCAGTAGTTTGCAACAGTCGCGGATCGTCTTCGATCGAAATATTAATTACTGTTTTTTCAATTTTGGCTGGTGCCATCTGAGTGGCGATAGTTCGATTGCGGATTAAAGCGTATAGTTTTTGCTCTTGAGCGGTCGATCCAGCTTGCGGCTCAAAAATATTGGTTGGCCGAATTGCCTCGTGGGCTTCTTGGGCATTGGCTGATTTGGTTTTGAAGTTGCGGCTATGGTGATATTCTTGACCATATTTTTCAATAATGTAATTTTTACAACTAGAGAGAATTTGCTGGCTTAAATTGAGCGAATCGGTTCGCATGTAAGTGATCTTACCAGCTTGATAGAGCTTCTGGGCCAGCGACATGGTAGTTTTCGAGCTAAAACCAAGCCGAGAGTTGGCAGTTTGCTGCAGACTACTGGTGGTGAATGGGGGCGAAGGATTGCGTTTAGAGGGTTTGGTTTCGATGTCAGAGACGGTTAATTTGGCGGTTTTTAATTTCTCAAGCAAATCCAAAACCGCTTTCTCATCGGTCAGTTTTTTGTTTAATTCAGATTGAAAAGATTCTTGCTGATTGGTTAAATCGGCAGTTAATTTAAAGCTTGATTTACCTGTAAAATCAGTTATTTCTTGCTCTTTTTCGACGATCAGGCGGACGGCCGGCGACTGAACTCGCCCAGCACTTTTACCACCAGGAACTTTGCGCCAAATAACTGGTGATAGCTCAAAGCCAACTAACCGATCAAGAATTTGTCGGGCTTGCTGGGCTTCGACTAATTGCATATCGATAGTGCGAGGGTTTTTGATGGCGGCGCTGATGGCTTCTTTGGTGATTTCATGAAAAGCAATTCGCTTGGTGGTTTTGGGGTCGAGTTTTAAGGTCTCGCACAAATGCCAAGCAATCGCCTCGCCTTCGCGGTCTTCATCAGTTGCTAGCCAAATGGTTTCAGCTTGTTTGACGGCTTTTTTAAGCTCAGTCACCACCTTTTTCTTCTCTGAGTCAACTTCATAAATAGTTTTAAAATCATTGTCAGTGTCAACTGGCTGGACGCCGTTTTTGGCTTTGGTTGGAATCGATCGAATGTGTCCGACGCTAGACAGCACCTTGAAATCTTTGCCTAAATATTTGCTAATAGTTTTGGCCTTAGCGGGGCTCTCAACGATAACTAAATTCTTCATACTGGCAACATTGTAAAGCTTTTTGGCTTGAGTTGCAAATCAACCGTGAGTCCAGTTATTGCTGCCAAGGGGTTTGATCAAGCCTTTGACTTCGAGCATGGTCAGGGCGAGATTGAATTGGCTGGCGTCAATTTCAAGCTGGCTCAAGATTGCGTCACCGTCACTCTGTCCGCTGTAAATTAGATCGATAATTTGCTGTTCGATCGGATCGGTCGATAGTGGTAATTTTGGTTGGTTTTGGTCGGTTGCTGATCCGAGTCCGAGCCGCTCCAGCACGTCTTCGGCGGAAGTGATGAGATTGGCGCCCTGCTTAATCAAATTATTACAACCTTCGGACAAGGGGCTGGTGATGTTGCCGGGGACGGCAAATACATCTCGACCTTGGGATAAAGCGTGAGCAGCGGTCGAGAGCGTGCCGCTACGTTTGGCGGCTTCAATGATAATCACGGCGTCCGCTAGACCGCTGACAAGTCGGTTGCGCTCGAGGAATTGATGTGGCATGGCCGGTTGGTCGGGTTTGTATTCGCTGATAATGGCGCCGCCAGTGTCGAGAATTTGATGTGCGAGGTTGAGATTCGTCCGCGGCGTGATGTCGTTCAAGCCCGAACCTAAAACGGCAATTGTCGTGCCTTTGGCTTCGAGGCAAGCCCGATGGGCTAGAGCGTCAATGCCGAGCGCAAGCCCGCTAATAATCACCACTCCCCTGCTGGCAAGATCAAAGGCGATCCGACCAACAATCTCTTTTCCATAGGCGGTGGGCTTACGCGAACCGACAATAGCGATTGTTGGCGGTCGGTTTGGTGGCAATTTACCTAAATAATGCAAAATTTGAGGCGGATTGTAAATATTAACCAATCCCTCTGTAAATTGGCTAGATCGTGGCTTAATTTGTATAATATTCATGATTTTTTAACAAAAAAGTGATTTAATAGTTGACATTTAATAAATAGTGTGCTACAATATGAAGCGTTATTGATGGTACTTGAGAGAATCATCAATCGCACTACAAAAATATATTTAGCGTGCATCACAAGGTAAGTATTTCTTTCTCTGATTTTTTGATGTGCGCCATAATCCCTTCAACCGGCGGACCCTAATATTGCGAGGTGGGTCACGCTTCTTAGGATAATCTCTTCTGGAGAGCCACAAACGGTGAGTTGAAGGGCCAAAAAGCGTCAGGTGATGCCCACCCTTACCTGACGCTTTTTGGTTAGAAAATAATTTTTGTATCAGTAAAGTTCTCCTCGATAAAAGTGTCGATTAAACGGCCCAGCTCAGGCATAATTTCTTTGAGGCGTGATAATTCATCTTTTGAAAAACGATCAAGCACAAAATCAGTGCGAGCCATCAGCTCGGATTTTTGGTTTTTGGTGCCAATTTTAATCCGTCTGAATTGAGGGCCAACACTATCGATGATCGACTTAATTCCCTTATTGCCGCCATAACTACCGCTGGTACGCATTTTGATGGTGCCAAAATCAATCGATAAATCATCATGAACCACCAACAGATCTTGACCAAAATTAATATTATAAAAATCACCAATTAACTGTGCGCTGACGCCAGCTAAATTATAAAAAGTCGTTGGTTTGGCGATGATTATTTTCTCGCCGTCATCGTTTTTGTACTCGGCGATCATTGACCTAAATTTAGCCTTATGTAGCCATTTGAGATCTTTTTGTCTGGCTAGTTCGTCGGCGATCATGAAGCCGGTGTTGTGGCGGGTGTTAGCGAATTCGTCGCCTATATTACCCAGGCCAAGGATTAATTTCATTTGATTAGACTCCTTCCTGTCATTGCTTTTGGTTGTTTAATCGACAATAATTGCAGAATGGTGGGGGCGATGTCGATCAGGCTGCCGTCATTTCTGAGACTGACATCTGGCTGGTTGATAATGAACGGCACTGGCGCGGTTGAATGGGCAGTTAAAACATCACCACTTGCTGATTGCATGGCTTCGGCATTGCCGTGATCAGCGGTGATAATTAAAGTATCATTAGCTTCATCGGCGGCTTTAATAATTCGCCCAAGTTGTTGGTCGACTACTTCAAGAGCAGTGATGGTGGCGGCTAAATTACCAGTGTGACCGACCATGTCAGGGTTGGCAAAATTAGCGACAATGACTTGACTAGTATGCTGCTTGATATCCTCTAAAATAGCGTCGGTGATGGCGTGAGCGCTCATTTCTGGCCGTAAGTCATAAGTGGCGACTTTGGGTGATTCGATCAAAGTCCGTTTTTCGTCGGGAAATGGTTGGTGTTGGCCGCCGTTTAGGAAATAAGTCACATGGGCGTACTTTTCAGTTTCGGCGATTCGATGTTGGCGGATCTGATTGGTCGATAAAATTTCGCCTAAAGTTTGCTTGACTGTTTGTTTCGGGAAAATCACGCTGGCTTTTAGATTAGGCTGGTAATTGGTCATAGTGAGTAGATCAATGGCTAAAGTCGGTCGCTCGAAATGGTCAAAATCAGCTTCGGTCAAGCTTTGACATAGTTGAATCATCCGATCTGGGCGAAAATTAAAACACAGCACGCTATCGCCAGTTTGGATTTTGCCTTCGGGGTGAATAACGCAAGGTTTGATAAATTCATCAGTGACGCCGTCTCGATAGGCGCATTCAATTGCTCTTTCGGCGGTCTTGAACGACTCGCCTTTGGCTTCAACCATGGCTTGATAGGCTAATCCGGTTCGCTCCCAGCGCTGGTCGCGATCCATGGCATAGTAGCGACCGCTGACAGTTGCGATTTTACCAATTTGGTGTTGCAGTAGGAATAAATCCAATTCTTGAATGAAGTCTAAGCCTGATTTTGGGTCGGTGTCACGGCCATCGGTGATAGCATGGATGAATATCTCAGTTATGCCTGCGTCTTGGGCGGCGGTGATCAGGCTGGTTAGGTGGTTTAAGTCAGAATGAACTCCTCCGTCTGAAACTAACCCGACCAGATGGAGGCGGTGGCCGCTTGCAGCTAAACGTAGTAAAGCTTGCGCTAAAGCTGGTTGATCGGCTAATTTGTGGCCATCAATGACGTCATTAATTTCGGCTAGAGATTGTTTGACAGTCCGGCCAGCGCCAATACTCAAATGTCCAACCTCAGAATTGCCCATTTGACCGTTTGGCAGTCCGACGACTTCACCAGAGGCCGTAAGCTGGGTGTGTGGGAAATTATTCCATAGATTTTCGAAGTGAGGCAAATTAGCTTGACTAATAGCGTTGCCGCTACTTGGTTCGGCGATCCCGAAGCCATCTAAGATCAATAACAGTAAACTTTTCATTAGCTTTATTATAGCAAACCAGAGATAAAAGCAGAAGACTAATTAATAACTAAGAATTTACTTGATTTTTAGTGAAATAAATTATATAATAGTAAGTATAAAATAACAAAAATATTAAGGAGGGATTAACTATGTTATTTGTGCTCGTTAAGTTACTATTATTCGCTTTATCACCATTTTTTTGGTACGTTTCTCGACGCAATATCGTGATGAAAAATGCGAAGACAAAGATCGGTGCGATTGTTTTTATCTGTCTAGCAGTCATATGTTCGACTGCGGTACTGGGTTTTATAGGGGTTATCCTCTCTTTTGTCGTGGGGGATATTCTCATCGGGATAGCTCACTACGGCAAGAACAGTAATCAGCTGGCGATTGAACTTAGAGAAGTGGACCAGTTTTTCACTGCTAGGGGGATGGATCCCTACATTGAAAAAGGTACGAGAGTCTTGCCTAGGAGTTTGATTTTCTCAATTCTCAGGAGAAAGTCAAAGCTGACAAAGAAGAAAAAGATTAGCTCTTTTGACAAAGAGGTAGAAAAAAGAAAGAGTTATTCGCCCGAACAAGAAATGCCATCGGAGGAGGCAGACGATTACGGCTACCAAGAGTCAGAAGACGACAAGCGTCGAGAAAGATTTACTGATGATTTCTGGAATGTTGATCCTGACGATCCTGATGATTGATAGTAAATTAGTTCTTTAAAACCTCACAGCCAGTGAGGTTTTTTATTTTGGTTTTGAACTGCTGTTGATGAAGGAAAATTTGATCGGTGTGCCTGTGTAGTCGATTTCTTCGCGTAGAGTCCGGTCTAGGTAGCGTTTCCAGCTCCAATGTAGTAAGCCCAAGTCTGAGCCGTAAACCACAAACCATGGCGGATTGGTGTCGGTTTGGACCATGTAGCGAAGCTTTGGATTGGAGTTTTTCAAGCCAGCTGGTGGGTGGTGTTGTTTGGCTTTTGATAAAATCTGATTAAGTTTGGCGGTTGGGGTTTTTTGTTGACGGCGATTGACGATTTCTGAGGCTAATTCGAAAATTTTGCTGACGTTTTTACCAGTTAAACTAGAGGTGAAAATCAATGGTGCGTAAGGCGTGAATTTCAGGTGATCAGCGGTGCGATTGATCATATTGTCTTTGTCGGTCTCGGTGGGAATTAAATCGCTTTTTGAGATGACGACAATCAGCCCTCGCCCAGCTTCGTCAATCATACCAGCTAATTTTTGGTCAAGCTGGGTTTGGTATTCTGTGCCATCGATGACTAGCAGGCAAATGTCGGCCTCTTCGATCGCTTGCAAAGTCCTTAAGACTGAAAATTTCTCAATTCCTTGTTCTTGCCTGCCAGGGCGCCGAATGCCAGCGGTATCGATCAGTTCGACCGTCTGGCCATGATAGCGAACTTTTATTCGGTTTAAGTCACGAGTCGTACCAGCGACGTTGGCGACCACCGCCTGTTGTTTGCCGGCTAAATTGTTAAACAAAAAACTCTTGCCGACATTTGGCCGGCCGATGAGAGCTATTTTGATATCGCTATCTGATATAACTTCAGAATTCTCTGGAGAATCAGGCAAAAGGTGCGTAAATAGTGATTTCAATTGGTCGATGCCAGCGTTGTGATTGGCAGAGATTTTTAAGGTATTTTTTACGCCTAGGCTGTAAAATTCGGATTCATCAAGGCTGGTTTTTAAATCGGCTTTGTTGAGCGCCAAAATAACTGGTTTTGAAGATTTTTGAGCTTTACGAATCATGTTGACCTCTGCTTGTCCAGGGTAAAGTGTTGAGTCAAGTAAAATTAAAATTAAGTCGGCCAATTCGGTGGCTTCGGTGATTTGATCTTGAATCGTGGCTTCAAAATCGTCTTCTGGGTCTTTAAGTCCAGCCGTATCGACTAGCCAGAAGTTGCGTTGGTCGATCGATAATTGAGCCAGAACGTTATCCCTTGTAGTGCCAGCTTCTTTGGCGACGATCGCCTGTCGCTTGCCGATTAATCGATTGAAAAGCGAACTTTTACCAGCATTAGCAGGCCCAATAATGGCAATAGTTGGTAACTTTTTGTTCATTATCTATAATTATATCATTAAATCGCTCTGAGCGGTTATTTGAAGCTAGTAACCTGCCAGGCGCCTGAGGCTAGCTCCCCCAGTTGATAGTTACCAAGGGCAATGCGATGTAGCTGTATGACTTCGTAGTCTAAACTGGCAAAAGTTCGCCTTATCTGGCGATTTCTACCTTCATGCATCTCGACCTGCCACCACCGAGCAGATTGGTTTTTCAGGTGGCTGAGTGTCAATTGACTTTTACCATCAGCTAAATCTACCCCAAAATCGCTGATCATTTGCTGGTGTAGACTTTCTAGGAGCTTATCTAACTTAACCAGATAAGTTTTGTTTTTGTGAAATTTAGGGTGGGTCATTTTATAAATAAAATCGCCGTCGTTGGTCAATAGGAGTAGCCCAGAGCTGTTTTTATCTAGTCGGCCAACTGGCTTGAGTTGGTGAAAATCTTTGGGTAAAAGCTGGTAGATCGTCCTGTCGCCAGCTTGTGATCGGCGTGAGCAAGTGTAGCCAACTGGTTTATTGAGAGCGATGATTTGTTTGGCGGGTTGAGTGGTGATGATTTTACCTCCAACTGATATTTGGTCTTGGGCGGAGATTTTTTGTCCTAGTCTAGCCAAGCTGTTATTGACTTTTACTTTTTTGTTGTCGATCAGTAAGTCGGCTTGGCGGCGTGAAATGCCAAGACTGCTAGCTAAAAATTTATTCAATCTTTGCTGTTCAATAAATGTCGATTTATCGGTCATCGAGATTGTCTAATTTTCAGACAAATTGGTGTCAGTATCGCTAGGAGTTCTTTCTGGTGGAGTGATATTTATGCCAGTTCTCTGGCTTGGATAATGAACTTCATCTCGATCATAACTAGGTAGTGAGCGCTCAGATAGATTGCGGTCGACGATTTCTGGCTCAGGGGCTGGCGTAGACTCAGCTTCCGAAGTTGTTGTATTTTCTTCAACAATATCTGCTGGTACAGTAATTTCGGGTAAAGGGTCGATTTGAGGAGTGGTTTCTGCTGGTTGATTGACTGGAGCCTGTTCTTCGACTGAGCTCTCTTCAGGAACGCTGGTAGTGTTTGGTTGGTCCTGGTCTGGTGTAATTACTGGCTGGTCAGTGTTGTCGTCTAATGTTTCGACTTTTGGCTGAGCAGTGGTTTCGTCGGTTGGAGTTTCTTCTTGAGCTACTGATGCTTCTTGGTCGCCTGAAGTTTGATCAGTGTCTGAGGTCGCACGATTGGACCAAGCGTCACTAACTTCGGGACCGCTAAATAAATTGTTTTCTTCAACTGAAGGTAATTTATTCTCCAGAACTTCTTTAACCGAACGAACTACGTCCTCAATGCCAACTTGAGACTTAACTAAATACAAGTTTGCCCCCAAGGACTCCCCTTTGGCTCGTTGCTCATCACTGGACAAAGCCGTCATGATGATGACTTTGATGTTTTGAGTCTCTGGTGTATTTCTGAGGATATCCAACATGTCGAAGCCAGATACTCGGGGCATCATCACGTCGCTTAATATTAAATCAGGTTGTTCTTTTTTGGCCATGACAATTGCCTCTTCGCCATCGCTGGCCGATACAATATCATAACCTTCTGCTAATAGCCTAACTCCGTATATTTCACGTAAGGCTTTGTCGTCTTCTACTAATAAAATCTTTGCCATAACTTCCTTCTATTATATAACTAGTTTTATAAAAATGCTAGTGCTTTGAGTTGGTATTGTCGCTGTGCTTTTTCTTTAAAATATTGTGAGGTAACAGTTCTAGGTACGACTCTTTGTATTTCTCGATCAGGTCAATTGTCAGTTGGTCGGTCTTCTCGTCAATGGCAGGAGTGTGATGTTTAACTTTTTCAACCACTGATTCACTGGAGGTAGTGGTTTCTTGAGTCTGCTGGCTGTCGGTGGCTGCTTTTTGCTGACTTAATTCTCGCTTAATCTTTTCGTCTTGCTCAATCTTATCGCGGAATTTATTTGCAAACCGACTATTTTTTGATAAGACTTTTTTGATGTCGTCTAGGGTGACTTCTTTTTGGGTCCAAGCTGAAGCGATAGTCTCGACGTCAACTATCTTGTCGGTCAGCGGATCTTTGATGTGGGTGGCTTTGCTGGCAGCCAAAATTTCTAGTAACTGGTCGTCGTCTAGCGGTTTTTTCTGTTTGAGGCCGGCTTCTTGATTGCTAGCGTCGTTTTTGTCTGGGACTAAAAGTGCTGAATAAGTTTTTGCTGGTTTGTCTTTGCTGCTAGGTTTGGCGGTTAGGTCAGTTGGTTTAGGGGTTGCAACTGGTGGTGGCGTTGAGGTTGGAGCGGCGAGACTTTGATCGGTATCGGTTGAAGCTAGCAAAAATTCTAAATCCTTATCGGGAGCTGACTCCAGGTCGAGGGTTTCTTTTTGTGGTTCGATGACTTTTTCCTTGGCTGATCGCTCAGAAATAGTTTGGTAATTGGAAGTTTTTTGCGGCTCAACAGTGTCTTTTTTGGGTGGTGCGTAACTAGACATGGTTGTTGATTGGCTGACTAGAGGCGATGAAGATGGCGTTCGTTGCCTGATTAAATCACCGCCGCGGACGGTTTGCGCCTCTAGGCGAAGCATTTGAGTGGCTTTTTCGGTGGATAATCTTGGAAGCGAAGCGAAGAAACTACTGCCCTTACCGAAGGTACTTTTAGCCCAGACGCGGCCATGGAAATTTTCGATAATTTTACGAGTTAAGTACAAACCTAAGCCCGTGCCATTTCTTTCTCTTGTTTGACTGTTATCGACTCGATAGAATTTCTGGAACAAGTGATCAATATCTTCTGGCGGAATACCGATGCCGCTATCAGTGATTGTGATTAAGGCATTATCATTGTCGTCAATGCCGACATCAACCTCTACCGAGCCTTTCTCGGTGTATTTGATTGCGTTTGATACTAGATTGCTAATGGCTTCAGTCAATAAGTGACGGTCTGCGTTGATGTAAACCACGGGAGCGATTTTTCGAATACCGCCTTCAATATTGCTGGTAGGTAGGAATTTAAGCTCGATCTCCTTTTCTTTAGCTTCCATCTGGTGATTTTCAGTTACAGTTTCGGCTAATTCGACGATGTTTATCACCTTTAAGTCCATGTCTAGGCGTCCATCCTCGGCTTTGGAGATGTTGAGGAGGTTTGAATATAACTCGCCCAAGTGCCTAGTCGAATCTTTAGCTTTATAGAGGAAGTTTCTAGCTCGCTCATCGATGCTGGCGGTTTTTTCGTTAAGCGCTAGGCCGATGTAGCCATCAATGGCTGCTACTGGAGTCCGCATTTCATGACTAGCGGTACTGATAAATTCCTTCTGTTCGCGCTCTTCTTTTATCTCATGGGAAATGTTGCGAAAAGTGACAATGGTTGATTTTGATTCATCCCTGACGGGTGTGGCCAGAATATTAACCGGAATGATTCTACCAGAAAAAGTTTTTAGGTTAATCGAGCGACTGGTGGCGGCATTGCCAGTCGAAATGGCTTTTTTGATCGGGTCAAGCTCTTCGTCGATTGGTTTGCCAGCGTTGTTAACTACCTGCAGAACAGTGACATAGTCAATGCCGACTGACTCTTCTTTTTTCCAACCGATTAGCTTTTGGGCTTCGGGGTTGATTAATTCTATTTTGCCGCTGCCATCAATCGAGACGATACCTTCAGCCACGGAATCAATAATCACAGCTGAAATTGTGGCTAGGTCGTTGGGGTTGGCTTTTGAGCCAGCGAAAATTTGACCGTTAGCTTGGGCAGTGGCTTTGATAGTGGCGGCGACGGCAGCAATCAAGACGATGGCTAGCGATAAGACGATTTTTAAGACGTTAGTTTGCTCTGAGATAAACTCAACGACAGTGACAATTAAGCCGAAGATAGCAATGGCGATTAAGCTATAAGTTTGGGCGGTAGTGGCGCTAGTCGGTTTTGATTTGGTTTTTGGTTTGTCACTCATGATAACTAAATTATAGCATAAACTTTATTATCACACACAATAGAAAAATAAAACACCTATTGAAATAGGTGTTTTATAGAAAACGAGTGCTAATTATAAGCGTGATCGTGTTCTTCAGCTTCGGCTGCGTCGGACTCTTCTTTAGTTGCGTGAACAGTTCCGTGTTCGTGGTGAACTGGTGAGTAGATAGAGTAGATCTTTAACTCTTCGTCGCCAGTATTGGTCACATTGTGCCATTTGCCAGCTGGGATGAAAATTCCAAAATCTTCTTCGGCTACTTGCTCAAAGGCTAGGTCATCTTCGGCCTCGCCCATTTGAACTTTACCAGTACCTTGTTCTACTCTTAAGAACTGATCGTTGTCGGGGTGAACTTCAAGTCCGATTTCTCCACCTACAGGTATGCTCATTAAAGTCATTTGAAGGTGTTGGCCGGTCCAGAAAGCGGTTCGGTAATTAGTGTTTTCTTTGGTAGCCTCCTCGATGTCAACTACAAATGGTTCAGGTCCGTAATCTTTTAATTCTGTCATTTTTAATATTCTCCTTTCTCTTCTTACTCTTTAATTTTACCATAAAAAAGTAATTTTTTCTAGGCAGCGGGATGGAGGGAATTAAAAATTGACAAATAGCTTAGGATTGTAGATGGTGTCGTTAATTTTTAGGAAAATATTGTACTTGCCGCTTAATCCTTGGCGATTGATATAGTGGATAATTGGCAGGCCGTTGGCGGTTTCTTCGGCTGTGAGAATGTCCACGCATAAAGCTGTGTAAGGTTTTTTGCTAATTGGCACTTGGTAGGTTTTGGTTTCTTCGGGTTTATTCAAAAATAGCTTCACATCTTCACCTGACTGGAAAGTTCCGCTCATCACTAAACGGTCGTATTCTTTTTTAAACCAAATTTCCCGCTTATCAAAATCTTTGTCAGTTTTGATGGCTGACGATAAATTGACGGTGACTGGGTTTTTGTCGACTTTTGTCTGGGCCAGGGAGCCAACTTGTTTTGCTTGGCTGAGTTTTAGCTGAGTGTCTTGATTGGTGTAAAGCGGCATTTTTTCTGCTCGGTAGAAATTAGCGTCTAATTCTAGTTCAAAAATTAATTGATCGTTTAATATTTCGGTAGTGAAGCTGCGTAATTTATCAGCGCCAACCACACCCGCTGGGAAGTCGGTCACCTTGCCATCTTTGTAATTAACTCCGCCTGAATGGATCAAGGTGTGATTCGGCTTTAGATAATCAGAGTCTGAAATGTATGGGGAATAATAACTACTACCCCGCTGTTTGCCGTATTGCCAAACTTGTTTAATCGTTTTGTTGTCTTTATCAATTTGGTAAATTACTGATCGGCTATAGCTAGTGTCAGCGAAAGTTAGCTTGTCCTTGTTTTTAGTTTTATTGTTGCCATTGTCAAAAATCATGATTTTATTGTCTGGCAAGAAGGTTGCGGCGTGTTGCTCCCATTGCCACTCAAAAGGTTCTTTGTCGACTGGTTTTAGGAAATATTTTCGCCACTCAGCACCCCAACCCTCGGGTGAACCAATAATATAATTTAGCTTCCCGGAACTGTAGTCAACATTGACGACGGCATCTTGGTGGCGCCCCGAAAGTAGCAGTGAATCGGTTTTGGGGTCATAGTCAACGGAGTTATTATGAAACCAATCGTAAGTCGTCCAGGCGATTGATTTACCTTGATCGACTGGCAAGATGTCTTTTAAGTCAATCTTTTTGACAATTTCGCCAGTTTTGGGATTTATTTCGGAAACTATATCTTCAACTGTGCCATGGTCGCTGTTAAAATCGTCACTAGCTACGATCAAATTACCATTTTGCAACTCGTGATAGTCGTGGTGGTAACCGCCCTCAAGGGTGATTTCGTTGTAAATTTTACCTAGTAAATCCATTTCGTACAATCCTGTACTGTAGTAAGGTTGGTGAATTAATCGCTCGGTGCTGAGGTATAGTTTTCCGTTTTGGTTGCGCTTAATTTCCCACATAAAATCATCAGTTAAATACCAACGAACATCACCATTGACGTCAAAGGCAGCAGCAGTCGAATTAGGAGAAGATGGGGTCAGGAAGTATAGCTGGTTAGTCAGCTGGTCTTTTTTGTGTTTGACGGAAATCTTTTTAGGAAAATCTTTCGGCAGGGGTTCAGTTTTGATGGTCAAATTTTTGGTCTGGTCTGGTGTTTTGATAGTGATTTGGTTTTCTTGTCCTGGATATAGGCCGTAAACCGGTATTCGGTGTTGAGTCTCTTTAGCAAAAGTGTGGCTGAAAGTTGTTAGCTCGTCTTTGCCGTTGATAGTTATCTCTACAGAGGTAGGTTTATCAGTATTAAATAAAATCAGAGCTGTCAATGGTGATATTTGGTAAGGATTGACGATCACTTTTGGCTGATCAAGCGAGTAATCGGTATTATTAAAATCCTGTTCTATCTGTGATTGTCGATTAACCAAGCTTTCGACCTGTTCAATTTCTTGAAAATCTAAGACGTTAGTCTTTAGAGACAGCCAAACGCCGACTCCAGTGATAATAATCAAAATAAGGGCGATTGCTAGGGCTCGTTTATGCTTGTTGGTCATTTTTCGGCACCTTGATTTCTTGAAGTGTGATTTTTGATTCGAAAAACTACGAGACCGATGATCGCAACGGCGCAAATGGTGGCGATAGCTATAGCTACTGACTTGTCTTTGGTGGCGCGAGTGGTAGTTTCGGGTATTTGGTTGTAGTTTTCTGGTTGCGGTTTTTGGTTTTTAATTTCTCCGCCTTCCATCAGTAACGGGTCGGTTTTGTCGGCTTGACTAAGAATTGATTGGTTAATGTTTTGATCTGGTTTTTTGCTAAATTTTTGAATTTTGGTTCTGATGGCGGTCTGAGTGTTGGTCGATTTGTTGTCGTAGCCAACTATGACTTCTTGGCCGATCACCAAGGCTGGCACTCCAGTTACTGGCTGGTCCAATTGTTTCATGATATCGAGAAATAGTTGCTGGTGCTGTTGATTATTTGAAATTTCGAACATCGCCACCTTGGCCTTTAGTTGATTTTTAGTAATCGATTGTAGAAACTCAATTTCTTGCTTGCAATGATTGCAATTATTACTGTAAAACAAATAGATAATTGGCTGATTGTTGGCGTTTTTGATAAAGTCATCAACCGCTAAAACCGAAGTTTGAGTTAGTTGCGGCACAATCAAGCCAGTTAGAAATATAATCAGTAGAAAAAGATATCGAATGGCTGATTTTGAGTGCATAACTTTCTTTACAGTAACATAAAATTAATATTTTTAATAGACTTTAGCGGTTTGTTGGGTAGCCTTGATTTTTTAATTTAGTTAGGCCACCTAGATCGGTGATGTTGGTAAAACCAGCTTTTTCGAGCAGTTGCTTGGCGGTGGCAGAGCGATTGCCGCTGCGACAATAGACGGCAATTGGCTGATCTTTGTCGATGTCAGGTAATTGTCCGCTGTCGATCTTATCCACTGGCAACAAGACTGCTCCTTCGATATGCTCTTGCTGGTATTCTTCGGCTGTGCGGACGTCGTAGATTGTAGTAAAATCGGTAACTTGTGGTTGATTGGTGGTTTGCTGTTGAACTGGTTGGCAAGCAGCGCCCTGACAAGTCGATTGAGAGTTGAGATACCAACCAAACAAACCGACGATGGCTGCTAGTATAATGATTTTTGGTAAATGCTGTTTCATAGACTCCCCTAGTTATCGTTATAATATTGACCGGTGATTGGCAGACCAGATTCTTTTAATCCACCCAGACTTTTTGCGTTGATGAAGCCGGCTTGGCGAAGTAAATCAGCCGCCTCGCCAGCTCGATTACCAGAATTGCAATAAGTAAAAATTGTTGTATTTAAGTCAACATGTGGTAAGTCTCCTTGACGGAGCTTGGTGATTGGCCAATGCTTGGCGTCGATCGCATGCCCAAAGTCGAACTCTTCTTGGGAGCGGACATCATAAATTATTGGCTTATTTTCTTTCATAATTTCATTATATAATTTTGGTGCGGGTAGAGAGAATCGAACTCTCATCTCAGCCTTGGGAAGGCTACATAATAGCCATTATACGATACCCGCTCTGAAAGAATTTTACCACAAAATGAACTAACTAGTCCAGAAGCTGTTAATTAATAACAGCAAATAATGATTGTCGGCTAATTCATTTAGGTAAATAAAAATCGTGAATCCACTGCTGGCGATCAAGAGAAGCAAATACAGCAGTCCGAAAAATAAATAACGCCCCAGTTTTTTGAAATCTGATTCGGCTGTTTGTGAGTCTTTTTTAGCCACGCAAATCCTTTTTATTATATAAAAATAGGCTTAGGGCGAGAAAGGTTAGGCTTGCCAATATCTGCCAGCCAAACACTTGCCAATCGATATTGCTGTCAACTAAAACTCTTGAAGCTTCAGCGTAGTAAAACGGGGTAAAGTATTTGAGCCAGCTGAAGTTTGACTTAAGGTTGATGATGATATTGACAAAGTAAAACACCACCACTAGCCCAGTTGCTAAGCCGAAATTTTCATGTTGAGATAAGGCTCCAAACCCGAAGCTGATAATGCCGATTTGTAGCATCGCTAGCAGTAATCCTAAATGGTAAATCAGAAAAGTTGATAGGTCGACGCTTTCATTGATGATTTGGATGGTGATTAGCGCTACGCCGATGATAATTAAGTTTAAAACAATAATTTGGATGATGACTGCTAGCAGTTTTTGAATAACGACGCTAGGTCGAGAAATTGGATGCGAGAACATAAAATCAGCGGTGCGCCTAGACTCTTCTTTGGCAAGTATTGAGACGCCAGTTAAGCTAGCGAACAATCCCCCGCCAATCGCCAAGGTTGTGCCGCACTCGAGGCTGTAAAAGCCGAGCAAATCATCAATTCTGATCCGATCGAGCCCGAAAGCTTGGCTAAAAGCGCCGAGCTGTGAATAAATGTCGTTAATGTTGGCTTTGTCGATCATTTCAGGATATATTAAGATTAAAATTATCACAAAGCTAGCCATTGAAGCGGTCCAGATGAGGAGTTTTTTCCAGCTAGTTTGTAGTTCATGGGCTAAAATAGTCATCATTTTCGGCCTCCTGTTTTGGTGGTTGTTTGGTAATAATGAATAAATAATTCTTCAGGATTGGGTTCGCTGATGGTTAAATCAGGAAATTTAAGTTTATTTAGGCCAGCAATTAATAGCTGCATGCTGCCGTCATAGAAAAAATCAACTCCATCGTGATTGGCAGACAAGTTTTTAATCGAACTTTTAAAACCACGCAAAACGGCTTTTAGCTCTTGGCGGCTGGTAATACCGTGAATAGTTATTTGTTTGGCGGAAGTTTTGATCAAATCATCGATTTTGCCAGTTTTGATCAATTCGCCATCGCGCAAAATCGCCGCCTGTAGGCAGTGCCGACGAATATCGGACAGGATATGAGAGGAGATAAAAACTGTCACTCCTTGCTGATGGAGCTGGTGAATAATTTGCCAAAAAGTTTGTTGAATTAGCGGATCCAAGCCGCTAGTTGGTTCGTCAAGAATTAATAATCTTGGCTGGTGTTGCATGGCGCAAATTAGCGACACTTTTTTGCGATTACCAGTTGATAGGTTGTCAATTTTTTGGTGCGGATCGAGGTCCAGCAGCTGGTACAACTCATCGGCTTTAGCTTGGCAGTCTTGGCGATGTAATTTGGCCGATAATTTGACGACTTGCTGGACGGTCATCGTTGGATAAAAAATCGCATCAGCTGGCATATAGCCGACCTGACTTAGGATTTGACGATTTTGATGGTCGATATCCAGCCCTAAAACTGTCGCTTTGCCAGCGGTCTTTTTGATTAAGCCAAGAAGGGTGCGAATAGTGGTGCTTTTGCCAGAGCCGTTTGGTCCGATAAAGCCGAAAATATCACCTTCTTCGACAGTTAGATTTAGTTTATCGATGCCTTTTGATTTTCCATAATATTTACTCAAATTTTTAGTGGCAATGGCGTTTGACATAAGCTTATTATCTGCTTTTTGATTAGATAATTCAAGGCTAAAAAATACCACTAGCTTGGCTAGTGGTATAAGTGTTCGGTAATTCTTTCGTAGGCCGAATTGGTGACCTCGGCCTCATAAAGATGAGGTAATCGCTTCTTAAATTCTTGGATTACCTCGTCTTTGGTAGCTGTACTGCTTAGAACGTTTCTTTTTACAAAGTCAACTGCCCTAAGGTTTTTCAGCCACTGAATTTGATCAGCGACTTCATCAGTCAGACTATTTGTAATAAGATTTTTGATTTTAAGAATTTCATTGGCTGAATCGTCTGTGAGTCTATAAGTAGCCGTAGTTTTTTCAGGCTTTTTTCCTCTTTTCAGCTCTTCCTCAAGACCTAGGCTTCTAACGCCGTAAGTCATTAATAGAAAAGCGTAACCTGAGTAGGTCCCTTCTGTTTGCATAAAATAAATCATCGTAGAGAACCTCTCTCTGTCGATGATCTGGCTGGGATTAAAGACCTCATTAAATACCATTGTGTAAACATAAAATAAAACGCTTTCTAGCATTTTATTCACCTCCTAGTTTTAAGATTTTTAAACTTAACTACTATAGCTTGAGCTATCAGACCTATTCGTCCTGCATTGTTTTGCACTTTGGCGCTTTCGGTGTTCTTTCCGTCGCCAAGATAGATAATTGAGTTCACCAACACCCTATCTTCTAGTTCGCGCATTTCTTTTTCAGTTTTTCCCCATTCCTCCTTATTTTTTTCATCCTAGCCCTAAGCTCCTCTATTGCTGGCATTCGATCCATTTTTATCACCCCAATTTCGGGCTTTTTAGTCTTCATACACTTCCTTCTAGCTAGGGTGTTTATTCTCTTAGGTGTTCTTTTTCTCCTCTTTTTGTCGGCTTCGTAAGTCCTGCCGCTAAATTCTACGGCGGCATTATACGCCTTGACAAGGATAGAATCTTCCATCTGGCGAAGATGGGATGACCTTTTCTTGGCTATCTTTATAACCTCATCTCTTCCAGCTGCCGAACCAGCATATGAGGTTCGGACGATGTGAAGGGCACATAAGGCCCGCAACCATTCAGTCTGATCAATACCTTGTCGATTGGCAAAGTATTTAACTTTGTTGATCGATTTGATAAAGTCTTTAGTGAAGGTGATATCGGTTTCAGCTTCTAGATCAAGTTCATCTAAGTCCTCAGACAATGCCCCAGAATAAACTATTGAATATAAATCGAAGCCATAGCCCCTGTTGGTATCGCTAGAATTTAGCGGATACCCTTGATTTTCTAGTAAATACACCATCGAATAAAGTTTCGTTCGCCCTTCGGGTGTATCTCTGTCTATTTTTTCTCCAAAAATATGTTTATAGGTCTGTACAGTTCCTCGCCATAACATTTTAATCCCCTCCTACAGGTTTGACTTTGCGTAGCATTACCGAATTGTAATATACAACCGAAAGACGGCTAGTGTTATTATATCATATGAAGCATAAAACGTCAGTGACTAATGAGCTTAACTTTAAAAATAAAAACTCCGACTTTATGTCGGAGTTTTTATTTGGCTGGGGATGAGGGACTCGAACCCCCGAATGCAGGGACCAAAACCCTGTGCCTTACCACTTGGCGAATCCCCAGTATAAAATGATAATTTGTCGATGTGCGTCAGACTGGGCTCTACGGACGGGTTTTGGTCGGGACAATTAATAAACCCTGTCCAGACTCCGTCTGTCCGCCTGTGCCTTGCCGCTTGGCAGACATCCAGTGCGCAATAATTACAAAATTCACGCCATAAAGCGCATTTAAATTATACCCGAAATACATTTTTTGTCCAGCCCCAGCGTGCCAAAGTTAGTATTTTTTGCAAAAACCTGATTTTATGCTAAAATCAGGTTTATTGTGGCCCCATCGTCTAACGGTTAGGACGGCAGGTTCTCATCCTGCAAATCTGGGTTCGATTCCCGGTGGGGTCACCAAAAAGAGCAGCTCAGCAAAAGCTGAGCTGCTCTTTTTGACGCTCTGCGTC
>CAYLXN010000003.1:0-5255 GCA_964388235.1 uncultured Candidatus Saccharibacteria bacterium
TTGTTTTTAATTATACACTAAAAAATCCGCGACGGCGGATGATAGTATAAAAACTGGTGGGCGATGAGGGACTCGAACCCCCGACTTTCTCGGTGTAAACGAGACGCTCTAGCCAACTGAGCTAATCGCCCGAAAGGATAGATTTATTATAACAGAAAAATATTTTTTGCAAAATGGTATAATTAATAAAGAACAAGCGAGAAAGGGTTTTATGAAAAGATTATTTATAGTCAGCGGTGCGAATGGTTTTCTGGGTAGTAGGATCGTTGAGCAGTTATTGAATCGTCAAGAGCGGGTGTTGGGGTTGATTTTTGAAACCAACCGATGGTCGGATCGGCAGAAAAATCCTTTGTTTAGTCTGAAAAAATGTGATGTGACTAAAATTAATCAGCTGGATGAAATTATTAAACAGGCTGGTCAGGATTCAAAGGTGATTTTTATTCACACGGCGGGAATTATTTCCATCGATCATAAAATTTCTGATCGAATTCGCAAAACTAATGTTGATGGCACTAGTAATGTTATTGAAGTATGTAAAAAATACAACGTTCAGCGGCTGGTCTACACTAGTTCGGTGCATGCAATTACTGAATTGCCAAACGGCGAGTGTATGAAAGAAACTGACGACTTTGACCCTGATAGCGTGGTCGGAGCGTACGCTAAAACCAAGGCAGCGGCGTCGCAGTTGCTAGTGGCTAGTCGCAGCGATAATTTTGATGCAGTGATGGTCCACCCGTCAGGGATTTCTGGACCTGGTGATTATGGTCGAGGTAATTTTAAACAAACTTTGCTTGATTATCTTAATAAATCGTTGACCGCTACGGCGCGCGGTGGCTATAATTTTGTTGATGTGCGGGATGTGGCAGCGGCAACGATTGAAGCGGCGATTCGACCACAAGCGAAAAACCAAAACTATATTTTATCAGGTGAATATATCACTATTCAGCAGATTATTACTGTTCTTGATCAACTAAAGCCCGACAAAAAGCACCATTTGACGCTGTTGCCTGGCTGGTTTTTGAAAATTATCGCACCGCTAGCCGAGGCTTATTATAAAATACGGCGACTTCCGCCAGTTTTTACTCGCTACGCAATCTACACACTGACCAGTAATAGTTGTTTTGATAATAGCAAGGCTAAAGCCGAGCTAGGCTTCAATCCACGTCCAATCAAAGAATCGATTGCTGATGCTGTCGACTGGTACGAAGAAAAGGGCTGGATTAAAGAAGCTTAATTATTGGCTAAGGTCTCAGCGGGCGAAATTTGTTGTTCGTCAATTAACCAGCGATAATTCCAGTCTGAATAATAAGGATTGTCGATTTTGTAGTTCCAAAAAAAGATCGCCTCGGCGCTTTTGAGGGCGGTATATTGAGCGTCAAAATATAGTTGTCGGTGTGAAAAAGCGCTGGGTCGTTTATCTAAGCCTAAACTCCATTCACCAATAATTATCGGCTGGCAGTTGGCTAAATCTTCGATAATCGGGCGTTGTTTTTTGGCCCAGTCGAGGTGTTCTGAAAAAAGCATGTTTTTGAGCTTGTCGCTAAAAAGTTGATAATGATGTTTGTCTAAGATGGCCCCTTTCGGCAGTCGGCAATTAAAAAAATCTGTCTTGTAGCCGTCGCTGAAAATAATTTTTTTATCAGGACAGATATCAATTAATTTGGCGTAAATTTGGTGATAAAAATCGAGGATTTTATGACGATTTAGCAGTGTGACTTTTGGTTCGTTAGCGACTTCAATTCCCCAGAAAGCAGTGCTAGATCGATAGCGGGTGGTAATTTTAGTTAAAACTTTGCTAGTTAAATTGAGATTGACTGGATGAAGCCATTTGTCACCGTTGATCTGGCCGCTGTGGTCGCTGCCGTTTTGTGATCCAGGCAGGCCGTGCAAATCTAATAGCAGCTTGAGGTGATATTTTTCTGCCATGTTAATTGTAAAATCGAGCTGTTCAATGTGGCCGACCCAAGGTTCAAAATCGTCAAACACCCACCAACCAAACGGCAGGCGAATAATTTCAATATCGTGAGCTTTTAGCCACTTAAAATCTTCTTCAGTGATAAACGTCTGGTGATGGTGTTGAATTTTGGCTTGCCCAGACTCGGTTTTTAGCAAACTGTACTCGTCCTTGCACTGACTGCCGCCGAACAGACTGGCGTTCATCCACGGCTCGGTTATTAACCAGCCGCCGAGATTTAAACCGAACATAGGCTTTTTCATGTATTTAGTATAGCAGATGGTGAAAATCGGTTTTAATGATTTTTTAATCTTTTGCTGATAAACTGATGGTATGAAGATTTTAGTAGTTGAAGATGAAGTGCGGATTGCTGAAGCGCTGAAAACGGGTCTTGAGCAGGAATCGTATGCGGTTGATTTGGCGTTTGACGGACTTGATGGATTTAATAGCGCTGAATCGGATGACTATGATTTGATTATTCTTGACTTGATGTTGCCAGAGATGAATGGGATTGAAGTTTGTCAAAAGTTGCGCGCTGAAAACAATCAAACGCCAATTTTGATGCTGACAGCCAAAAGTGAAGCTGAAGATGTGGTTAAGGGTTTGGATGTCGGTGCCGATGATTATTTAGCTAAGCCGTTTTCGTTTGATGTTTTGCTAGCTAGGATTCGGGCCATTTTGAGACGTCCTCGTCAGAGCCAGGAGACGATTCTGACGGCTGGCGGCGGTGAAATTACTCTTGACCCAGCAACTAAGCAAGTTAAGCGAAGTGGCGAGGAAATTAGCTTGTCGGCCAAGGAATACGCCTTGCTCGAGTATCTGATGCGCAACAAGGGGCAAGTGATGAGTAAAAACAATATAATCAATCACGTTTGGGATTTTGATGCTGATGTCTTGCCAAACAATGTCGAAGTTTTTGTAGCTTATTTGAGGGCGAAAATTGATAAACCGTATAAATCTAAGCCAGAAATTATTCAGACGGTGCGTGGATTTGGCTACAAGGTGAGTAATTAATGACTAAAAAGGCTAACCAGTGGAATATTGGCGGTTTGATCGATAGCGCGACTTTGAGATTGATGTTGACTTATCTGGTGGTCATCATGACGATGGTGATCGTTTTTAGTATTGTTAATTATCAGGTGGTGATGAATGAAATTAATAATCGCGATTTGCTTGGGGTTGGTGGGCCTGATCTGTTGACCCAGCAGTTTTATCTGCGGCAAGCCGATAACGCTCGTCAGTCGCTCAAAACTAGTTTGATCTTTATGAATTTGCTAATTTTTGTGGTTGCGTCTTGGTTTAGTTATTTGCTAGCGCGATTTACGATCAAGCCGATTGAGCGGTCAATTAGGCTTCAAAATCAATTTTTTGGCGACGCCAGCCACGAGCTAAAAACTCCGATTACGGCCATTCAGACGTCGACAGAGGTGGCGCTCAGAAACAAGAAACTGACTGCGGCCCAGGCTCGACAAATTATCGAAAATAATTATCAAGATGCAACTAGATTACAGCAATTGGTTGGTAATTTTATGCGGCTAGCTCGAACTCAATATTGCGACAAAGCGGATCTGGAGGCGGTAGATTTGTCGGTGGTGACCAATGAGGCGCTTAATCAAGTGATTGAGCTGGCTTTGGCGAAAGATATTTCGATCGATGATCAAGTCAAGCCGAACAAAGTTTGGGCGGAAAAGACTGGCTTGGTTCATCTACTGGTGATAATTCTAGAGAACGCGATTAAATATTCTGGCCCTAAAACTGAAATTAAAATTACCAGTCGAATTAATCGCAATCAATTGATTCTGAAAATCGAAGATCAAGGGCAAGGCATCGCCAAGGAAGATTTACCGAAAGTTTTTGATCGTTTCTATCGGTCTGATGGCTCGAGGTTGCGAAAAGGTGAGGGTGGCTATGGCTTAGGGTTGGCGATTGCCAAGCAGATTGTGGAGAATTTTGGCGGTCAAATAAATATCAACAGCAAACTAGATCAGGGGACAACGGTTCAAATTAGCTTGAAGCTGGCTGATTAATTTGGTTTCGAAATGATAATTAAGTCGATACCGTCAACTTTTTTGAAAAGCACAAAAAAGTAGTTGATTAATTCTTTCAAATAGAGACTTTTGGTGGCGGCACGGAGTTTTTTTAGCTCGGGGAGGATGAAATTTTGGATTTGGGTTGAGGTGAAATAAGTCGTCAGATTGTCATCAATCGACCATAACCAAGGATATTTTTGCTTGCCCTTGTCGAGGCTTTCGACGTAGCTGATAATTAGGCCCAAGTTTTTCTTAGAATTAATGGCTAATTTGCTGGTTTGGAGGGTGGGGCCGATTATTTTGGCGTCAACTCTCGGTGGGTAACTGGCGGCTAGCTGTTTAATGACGGGGTCTGACTGAAATTTAGCGGGAACTCTGTAATAAGTGACGTTGTTGAACCGCCAACCTTCACCGATTGGCAATAAGCGATCACGGGCTAATTTAGTCTTGAATTTTTGCAGATAAATATAATACCTATGGTCTCTTGTCAAGCGATATTCTTTTAAGATTTCGACAACTATTTTGCGCTGTCGTTGGAATAGCCTCTCGATATAGATTTCAAAAGGTGGACGATCTTTATCTTGGGAGTTTTCTAGTAACTGTCGTTCGTATTTTGTGCGCTTATCATCAAGTTGGTTGAGGCTAAAAGCTAATTTAGCCAGTTCTTCTTGGCGTTCTAAGCGTCGTTTGGCGGTTATTTCTCGCAATCCGAAGTCGAGTGCATTCATAAAACACATTATAACCTATTGACTTATTTTTGTAAATATGTTTTACTAGAAGGGCAGAAGGTCAGAAAATCGCGATCTGCCAACCGCACGACACTCGTGTGATGATGACGGGGTACGCGTCCGTCCTGTATTACACCGTTCTACCAGTAAAACTTTTCTCGGAAAAGTCAGGTTCCCAGAAGGGAGGCGTGAAATATTCTCCTGAGGTTTGGTAGAATTTAAATGATATTATGCTGGGGCAGTTCAGTTTGAGCTGCTCTTTTTGATAAAAAGCCATCAATCATGTAAAATGTAATCTAATGGCACCTTGGCGGAGTGGTTACGCAACGGTCTGCAAAACCGTGTACGCCGGTTCAATTCCGGCAGGTGCCTCCAGATAAAATCGCTAAACAGCGATTTTTATTTTTTGGTTTATTTATGATTAAAACTGTAGTATAATTTAAACAGGCTTGCATCAGAGCTAGTTTTGGCAAATTTAAAGAAAATATGCGCGGATGGCGGCAGAATCGATAGATTCAAAATCATCATTCGTAGACGCGAACT
>CAYLXN010000003.1:5355-11021 GCA_964388235.1 uncultured Candidatus Saccharibacteria bacterium
AGCAGCAAAAAATTAACAAAAAATAAAATATCACGCAAGTGCGCGCGGATGGCGGCAGAATCGATAGATTCAAAATCATCATTCGTAGACGCGAACTCGCGTCAAATAGCTTAGCAAGCAGCAAAAAATTAACAAAAAATAAAATATCACGCAAGTGCGCGCGGATGGCGGAATTGGTAGACGCGAGGGACTTAAAATCCCTTGGCCTAAACAGCTGTGCGGGTTCAAGTCCCGCTCTGCGCACCAACAATTTTTTAAACAAGGAGAAAGAAATGGAATGGATTATTGGATTAGCAGCTGTAGCCGTTGTGGTTATTGCTTTCATATGGATAACTTACAATGGTTTTATTAAGCTAATTACTCGGGTTGACGAAGCTTGGAGCGACATCACGGTTCAGCTGAAGTATCGCCTTGATTTGATCCCCAATTTGGTCAACACCGTCAAAGGTTACGCTACTCACGAGAAAGAAGTTTTTGCAAAAGTCACTGAAGCTCGATCGCAGTTAGGCAAAGCTGAGGGTGTTCAGGAAACAGCTGCAGCTGAAGTTCAGATGCAAGGTGCGATTCGTGGGCTGTTTGCGGTGGCTGAAGCCTATCCAGAATTAAAAGCCAGCGAAAATTTCCAGAAATTGCAGCAGCAATTAGAAGACACCGAGCACAAAATTCAAGCGGCTCGTCGGTTCTACAATGCTGGCGTTCGAGATTTGAACATCAAAGTCAAATCAATCCCATCAAACATCATTGCTAAAATCTTTGGCTTTAAAGAGCGAGAATTCTTCGAAGTTGATGAAGCTGAGCGCGAAATCGTCGAGAAAGCTCCAGAAGTAAAGTTTTAATTCGTAATTTTTTATGTATGAACAAATAGCCTCCAATAAGAGGAAAACTTGGTTTATTATGCTGTTGTTTGTGGCTTTGATCGCTGGTTTAGCGTACGTAGCTGGGGTAATCTTAGACGACACAAATTTTACACTGATAATGATCGCTGGAGCCTTAATTTACGCTTTAATTCAGTATTTTATGGCCAGCAGAATTGCCTTGGCTTCGAGTGGGGCGCATGAAATTCAGCGCTCGGACAATCCGAGATTGTTTCAGATAGTTGAAAATCTGGCAATTACTACCGGTTTGCCGATGCCGAAAGTTTATTTGATTGACGATCCAGCTCCAAATGCGTTCGCTACTGGGCGTGATCCAGAACATGCAGCTGTGGCTGCTACAACAGGCCTGATGGATTTGATGAATGATCGAGAGCTGACAGGGGTGATGGCTCACGAAATGTCGCACGTTGGTAATTTTGATATTCGAGTCAGCTTGGTAGCTTACGGCTTGACGGTAGCAGTTAGTTTTTTGGCTAACATCATCCTTCGATCTTCATCGCGCAGTAATAACCGCAACAACAACGCCATCGTGTTGGTTATTGGTTTAGTCGCGGCCATACTGTCGCCAATAGTGGCAACTTTAATTCAATTGGCTGTCAGTCGCAATCGTGAATATTTGGCGGACTCAACTGCGGCTTTAACGACTCGCGATCCTGAGGGCTTGTCCAGTGCTTTGGCGAAATTAGGCCAAGATACTCAACAGTTACAGAGAGCTGAGCCGTCGATGTCGAACATGTACATCAAGAATCCGTTAAAATCTGGTTTCTTGGGGAAATTATTCAGCACTCATCCACCAATTGAAGACCGAATTGCTCGGCTTGAAGGATTAAAAGAAAAGTTTTAATAGGTTATGGCCAAAAAACTAAACAAAAATTCCAAATCAAAACCATTAGCTAGTAAAAAATCTTTACCGCCAAAAGCAGCTGGCAAGAAAGTTAGTTTTCGACGGCGATTAGGCGGATGGTTTCACAAAATTAGACAAAAGCAAAAAGCTTTTTTGTCGCGACGCCCGCATCGAAGTTTTTTGCTATCTCACCGAGCTGATTACAAAAGAAGCTTGGCAATTGAAGGCTACGGAGAGTTTTCTCGGCTTGTAATTAATAATATTCGGCGCTATCGGAAGTTTTTTGGGTCGCTATTAGCTATTTCTGTCATTGCCTGTGTGGTTTTGGTGGGCATTTTGCCTCAAAATTCGTACAACAACCTCAAAGAGGCTCTCAATGAAACCATGAAAGACGACTCAATTGCTTCGAAGAACAAACTTTTCCGAGCTGGTTTGATGTTTTCAGCCACAGTTTCGACTGGGGGGATTGACGCCAGCCAAACCCAACTAGGTGCGGTATTATTTGTGTTTGTGATTATTGCTGTGTGGTTGGCAGTGGTTTGGTTTATGAGGATGTCGCTGGCTGGCTACGACGTCTCGGTCAGAGAGGCTTTATATAATTGCTGCGCGCCGATCATCCCGATGCTGGGGGTGATAGCTCTGGCGGTTATTCAATTAGTGCCGGTGATGATTTTTACGATCATTTTTGCCGCCGCCAAAAATACTAATTTTATCGGTTCAGGCGTAGAAACCATGGTTTTTTACGCTATTTTTGGATTGGTAATTATTTTGACTAGTTATTGGCTAGTCGGGTCGTTTTTGGCTCTCCTGTTAGTAACATTGCCTGGAGTTTATCCAGCTGAAGCCATAAAAATCGCTGGCGATCAAGTGACAGGTCGTAGATTACTGATAATTTTGCGACTAGTTTGGCATTTATTTCAGGTGGCGTTGCTCTGGGTGATTACGATTTTCCCGCTAATTTTAATTGAGGATCAGTTGTCGATGAAATTCGTCTGGCTGACAAAAGTGCCAATTATCCAACTGACTATGGTGGTGGTTTTGATGGCATCACTGATCTGGACATTTGCTTATATTTACATGCTATATCGAAGGTTAATTGAAGATGAATCCAAGCCAGCTTAATTTTGAAAAAGCTAGTCAGCGAGTCGAAGAACTGCGTCGGTTGCTTGAAAAATACAGTTATCAGTATCACGTGCTTGATCAGCCATCGGTTGATGATGCGATTTATGATAGTTTATTTGGCGAATTAAAGCAATTAGAGGCTGAATTTCCGGAGTTGGTGACACCTGAGAGTGTAACTCAGCGGGTTGGCAATGTTTTGAAAGGTGGCTTTCAAAAAGCAACTCACTCTAAGCGAATGCTGAGTTTGAATGATGTTTTTGATCGCGCTGACGTTGAGGCGTGGGTTAAGCGAATGGACAAGCTTTTGCCAGAGGCGGAGCATGAATTTTTTGCTGACATCAAGATGGATGGTTTGGCTTGCGCGATAATTTATCAAGATGGTGTCATGACGCAGGCGATCACTCGAGGTGATAGTTTTGTCGGTGAGGATGTGACGACCAATGTGCGGACGATTAGAAATGTGCCGTTGCGACTGCGGCAAACCCAAGATTTTGAGCAGTTTTTAACTGGTCGAACTGAAGTGCGGGGTGAAATTGTGATGCTAAAAACTGATTTTGAGAAGCTAAATGATGCTCAGCGCCAACAGGGCTTGCCAGAGTTCGCCAACCCGCGCAATTTGGCTGCGGGCACGGTTCGGCAGCTTGATCCGCAGTTAGTTGCTAGCCGACCACTGACATTTATTGCTTACGATCTGCTGCGCGACCAAGTCTCCGATGTGCCGACTAATATGTTTGCTTATCAGGCGCTGACAGCGCTTGGTTTGCGGCGCAATCAACAAGCGGCGGTGTTTGATAATTTGAGTTCGGTGATGGAGTTTGTCGACGCTTGGGATAAAAAACGCCATGATTTGCCGTTTAATACCGATGGCTTGGTGATAAAAGTCAATGATCGGCAGCAATTTGAACAGCTAGGTGTTGTTGGTAAACAGCCCCGAGCGGCGGTAGCGTATAAATACGCCGCTGAGCAGGCGACGACGGTTGTTAAAGATATTCAAATCTTGCTTGGTCGGACAGGAGCGGCTACACCAGTGGCAATCTTCGAGCCAGTTCAGTTGGCCGGGACAACCGTTCAGCACGCTAGTTTGCACAATGCCGATGAAATTGCCAAAAAAGACATTCGGCTCGGTGATACGGTGGTGATTTATAAGGCTGGTGATATTATTCCGCAAGTGGAATCAGTGGTGACTGAGCTTCGGTCAGCAGATTCGACGCCGTTTGATTTTGAAGCCGAACTCAAGCGTCAGCACCCAGATATTGATTTTGAGCGACCAGATGGCGAAGCGGTTTATCGGGTGACTAATTTGCGTGATCAGCAGGCTAAATTAGACTTATTAATTTTAAATTTAGCTCACTATGCCTCTAAAGAAGCGCTGGATATCGATTCGTTGGGCGAGAAAAACGCTCAAGTGCTAGTTGACAGCGGCTTGGTGCAATCGATTGCTGATATTTATCGCTTAACTAAAGCTGATTTGATCGATTTAGAACGATTTGCCGATAAATCAGCCGACAATTTGATCAAGGCTATTGATCGAGTTCGTCAGCCAGAATTAGGTCGGTTTATATTCGGTCTCGGAATTCGACATGTTGGCGCTAAGACCGCCCGTGATTTGGCTAAGCATTTTAAGAATTTTGATAATTTAGCCCAAGCCGACTTTGATCAACTGACATCCGTCGAAGGAGTGGGCGCAATTGTCGCTCAGAGTATCGTCGACTGGTTTAAATCAGAAATTAACCAACAATTACTTCAAGATTTATGGAAATTAGGTGTCAAACCTCAAGCCGCCAAGGTTAAAACTACAGGTACCTTGACTGGTAAGAAATTTGTCATCACTGGCACGCTTCAGGCGATGAGTCGCGACCAAGCGGCGGACAGGATTCGAGCTCTAGGTGGCGAATTTCAAAAGCAAATTACTCAAGAAACTGATTATCTAGTGGTGGGTGAAAAAGTTGGTGCAGCTAAACTCAAAAAAGCCCAAGCCTACAACACGCAAGTCATCAATGAAGCTGAACTAGAAGCGTTGCTTGATGCTTAAATTCTATTTTCGCAAATTGGTTCGTGATAAGGTGGTAGATGCCTGTTTGGCGGAAACTGATACTCTAGAAACGAAATATCGAGTTTTAGGCCGGACGGAGTTTATCCAGCAACTTGCCGTGAAAATAGCTGAAGAGGCGGCCGAAATCCCAACAGCTGAGGGTGTTGACCCTGAGGAAATTCTGGCTGAATTAGCCGATTTGCAGACTGTAGTTGATGCACTGACTAGGGAACATGGTTTTACTCAGGCGGATTTGCGGTGGGCTGTGGCCGAAAAGACTGAAGCTAAAGGCGCGCTGATGAAGCGGCACTATGTTGACTATGTGGTGCTGGCAGAAACTAGCCCGTGGGTGGATTATTTTCGGGCTAATCCAGAAAAATATCCCGAAGAGTAACAATCTTTTGAATAGTCACTATCTGTAGATAAACTAAGTACTTGCGACTGCAATCAGTATTGTGCTTAAGTTTGCTTTTTGCTTGTTAGTAGGTTATGCTATAGACTTATTAGGAGAGTATCTTTACAAAAAAAGGAGGGTATTATTATGACAGGTAATAAAAAATTTGTATAACTAGTAGAATATATGCAAAACAGAGGATATCTTTCTGGTGTCTATATAAAAACCACCAGAACAGAAGGCGCGCCTCAGTTTGCGGCTAAATTAAGCGATATGGCTGTAAACTGTGGGTTGAAAATTGGATTGAAGGAGCATAAGGATTGGGATATTATATTTTTTCCTTCTTTTGCATTATTAGAAGCCAAAAAAATCTTGCCGCTGGCTCTATTGGTGAGTGAG
>CAYLXN010000003.1:11121-61917 GCA_964388235.1 uncultured Candidatus Saccharibacteria bacterium
TTTTGCATTATTAGAAGCCAAAAAAATCTTGCCGCTGGCTCTATTGGTGAGTGAGGGGTTTAAGCAGGGTTTTATATATGCAGCCTCTTTTCAGTCAAAAGATGTGTCTCTTGAACAAGAGAGTGTCTTTCATCTCTGCCAAGATTTAGGGATCGAATGTGAGGTCGTAGACGGAAGTTTGTTTGTTCTAATGACAGACATAGGGGTCGTTCTTAAACTGATATCTTTTACGTTCACGTTCTTTCTTGTTTTTGACGAGACTAATGTCGAGTCAGTATTGAAAGAGTGCAGGCAAGATGGACTCAGGGAGGGGTTTTTGGAAAAGCTTGAGGAGGCTATAGAAAAAGACAGGGCTTATTTCTCTGAATCAGAAGATAGAGGTCTTTTTGTCCCTCTTCATCAGAAAAAGATTGTTGATTACTTCGACGATAATCTTAATAAGATGAAAGAGATGATAGAAAAGCTGTCTAGAGAAAGAGTTGAATTAGAAAAACTTCAAAAAAAGCATAATAAGACTCAAAAGGATCTTATAAAAATGCTAAACAAGGATTTTTCTAAATTCAACAATATAGGAGGTCCTGTATTCTACAGATAAGTTTTAACCATCCAGAAATGGGTGGTTTTGTTTTGGTTTTTCTGGGGCTGGGCTTTGAGTGGTATCATGCTTAAGCTTGCATCTTGTCGGATAATAATGTATGCTACAGTTTGCTGGGAAGTAAATTACAAATAAAATTAGGAGGGGCTATTATGACAAAATTAGAAAAGTTAATAAACACGTTATTAAAAAATAAAGAAGCGTGCGATATCGTTTTTTTTATTAACACTAGGAAAGATGGAGGCAAATACTTTGCTGAGCTGGATGAAATCATGAACAAGAATAGCTGTCATCTTGTAGATGGTTATGAGAAAAGATGGACAGGTGAAACAGAGGTCGAAGCGTTTCTTTACAGCAGCGTCTCCAGTATGTTAGATAAAGAAGAGTTTTTGTCTACTATCAAAAAGGGCTTTGAGAGAGAGGTGTTGAGGGATATATTCTTTCTTAAAAAATCTGATATTGATGACTTTCTTAGGGAGAGTAGTTCGTTAGGAGTGAACGCAGACATGAAACAGGAGGGTTCTTTTGAAGTTAGCAAACTTCTTGATAACGAAAAAAGTTTACTCTTTTATTTCTATGATCACACAACTAAATTTTCTCTCGAAAGAGAGAAGAACATTTTAAAGGAGGAAAGCTAAAACCACCCATTCGGGCGGTTTTTTATTTGTCAGTAGCGATCTCAAATCCAACTTCGTTCAGCGCTTTTATTGCCTTATCAAAGTTGTATTTGCTAATACCCCCATCGATGAGAATAGAAATCAATTTATGTGATTCTTTCAGGCTTTTACCTTTCTCGTCGAAGTGGGTTATAAAAGCCAACAATTCATACCATCGAGTTTGAGAATAATATTTCGGTGTCTTGCTAGACAAGCCCTCAACGGTCTTCACAGCTTCTACCAAAATTTTATCTTTTATCGTGTAGTCGGATGATACTGATTTAGCTCCTTCAATCAAATCTTCAATATCAAATAATAATGGTCTGTAAGAAAATGTTTGTCTGAATCTAAAAGTCCATGTAAGATCTACGCCATCCTCGCCTCTATTTTTATCATAAAGATCAACGAGTAAAAAAATTTTGAGGTTTAACAGGCTAGTGTCTTCGACTTTAAAATTATTCAGAAAATAATGAAAAAGTATATAGCTAATATTCACAATAAATCACTCCTTTTTAAAATACTAAGAAAAATATTCTCGTTACCTCCATTTTACCACAAAACTGAAAAATTTACTTTTATGCTAGGTTGTGTTATAATAATAAAATGCTTGAAAAAGCAAGAACCTCTCAGAGTTATTTTTCGTAAAAAAAGAATAAAATCAAAACTCTGGGAAAAAGGAGGGCAAAATGAAAAAGAAAAAAACTCGCTTCTCTCTTTTGTTTTTTGGGGAAAATGAGGATAAAATAAAAGAGATCAAAAAAAAGTATAATCTCTATAGGCTGATGAGAAAAGCGAGAAGGCTGACAATAAATGAATTAGCAGAGCAGCTTTCTGTGGCTCCAGATGAAGTCATCAACATAGAGAGAGGAGAGGTAAGTCCATCAGATGAGCTTAAAAAAGCATATTCTGAATCTCTGAATATCAGCGAGAAGATTTGGTCTCGCTATGAAAATCCTAAACCAGGTACACTTGAGTTACTATATCTTATAATGTTTAGGATGATTGTTGAAGGCAAAATGTAAGTGTCTCACCTCCTAGTTAAGCTAGGAGGTTATTTTTTTGTTTCTAGTGTCTAGTCGATCAGAAATGGCTGGGCGAGTTGCAAATCTGGATTTTGCTCGGCAATGCGGAGGATCTCGTTGTACTTACAGATGCGATCAGTGCGCGATAGTGAGCCAGTTTTGATTTGAGCGGTTCCTAGTCCCACCGCCAAGTGAGCGATAGTAGTGTCTTCAGTTTCGCCTGAGCGGTGACTCATGACGGTGTTGAAATTATTAGCCTGAGCTAATTTGACGGCGGCGATAGTCTCAGTTAGCGAGCCGATTTGGTTCGGTTTGACTAAAATCGCGTTGCAAGCTTTTTGATCGATGGCTTGCTGGAGTAATTTCGGATTGGTGACTAGCAAGTCATCACCCACCAATTGCAACTTGTCGCCTAGTTTGGCGGTCAGATCGGTCCAATTTGACCAGTCGTCTTCGGCTAAGCCGTCTTCGACCGATACTAGTGGTAGTTGCTCGAGCCATTGACCATACATGTCGATAATTTCGGTAGCGGTTGCTGTCCGGCCTTCGGTTTTCAGGTGGTAATTGTCGCCGTCTTTAAATTCACTAGCCGCTACGTCTAGTGCGAAAACCACATCTTCGCCCAGTTTATAGCCGGCGCGCTTGACTGCTTCAGAGATTAATTCGAGCGGCTCAAAATTACCATGTTGGAGTCTTGGCGCGTAGCCGCCTTCGTCACCGACCGTGGTGGCGTAATCTTTTTCTTTTAAAACTTTGGCTAAATTATGAAAAACTTCGGTGCCGATTCGCATCACTTCGGTGAAATTTTTGGCCCCGACGGGCATGATCATGTATTCTTGAATGTCGCTCGAGCCAGCCGCGTGAGCGCCACCGTTCATGACGTTCATCATTGGCATTGGCAGGTTTGGTGTGGTGCCGGCTAATTCAGCCACATATTGATAAAGCGGCAGCTGGCGAGACTGGCTGGCGGCCTTGGCGGCGGCTAAACTGACCGCCAAAATAGCATTGGCACCGAGTTTGGACTTGTCGTCGGTGCCGTCGAGATTGATCATTAGCTGGTCGAGTGTCTGTTGATCGCTGGCATCCTGACCAATTGCTTCTGGGGCGATAATTTGATTGACATTGTCGACGGCTTGACTGACGCTCTTGCCCATCCAGTGATCACCGCCGTCGCGCAGCTCCAGCGCCTCTCTTGAGCCAGTCGAAGCGCCGCTAGGCACCGCCGCTCGCCCAAATGAGCCATCTTCTAGAGTAATGTCGGCTTCAACGGTTGGATTACCGCGAGAATCCAAAATTTGTCGAGCGGTAACTGATTTGATTGTAAAATTATTCATAATCTTATTTTAACATTTTTAACCCAGACTAAAAAATATTTGCTAAATATTAAGTTTTATTGTATAAATATAAACAAATCTGACATAAAAAAGGAGGGGCAATTGTGATGAAAAGCAGATTTAGCAAATTTATTGGCAAAGTGGCATTTGTCAGTACAGTTACATTGACAGTTTTAAGTGCCGCGTTGGTGGTCAAGGCCAGTCAGCAGGGCTTATTCGTCAGCGACGCAATCATGGCAAGTCAAGTTGCAAAATTTGGTTTGTTGGCGCCGTTGACATTTACTGGCTACAACTTCGTTCAGGTAGTGGTGCCAGTGTTACCGAGCGAACATGTATTGCCAGCGGGCTATATGGCTTTTGGCTGGTTTAGGGCTAGTTGGTTGAGTTATTTGCCAATTGTAGCTGGCTCATTGGTCAACTTTCAACTGAGCCGACGTTTTGGCTGGAAGGTGGTCGAAGCGGTGACTAGTGAAAAAGTTGTCACTTGGGGCGCTGCGGCGGTAATTGCGATGATTAATAATTTAAGTATCTGGATTTTGTTTTGTTCATTGCAAGCAATTTTAGCAGTGAACATCATAACTTTAATCCTAGTGGCTTGGATTGCTATTCGTCAGCAATATCAAAAGCAGTCAGCTGGCGGCTATCAGCAGGCTAGGCGTTGGTTTGCTAGCTTAGACAGCAAGCAGACGATAAGTGACTGGTTGCCAAGCCTGAAAGTTCTTGATCGTATCCGATCAAGATGGGGCGACAGGTCGTTGACGTTAGAGGGTTTGATTTGGGTTACGGCGATTGTGCCGTTGATTTTCCCGATCGACATCCTGTGTTATGTTTACGGCTTGACTAAGTTACCAAGCCGAAGATTCGCTAAAATTATCATCTTAGCCAAGTTGATCAATGTTCCTCTCTATGGGATTGTCTCTAGCGAGACAATCAAATGGGGGATAAGAATTGCCAATAGTTTATTTTAAACATCTCATTGCCAGTGAGGTGTTTTTCTTTGGTTAAAAACAGCTGTTTAAAGTTTGTGTTGGTTATGCTAAAATAATAAGAACTTTATGGGTGCGGAACAAGAAAAAAGATTGACTAAACGACTTTCACCCGGCAAGATGCCGCGTGATTTTGTGTTTGTTCGGCATGGCGAGAGTGAGGCTAATGTCGTCCAGCAGGCGGAATATCGGGGTGAAATTCATGAAATGCACGAAGATATTGCTAATCGCCCCGATTGGCAACAGCGCTTGACAGCTGAGGGTGTCAAGCAGGCTAAGGCTACTGGCAAGTGGATCGACAAAAATCTTGGTGGGGCTAATAGTTTCGATGGCTGCTTTGTGTCGCCGTTTATGCGGACCCGTGAAACGGCCGCTTATATCGGTGGTGATCACTGGATTATTGATGATCGAATTATTGAGCGTTTTAGAGGGGTTTACGGGGTAGTTTCTAGCAAGCGTCTGATCGAGAACGGCAAAGAGTTGTTGAATATGCGTGATACTTCACCTTGGTACGCTCGGATTGATGGCAGCGAGAGTTTGCAGGATGTGTTTAGTCGCTTCCGGGCTTTTCAGCGCTCGATTAAGCGCAATTATCCTGGTAGACGGATTTTAGTGGTGGCGCATGGTGATTTTCTGAAAGTGGCGCAATATTCGATCGAGTGGATGGTGCCAGAAGTTTGGCAAGATTTAAATAAAGACTTGCAATTATCGGTCGGTAATGGCTGGATTATTCATTATTCGAGAGTTAACCCCAGCAATCCGACGGATTTTCGAGATGTGATTTCCTGGAAGCGGGTGATTAATCCGTTGTCGGAAAAAGATTCACCCAACAGTGGCAAGTGGCAGGAGCTGAGTGTTAAGCGGATGCACAAGGCGGAAGATCTGCTTGAGATGGCAGAAAAAATTCCACCAATGCTTGATCGCTAATAATTTTTGCTAAATTTTCTCAAAATACTCGAGTGAGATCGAATTTTCTGGAGTGACTTGGTCTGGATTTTGATCAATACAGTCAATTAACTTTTGAGTCAATTCTGATTGGCTAAAATCAGTCCCGATCGCTACTAGCTCGGTCTGCGGGTGCGGTGGTTTTTCCGATTCAACCTGAATAGTGTGTTGACCGCCGACAATTTGAACTAGCAAGCGATAGCCTTGACTCTTTTTACCGCAGTAAAACCAACCTTTCAGTCGATAAACATTGGTTGGCAAATTATTCAAAAAAGCTGTTAATTTCAGCGGATCTAGGGGTTTTGCTTGCCTAAAACTAAATTTGGTGTAATTGCTAGCGGCGGTAGCCTGATAATCGATCAGCTTGAGCTGAGCTAGTGGCTGACTCGATTGGTCGACTAGTAGTTGCAGGTCGATTTTGCCATGTGTGGCTGGATGAATAATGGCTTTTGGCTGGTGCTGATAAATAGTCGCCTCGACTTCAGCCAGAGTGGTTGGGTCAATCAGATCGATTTTGTTGAGGATAATTAATCGGCTAGCTTTGAGGCTGGCGGTGGCTAAAGCGGTTTGCTGCTGGTAAAAATCAAGCCAATTAGCTCCGTCCACCACGTAAATCAAGTCACAAAAAGTGATAAATGGGTTTTGACTATTAAATAGCAGCTCACTCATCTGATACGAATCAGCAACACCGCTGGCTTCAATTAGAATTAAATCTAAACTCGAAGCGCTGGTGGCGAGCTGGTCAAGTGAATCGTCAAGTTCATTCGCTAAACTGCAGCACAAGCAACCGTTTGATAGACTAACCAATTCTTCGCTGTACTTGTCGACTAGCATTGAGTCGATGTTGATGTCACCAAAATCATTGACGATGACGCCAATTCTTAAGCCTGAGGATTGAGTCAGTAAGTTGTTGATTAAACTGGTTTTGCCAGATCCAAGATGACCCGTCACTACGAAAACTGGAATTTTGTCGGTAACGGATCGTTTTTGCATAATTAAAATATGTTCACAACTGGAATTACGATTGGCGTCATCTGAGTTGAGTCGTAGAGAATGTGAGCCAAATCGTCTTTCATTTCTGATTTGAGCTGCTTGAGATCAACTTTGTTCATGTCGGTACGTTCAATTTTTATTTTGACGTAGTGACGGACGCGACTGATTAGTTCTTCATTTTCTTTCAGATAGACAAAACCTCGAGACAGGATATCAGCGGTCTTGGAAATGCGGCCAGTCTTTTTGTTGACTGAAG
Source organism: uncultured Candidatus Saccharibacteria bacterium (assembly GCA_964388235.1). GTDB lineage: Bacteria > Patescibacteriota > Saccharimonadia > Saccharimonadales > Saccharimonadaceae > CAYLXN01. Next base: position 17,909 of record CAYLXN010000003.1, read on the forward strand.
CTACGATAATCACAATTCCTTGAGTTGACAGGTGTAGTCGATCTTTAACTACGGCTTCTTGAACTCGATTGTTGGCGGCGTCATACATCACGGCGCCGACTTTGATTCGACCGTTTTTGCGGATCGTTTTGTCGGGTAGTAGTTCGGCGATGTCGCCATTATCGCAGACTAAAATATTCTTTCGATTGATGCCGATGATATTTTCGGCCATCTCGGCGTTGTGCTCGAGCATCACAAATTGACCGTGAATCGGCATGTAGTTGCGTGGATTGAGCGCGGTGACGAATTTAACATGATCTTCGTAATAAGCGTGACCAGAGACGTGAAGCGGCCCGATGCCGTGCAAGTGACCTCGTCCGTTTTGAATCACAGTAGCGCCTTCTCGAATCAAACCATCAACCGTCGCGACCACGCTTGGTTCGTTGCCTGGAATCGGATTAGAGCTAAAGACGATCACGTCCGATTGCTTAATTTTAATAAACCGATGAGCCCCAGTCACCATCCGATTAAGCACGGCATTCAGTTCTCCCTGACTACCAGTACAAATGATGGTCACTTTACTGTCGTTCATCCGGCTAATTTCTTCTATCTTGACCACCGTGTCTTTAGGAATTTTAATTTCGTTGGTTCGCAGCGCCGTTTCGACGTTGTTAAGCATGCTGTAGCCGGCAAAAGCGACTTTTCGGCCATGCTGTTTGGCTTCTTCTAGAATTAATTGGATTCGGTGAATTTGGCTAGAAAAACAGCTAGCAATGATTCGGCTGTTGGGGAAACGATCCATGACGTCGCCAATATTATCACCAATTTCAAACTCAGTAATTGTATGGGTTCCTGGGGTGTCGATGTTGGTCGACTCGTTCATCAATAGGTCGATGCCCTCTTTTTGGGAAATTTCTACCAATCGTGGCATGTCAAACTTATCTTTGAGCGGTTTTTCCTCAAACCGCCAGTCGCCAGAATAGACAATTACGCCGTTTGGGGTTCGGAAAACGATAGCCGCACAGCCTGGAATTGAGTGAGTCACCTGAACTAATTCAAACGACAAGAATTGACCGACTTTGGTCTGTTCGTGCAATTTTGGATCAATCACCTGATAAAGCGGTTTAACTTCTTGATCGTAACTGTCTTCCATTTGCTTTTTAATCATTTCAATTGTAAAAGCCGTCGCATAAACCGGTACATTTTTAAATTTAGGTAGCAGCAGTGGCGTACCACCAATGTGATCCAAGTGAGCATGAGTGAAAACAATCGCTTTGAGCTTGTGAATATTTTGCTCGACATAGCTGATGTCTTGAATCATGTAATTAACACCTGGATAATCATCGTTGGCAAACAAAGTCCCCATATCGATCATGATCATTTCGTCTTTGTATTCGATTAAGGTCATGTTTTTGCCGATGCCAATTTCGTTCAGCCCACCAAGGGCGATAATTCGCACTGCGTCAGGATTGTAACGAGCTTTTTTAAGCATTGACTGAGTGACTTGCTGGCCGTTGTTGCCGTTATAGGGCGATTTGTTGACTGGAATGTCGATGATGTGCTGCGATGAGCGCAGGTTAACATCATTAACCAACATCCGCTTAGCCCGAATAACTTCGCCGCGGCGAGTGTTAGGCGCCACTTGAATCTGAGCTTTTTTGTTGGTGGTAGAAGCTGCTGGTTTACGCCGGCTAGAATTTTTAGCTGGCTTTTTCGGCGCTTCTGACGGTTTATTTTTTGGCACATTATGCCGTGAATTTGTTTTTTTCATATTTTCCTTAAATATTAACTATTATTAAAAAGTTTTATCTGTTGAAGATTTACTAGTCTTCTAATTGTATCAAATTAAATAGCTAATGTCAAGGATTAAGCTTTGTAGCGGTATTGAATATTTAACAACAATTTGGTTGCTAAACTGGCTGATTTCATGTACAATTAGTTTGTACTGATTGACCCGACTTCCGAAGAGATGTCGGTTTTTTAAAGACTAAAGGAAGGAAATTATGGAAGAATTAAATTTAAAACAGCTAATGTCGATGGTGGGCGCTATTGCTGAAGAAAAAAATCTATCAGAGGAAACGGTGCTTGGAATTATCGAGCAAGCCATTGCTGCGGCTTGGCGGCGAGATAATGGTTCTCGAGAGCAAACAGTCCGTTCAGAGTTAAACACGGTTGATGGCACGGCTGAAGTGTTTGTCATCCGAGAAGTGGTTGAGGAAGTCGAAAATGAAATTAATCAAATTTCACTCGAAGAGGCTAAGAAAATTAAACCTGAAGTTGAACTGGGCGGTGTGATCGAAGAGGGTCACATGGTAACTAAATTTGGTCGGGTAGCGGCTCAAACTGCCAAACAGGTGGTGATTCAGCAACTAAAAGATGCTGAAAAAGAGCAGATGATTACTGAATATGAAGATCGAATTGGTGAAATTGTCAATGCTAGTGTCCAGCGAGTTAGTCGAGGAGTGGTGTTTGTTGATCTAGGACAGGGCGTGGGTGTGATGCCAAAAGACGAACAAATTCCTGGGGAATATTATTCAGCTGGTAGTCGAATCAAAGTATTAATTAAGGAAATTGATCGGGGCGAGCGAGGCACACAGCTAATCTTAAGCCGATCAGACAATAAATTTATCACCGAGCTTTTCCGCAGCGAAGTACCTGAGCTAGAATCGGGTGCGGTGGTAATCAATGCTTTGGCGCGCGATCCAGGTGTGCGTAGCAAAATAGCCGTGTCGTCGGATATTCCGGGGATCGATCCTGTTGGGACGATGGTTGGCGGCCATGGTGTTAGAATTCAGAGTGTGATGCAGGAAATTGGCGAACGAGAGAAGATCGATATTATCAACTGGAGCGACAGCACGAGCGAATTGATCTACAATGCTTTGAGCCCGGCTGAAATTATCAACGTCACTCTGGATGAGAAGAAAAAGACCGCCGAGGCTTTTGTGTCTCAAGATCAACAATCAATCGCAATTGGCCGTGGTGGTCAGAATGTGCGCTTGGCTAGCCAATTGTCGGGCTATGATATTGACATTAAGGTTGCTGGCGAAGACAAGCCGAAAAAAGTTCATCGCAGTGTGGAAGATAGCTTAATGTCAACTTTAAATGAGATGGACGACGAGTCAGCTGAATCAGAAGCCGAGGATCAGGATAAAAAGACTGAAAAATAAGAAAGGAGGTAATAATTAAATGGAAGATTTACCTCAAATTATCAACAATTTAACTAATAACGCCCGAACTAGTTTGGTTAAGGCCGACGTTTGGGCGCAGATAGATCAAGTCAGTCATATCGGGACTGAGCATTTGCTGCTGGGAATCGCTGGGCAAGTTGATTCGATTGGTAGCCAATTTTTGGGTGATTTTGGAATCACGACCGCTGTTTTGGAGAAGTTTTTGGGCTTGGATCAGTTTAATCAAGAGTTGCATTTATTCACACCAACTTCAAAAGTTTTGGATGAAAGTGTTCGGTTTGTGCTTGAATTTAGCTGGAAAATCGCTCAACGCTACAATCAAAATCATCTGGGGACTGAGCATTTACTGTATGGCTTGATTAATCAAAAAGGTTCGCGAGCGCTAGCTAGTTTAGCGGAATTAAAGGTCAACATTAGCCAGTTATCGGCCAATCTTGAGCAATATTTTGATCGTCAGCTGCTAGTTCAGACTCGATCGGATTTTGCGGCTAACAATTTGCAGCAAAAGCAGCGACGTCAAAAGAAATCGATTTTGAGTGAATTTGGCAATGATTTAACAGCGGCCGCTACAGCTGGTCAGCTTGATCCAGTGATTGGTAGAGATGCGGAAGTTGAGCGTTTGGTAACTGTGCTGTTGCGTCGGACAAAATCCAATCCAGTTTTGGTTGGCGAGCCAGGAGTTGGTAAAACTGCCGTGGTTGAGGGCTTAGCGCAGCGAATTGCCTTGGCTGAAGTGCCGAAGAAATTACTAGGCGTGAAAATTATCCAACTTGACCTAGCTTCGATGGTGGCAGGGACGAAGTATCGTGGCGAGTTTGAAGAGCGGCTAAAGTTAGTGATCAAAGAATTGTCAGCTAACAAACAAGTGGTAATTTTCATCGATGAATTGCATTTATTGATGGGCGCTGGAGCTTCTGAGGGTTCGATGGATGCCGCCAATATCTTGAAACCTAGTTTGGCTAGAGGAGAAGTGCGGCTGATTGGTGCGACTACTTATGATGAATATACTAAACATATTGAAAAAGACGCGGCCCTTGATCGTCGATTGCAGAAGATTGATGTAAAAGAAACAACGTTAATTCAAACTAAGCAGATAATTTCTGGTTTGAAAAAGTCGTATCAGCGTTTTCACGGTGTAAATATTAGCGATAAAGTCGTCGATCAGGCAGTTGAACTAGCGGATCGTTATATCACTGATCGGTTCATGCCTGATAAGGCAATTGATTTGCTGGATGAGGCGTCGGCGTTGAAGCAGGTTCGTTTTGATAAAACCGACTCGGCTACTCGCAAGCAGTTATTGAAAATTAACAAACTAGAATTAAGAATTAATCAAGCCTTGGAGCAGGAAAATTATAGCCTAGCGGCGTCGATCAAACACACACTTGATGCTTATCGTCGGGAGGCAAAGGAGGCTTTGCAGCTGTCGAAAAACACCGCTGCTTCAAAACCTGAGCTGACGGTTGACGATGTCGCCGAGGCGGTGGCTTTGCGAACTGGGATTCCAGTAACTAAATTGAGCCGCTCGGACCAAAAATCTTTACTGGAGCTGGAGTCTCGGCTGGGAAAGCAAATTATTGGCCAATCGACTGCGATCGAGCAAGTTGCTAAGGCGGTACGTCGGGCTAAAAGCGGCCTGAATGACGGTCGGCGACCGATGGGATCGTTTGTGTTTATGGGGCCAAGCGGTGTTGGCAAAACTCAATTGGCAAAAGTTTTGGCGGATGAAGTTTTTGGCGGGGCCGAAGCTTTGATCAAAATTGACATGAGTGAATTTAGCGAAAAGCATTCGTTGAGCCGCTTGCTAGGAGCGCCAGCGGGCTATATTGGCTACGATGACGGCGGTAAATTGACTGATGCGGTTCGAAGGCAGCCCTACCGATTGATTCTGTTTGATGAAATTGAGAAAGCTCATCCTGAAGTTTACAATATTTTATTGCAGATTTTGGAAGATGGGACGGTGACTGATGCGAAAGGTCGGCAGGTTGATTTTAGTAATACGATTATTATTTTGACCAGCAATGTTGGTAGTCAGGAGCTGGTTGATGAATTATCGCAGTCGGAGTTTGGTTTTAATATCCATACGTCTGATGCTAAATTGACACCCGAACCGACAACTAAAAAGCAGCAAAAGCTCAAGCAGTCGCTCGAAAAGATTATGCGGCCAGAGTTGGTTAATCGGTTTGATGGGGTAATTGTGTTTAATAATTTAGCCAAAAAGCAATTGAATGAGATTTTTAAATTATTGACTAAAGATCTACAACAGAGAATGTTAAATTTGGGTATTGGTTTGAAAATATCGGTGGCGGCTCGCAATCACATTATTTCTCAGCTTGATCCAGCAGTTTCTGGAGCTCGTCCTTTGCGGCGGTTGATCGAAGAAGAAATTGAAAATCTGCTAGCTGACGGCATACTTAACAACAAATATGTGGCTGGAGATCGGCTGAAAATTGATCTAAAAAATCGTCAAATTGCGGTCACTCGCTTGAAGGAAAAGACAGCTCATGTCAAGAAATAAAATTGTCCGTTCAGGCAGCTTGTTGGCGTGGGTGCTAGTTGTCGGGCTGGTGGCTCTGGGGGCGGTGATGATTTACCAGCCGTATCTGATGCGTGATCTGGTTGTCAGTTCGACCTATCAACCAACAGCTGAAGTGCAGCAGATATTAGCCAAACTAGATTTAAATCCAGCGGTGACTAAGACGGTTTACGCTAGTCGACCCGAGGTAAACAATGCCGATCAGTTTAATCAAAACTGTCAGCAAAGGGAAGCTTCGGTAGCGATTTTGGGCTGTTTTGCCAATAGTCAGATTTTTGTTTATCAAGTCACCGATGCTAATCTCAACGGAGTAATGGAAGCGACCATGGCTCACGAGGTGCTGCATGCGGTTTATCAGCGACTGCCTGCGTCGGAGAAAGAACGGATCAATGGTTTGTTGGAGGAGAATTACAGGCTCAATAAAAACCCAGAGCTTGACAAGCGATTAGAATTGTACGCTAAAATCGAGCCAGGCGAGCGCGCTAATGAGCTGCATTCGATTTTAGGGAGTGAATTTAAGAATTTAACTCCTGAGCTGGAAACTTATTATCAGCAAATTTTTAAACAACGGCAGACGGTGACTGGTTTTTATCAGCAGTACGCTAGCCGATTTATTGATTTAAACCAACAGTTGGATCAGATAAAATCAGAGCTGACAAGCTTGGAGCAGGCTATTGTTAGCCAACGCAACAATTACGAAGCCGAATCTGAAAGTTTAAACGCCGACATTAATGATTTTAATCAGCGAGCTAATAGCGGCTATTTTAATAGTCAGAAAGATTTTGAAGCTCAGCGGCAAAAACTTTTGGAGCGAAGTGGTTATTTGGAGGGGCAATTTACGGCGATTAACCAATCAATCGATCAATACAATAAATTAGCCGCCGATTATAATAGACTTTCTGATCAGTTAGCTAGTCTTAATGAGGGGATAAATTCGATGTCAAAAGTCAAGCAACCAACTGCGGAGGCGATTTGATGGCTAAGCTTAAAACGATGTTTGTTTGTCAAAATTGTGGTGCTAAGCACTCGAAGTGGTCGGGGCGTTGTGACAGTTGCGGTCAGTGGAATACCTTAGTCGAAGAAGTGATTGAAACTGATTCCAAGACAGCGATTGCTAAGAGTCAACAGACGGCTGTTTCACTAAAACCAGTTAAACTGGCTTCTAAAACTTCTAAAGCTGCTCAGCAAAAACGTCTAGGAACTGGTTTTGCGGACTTAGACGCGGTTTTGGGTGGTGGGCTTTTACAGGGAGGTGTGGCGCTGATGGCTGGGCAGCCTGGAATCGGCAAAAGTACGCTGCTAATGCAATTAGCGGGGGAAATTTCTCAAACCGGCACGGTTTTATATGTCAGTGGTGAGGAATCGCTGGATCAAGTTGCGGATCGTGGTCGGCGGTTGCTGAAAACTATTGATGATAAATTGTTGTTTGTTTCATCTGTCAATGCGGCTGACATCGCCCAAACAATTGAGTCGGGGGCTTACGATTTGGTGGTGGTTGATTCTATTCAAACGATGCAATTGCCAGAAATTACTTCGGCACCGGGTTCAGTTAGTCAGATTACCAATTCAACCAATATTTTGATTCGGGCTGCTAAAAAATCGCAAACGGCCTTGGTGATTGTCGGGCATGTAACCAAGGAGGGATCGATCGCTGGGCCAAAGATTATGGAGCATTTGGTCGATGTTGTGTTACAATTAGAGGGCGATCGCTACGGTGGGTTTAAAACAGTCAGGGCAATTAAAAATCGTTATGGCTCAACCAACGAGATGGCTATTTTCGAAATGACTGATCGTGGTCTGCAGATTGTCACTAATCCGTCCGCAGTGCTGCTCAAGGAGCGAGTTTCGACTGATGGATCGGTTATTTTGGCCACCATGGAGGGGAACCGGCCGTTGCTGGTAGAGGTGCAGGCGCTGGTTAATCAAACTAATTTTGGTTACCCGAAGCGAACCGCATCTGGTTTTGACGTCAATAGATTGAACTTATTAATCGCTATTCTTGAGCGACGGACAAAACTCAAATTAGATGACAAAGATATTTATGTCAATGTAATCGGTGGAGTAAAAGTTAACGATCCAGGAGCTGATTTGGCGGTCGCGATGGCGGTGGCTTCCAACGCTACTGGTCGCAAAATTGCTGAAGATAAAGTAGTTTTTGGCGAAATTGGGCTAGGTGGTGAAGTTCGAAGCGTACCGATGATCGCCCAGCGCATAGCTGAAGCTAAAAAGCTCGATTTTAAGTCGGCAATTGGTCCGTCAGGTGACAGTAAATATCCGTTTATTGAGGCGGTTAGTGATCTGCGGCAAGTATTAATTAAATATTTAAACACAAAGTAAGGAAATTATGATAGAAATTTTAACAGTTATTAATAGTGTAATTTTAGTTTTGATTTTAGGACTGCTAGTGCGGCACGATCGACAAGATCAAGTCAAAAACGGCTCAGATCGGCAAGTTTTGCTAGATACTTCGGTTTTGATCGATGGTCGGATTGCAGAGCTTGGTAAAACTGGTTTTTTGAACGATAATCTTTTGATTTCAAGAGGTGTTTTGAATGAATTGCAGTTATTGGCCGATGGCTCAGACCACGAAAAGCGAGCTCGAGCTCGACATGGATTGGACATAATTCGCGAATTACAGGAGCAGGTGCTAGTCAAAATCACGATTCTTGACGATAGTCGATCGACACCAGAAGGTGTTGATCATCGGCTGCTGAATTTGGCTCGTGAATACGGCTATTGGTTGTGTACGATTGACTATAATTTAAACAAAGTGGCTAAAGTTGAGGGGGTGTCGGTGCTTAATATCAATGAATTGGCTCAGAGTGTGCGGATGGCGGCTTTGCCTGGTGAGCAGTTGGAGTTGAAGTTAACCGCCGTTGGTCAGGATAAAAACCAAGCTGTGGGCTATTTAGAGGATGGTGCCATGGTGGTGGTGGCTGAGGCGGCCAACAGAGTTGGGCAAACTGAGCCGGTGATAATTACCAAAAGTTTGCAAACCGAAGCCGGTAAGATGATGTTTGCGGAGCTAGTTAACAAAACTTCAACCACTAAACAAAAGCCGCAAGCTAGTCGACAGGCAGCGGTGAAAAAGACTGAGCCTAAGAAAACAACACCAAAGGAAGTTAAGAAGCAACAGAAGGCTGGGGCCAGTAAAAATCAGCATCAAGATAAAAAGCGAGATACTAAAAAGCGAACAATTAGCAATAAACAATCACGCAATAATCACAAAACTAATCGTCGGGGTAAAAAGTCAATTGAAGATCGACTGATGACGACGATTAGAAACCAGAAGTAGAGCTTGTAGTTACTAACAGCTAGCTGGAAGGACGTTGCTTTCGGCGCCAGAGGACGGCTGATCTGTCGTCCTCTTCTTCTTTGTCGTCCTCGGCAGGAGCTGGTTTTCGGACATCTGGTCCTGTAAACGATTGCTGACTACTGTAGAGAGCTTGGTCACGGACAGTGACGGTAATTGTTTGCTTGCTGGCGGTGAAGTTGTGGCTTATCTTGATCGTCAAGCTAGCGCTGCCGTTGAATACTTCTTGACCACCAACACTAACTGTAGCAGTAGTCAATTGGTGGGTTCCTTGGGCGATGCTAATCATGATCGAGTTTGGTGTGGTTTGCACACTGTTAACGCTTGGCTTGGTGTCGCCACATTTATGAACATTATCCTTTTCAGCAGAATTGTAGCCTTCACTATTCAAAATAATCTCTTTTTTCGAGATCGGGTCGACCATTTTAGTAATGGCAATTTCAATCTTGGCTTCATCAGGGGTACATTCGGTAGCTAGCCGTTTAGATACTTTATCAAAAGTCATTTTTTGAGTTTTAGCCACCTGACTTTGATTAAACCATGAAGGCCAAATGTCGGTTTGCCCCATGACGGTCATGCGTTTCATGCCTTCTGGTTGGGCGATTTGATCACCGGATTTCCATTTATTTTGCTTGGCGTAAACGTTGTGGTGGACGTTGTACATATATTCTCCCATCGCCATACGCACTGGTGAGTTATCGCTTGAATAAAGTGGTCGACCATCGTGATTGCCGGACCAAACGCCAGTGGCAATTTTGTTTGAATAACCCATCATCCAAGAATCTTTGGCCTGACCATGACCATTTTCGGTCGTGCCAGTCTTGACTGCTGTCCAAACGCCGTCAACCACGAAACCATAGCCATAAGCTTGAGCGCCGAAAGTCAATGATCTAGCGGAAGCGTCAGCCAAGATGTCGCTGACCATGAAGGCAGTTTGGGGGTCAACCACTCGTTTGCCTTGAGCGTCTTTCCAGACCATTAGCTGTTCGTTGCTAGAGTTTTTGACTTCTAAGACGTAAGTCAGGGGTTTGTATGAACCGCCGCGAGCAACTGAAGCGTAGGCATTAGTGTGTTCTATTTGCTTGACTCGGCAGCCACCACCAATAGCTGAGGATAGGCCAGCGTTTTGGTTGTCGGCGCAGTATGACAAATTACCCAAATCTCGGTTTGTCTTGAGCGAGTCTTCGATGCCTGCGATATACATCGCCTTGACTGCTGGGCGGTTTAAGGAAGAGCCGAGAGACTTGCGAATAGTGACGTTGCCGTAAGTTCTTCTGGTGTAGTTTTGCAAAGTACAGTTGGAAATTGACCCAGCACAGTAGATATTGTCGATATTTTCATCGCGTAAAATCGATCCGGGGCCGTAGTTAACACCTTCGCGTTCTTTAAACAGCGGAATGTAGTCAACTAAAGGCTTGATACTGGAACCTGGTTCTAGTAGTGAGGTGGTAGCATTTCTTTGACCGTAGCCAGCTTTTCTAAAGTCGACACTACCGACCATGGCGATCACTTGAGCAGTATCGACATCAACCGAGCTGAGTGACATGTTGTCGGCGCCCGTAGCGCCGATCATGGTGGCACCCTTGGCGACTGCCTGTTCAGCGTATTGTTGAGCTTCTAGGTCGAGTGAAGTTTTGATCTTTAAACCACCAGCACGAACTGTTGTCATGCCGAGATGATTTTCTAACTGATTTCGAACTTCAAGCACGAAATGGGGCGCCTTAATACCCTTGAGACTGTCTTCTTCTTGCTGAATGGTTGCTAAAATATCAAATTTCTTGGCTTTTTCGGCTTCTTCTTTGGTAATTGAGCCGACTTCGACCATCGAGTCGAGCACGTAGTGCTGACGGGCGATCAAAGCTTCGTTGCCCTCGGTGTTGTATGGATCGTAAAGGAATGGTTGATTAGGAATGGCGGCCAAGAGAGCGGCTTCAGGTAAGGTTAAGTTTTTTGAGCTTTTCTTGAAGTAAGACTTAGCTCCCGATTCGACACCATTACGTCGTCCGCCATAAGGTGATTCATTGAGGTAGAGGGCTAAAATATCATCTTTGCTGTATTTGCGCTCGATTTCGATGGCTAGGATAATCTCTTTAATTTTGCGCGGGATGCCGTCAATGCCGCGGTTATGGGCTTCGTCCGCCAAGAAGACTTGTTTAACTAGCTGTTGTGTTAAAGTTGAGCCACCCTGAACGCTTTTACCTCGGAGATTGTTGATGAAAGCTCGAGTAATACCTGCAACACTAACTCCATGATGATCATAAAAGCTACGATCTTCGATAGCGACGGTGGCATCTTTGATGTATTTGTTGATGTTTTTGTTTTCGACCACCAGGCGATAATTATCATCGCCCTTATCCTCCCAGAGTAGTTTGCCATTGCGGTCGTAATACACGTTGACTGTTGTCTGGACTTTGCGTGTCAAATCATTGGCGTTTATTTCCTTTAAATCTTGGCGAAAATAAGCGAAAACACCCGCTAGCAGTGCTACGCCCAAGACAATCAGCACGCCGAGGACTTTCAGCGAGGCGATTAAACCCTCTTTGGAGAATAAAAATTTAGCAACTCGCTTAGGGTGCAGTCGGTAAAAAAAGCGCTTGACTGGGTTTTTAGGTAAGCTGGCTTTGTACTGAGCTTTTTGGCGTAATTTAGCTTCTTGTTTTGCTTTGCGGCTCGACGCTAAATTGGAGTATAGCTTCATATTCTTGGCTTTATTTTTCTTTGGCACGTTTAAAATCCTTCTGTTATCAAATATTATAAATTGTTTTTAACAAATAATTAACACATTCATTATACCATCTTTGATGAATAATTAGTATTTTTTTGCTATACTTTAATATAAGTAGGAAAGGAGAAAATGAAATTATCAAGTGATCTCAAATGGCGAGGATTGGTCAATCAGACGACTTTTAATGATTTACAGGCGATTGACGCTCCAGGAGTGAAATTCTATCTTGGCGTCGATCCGAGTGCTGATAGTATGACGATTGGTAATTTGGCGGCAATATTGTTTGCGCGGCGACTGATCGAGGCGGGTCATCAGGCCTATCTGTTGGTTGGAGGTGCGACCGGTCAAATTGGCGATCCAGACGGCAAAAAAGACGAGCGTGATCTCAAAGATTTGACCACAATTAATCACAATAAACAGCAGATTGTTAGTCAGTTTCAGCGGCTATTTGAGGGTGGTGATTTTGAAGTGGTGGATAATTTAGACTGGTTTGATGGCTTTGGCTATATCGATTTCTTGCGTGAAGTTGGCAAGCATATGCCGATGAGCCAGATGTTGGGGCGGGAGTTTATTAAGAGTCGGCTTGGCGATGGCGGCAGTGGAATTTCCTATGCGGAGTTTTCGTACGTGTTGATTCAGGCTTATGATTTTGTGCATTTAAATCGTCAATTCGGTGTTAATTTGCAAATTTGTGGCGCTGATCAATGGGGAAATTCAATCGCAGGAGTTGATTTGTTGCGACGAATGGATGGTAAAACCGCTGACGTGTTGTCTTTGCCTCTTGTTGTAAATAAGTCAACAGGTAGGAAGTTTGGTAAGAGTGAAGATGGCGCTATTTGGCTGGACGAAAACAAGACCAGTGTTTATAAGTTTTATCAATTTTGGCTGAATCTGGATGATGACGGCGTTGAAGATTATCTGAAAATTTATACTTTTTTGAGCAAAGATGAGATTGAAGATTTGATTTCGGTTCATCGACAAAATCCAGGCGAGCGAGCGGCGCAGAAAGTATTAGCTAAAGAAGTCACAACCTTGGTTCATGGCTTGCAGCGCTGTCAGAGTGTGCAGCGAGTGTCACGGGTACTGTTCAGCGGCGAAGGGTTTGATCAGTTGACCGAAGATGACCTTGATCTGTTAGCTAAGGAAATTCCGACCACAGCTATCGGGCAGACAGTCGTGGCGGCCTTAGTTGAAACTAAAGTCGTTAATAGCAACAGCCAAGCTCGACGATTGATTGAGTCGGGGGCGGTGACGGTTAATGGTCAAAAAATCGAGCAAGATTTCGAACTCGATAAGCCAAGTTTAGTCAAAAAAGGTAAAAATAATTTTATATTAGTGAGGTAAAAATGGATCAGGCGGCGCAAAAATTATCAACTACGGCGTTTAATAATTTAAAACAATGGCTAGAATCAGACAAATACGCTGAATTTCGGCCAGAAATCGAGCAGTTGTTGGCGGCGGAAGCTTGGGATGAGTTAGAGGATGGGTTTTTCAAAGTTTTGGAATTTGGCACAGCGGGTCGTCGTGGCAAAACTGGCGCTGGACCGAATCGAATTAATAAAATCACCATTGGTGAGTCAACTCAAGGTTTTTGTGATTATCTAGCTAGCCAAAAGCCAATTAATCAAGCGATTGTGATCGCTTATGACACGCGGATTACCAGTCAAGATTTAGCTAAATATGCAGCTCAGGTTGCTGCGGCTAATGATTTTAAGGTTTATTTGTTCGATGGCTTTCGGTCAACACCTGAGTTGAGTTTCATGGTGCGGCACTTGCAGGCGGCGGCGGGTATCGTAATTTCAGCTTCGCACAATCCGCCTCAGGATAATGGTTTTAAAGCTTACTGGTCGGATGGCGGGCAGTTGGTTAATCCGCACGCTAAAGCGGTGCTTGAAGCGTCGCAAAAAGTTGTTGACATCAGAGTGATTGATTTTGAGGCGGCGATCGAGGCGAGTAAAATTGAACTTCTAGGAGCCGAGGCTGACCAAGCTTACTACGAGGCGGTTTTGGCGTTGTCGCAAAATCAAGCTCGTGATTTGAAGCTGGTTTATTCGCCGCTACATGGTGCTGGTCAGCGTAACGTATTGCCAGTTTTGCAGCAGGCTGGTTTTACGGTTGATGTGGTTGAGGCGCAAATGACGCCAGATGGTAATTTTCCAACCATTAGCGACCAAAAACCAAACCCCGAAAATCCAAACGCTAATCAATTGGCGGTTGAGCAGCTACTGGCGACCGAGGCTGATTTAGCAATCACCACCGATCCTGACGCTGATCGCTTGGCGGTGGTAGTTAATCGTGACGGTCAGCCACGGCTTTTGACTGGCAATCAGACAGCAGCCTTAATTGCCGACTATTTATTGTCAAAATTATCACCTAAAGCCCGTCAGCAAGCTTATTTAGCTAAAACCATCGTCACGACTGATTTATTGGCTGACATCGCTAAGCACTATCAGGCGCAGATTTTTGGTGATCATCTGGTTGGCTTTAAATATATCGGGCAGGAAATCGAAAGTCATCTCGATGACGGTTTGCGGTTTCTGATGGGTGGTGAGGAGAGCTACGGAGTGTTGGTTGGTGATTACGCTCGCGACAAGGACGCTGCTAGTGGCGTGTTGCCGATTTGTGAACTGGCGGCAGAGTTGAAATTGGCGGGCAAAGATTTGTTTGATCAACTATTAGTCTTGTTTGAGCGCCACGGTTGGTTTAATGAAACTCTGAATAGTTTGGATTTTCCAGGAGCGACTGGTTTTCAGCAGATGCAGGATTTGATGTTTCGACTACGTCAACATCCGCCAACCAAAATTACTGACCAGATGGTGACGGCGATTCGAGATTATAGCGATCTAACGATTAAAAATCTATCCACTGGCGAGCAGACCAGCCTCAAGTGCAGTGATACTGGCAATGTGTTGGTGTTTGAGTTTGGTGATCCTCGGTGCCGTCTGACGATTCGTCCGAGCGGCACTGAGCCGAAAATTAAGCTTTATCTTCAGTGGTGGTCGGAGGCGACTGGCGAGATTTCGCTGGAACAATTAACCAAGCAGCAACAGGCAGTCGAGCAACTGGTGGCTGAGATGAAAGCGGAGTTGATTGATTAAGTGAGTTGGTTAGCGAACGATTCAGTTGGCGAAATTAAAGGCGTCGGCGAAGTTTCTTTTGATAAACTTCAAGCGGCTGGTTTGAAAACTAAACTGGATTTGATTAATTATCTGCCGCGCGATTATCAGTCGATTAATTTCATTGACAATTTGGCTAATATTCAACCAGGGCAAGTGACGTTTGTGGCTGAGGCGGAAAACATCAACTTGCGGCGGACCAATCGAGCTTTGACGATTCTGCAAGCTGATTTGATCGATCAAAACGGCGATAAGGTGCAGGCGATTTGGTTTAATCAACCTTATCGCAAAAATCAATTACGCAAGGGAAAATTCTACTTTTCAGGCTTGTTTGAGTTTGCCCGTGGTCGTTATCAATTGACTAATCCAAGCGTTAATGAAGTTCGTAGTGCTAGCAAACAGTTGGCGGCGGATCGAATTCAGCCGATTTATCCATCGACTCGTGGCTTGAAATCAAGTTTTTTTGAGAAAATTATCAAGAATTTATCAGGGGAAGTCATGTTGCTGGATGAGAGTTTGCCGGCAGTGGTAGTTGACGAGTTGAAACTACCCGAACGGAGCGATGCTTATTACCAATTGCATTTTCCGACTAGTCAAGATTTGCTAGAGCAAGCTAAGCGGCGGCATCAGATTGAGAATTATTTCGTGGCGGAGCTGGCGAGCTATATTAATGGCGAAGAATATCGTCAATTAACGGCCAAGCCAGTTAAAATTGACATTGAGCTGATTAAAACAGCCACTAGTAAATTACCATTTAAGCTGACTGATGATCAGCGGAAAGTTGTTTGGGCGCTGCTGCAGGATTTGGCGACTGAATCACCGATGAACCGTCTGATTCAGGGCGACGTCGGTTCAGGTAAAACTGTGGTTGCGATGCTGGCGGCGCTGGCGGTAGCGCGGGCTGGAGGTCAGATAGCAATTTTGGCGCCGACTGAGATTTTGGCCAAGCAGCATTTGCTTAATTTTAAACAATTTTTGGATCAATTTGAGATTAAAACTGGACTTCTGGTCGGCTCACTCAAACCAAAAGCCAAGGCTGAATTACAGCAGCAGGTGGCGGCGGGCAAAATTCAGGTAGTGGTTGGCACTCACGCCTTGATTCAAGATAAGTTGGAATTTGCTGATTTGCAACTGGCGGTGATTGATGAGCAGCATCGATTTGGGGTTGATCAGCGCCAAAAACTACTAAACAAAGCTGGCGAGAACCTAATGCCGCACCTATTGTCAATGACGGCGACGCCAATTCCGCGGTCGTTGGCGCTGGTTTTGAAACATGAAATGAAAATTAGTTCAATTCGGCAAAAGCCGGCTGGTCGACAGCCAATTACAACTGAAATTATCAATCAAAACAAGCGAGATTTGGTTTATGAACAGGTGGCGACTCGGCTGAAGCAAGGCGAGCAGGCTTATGTAATTTGTGGGCTAATTGACGAAACGGAAGAGACCGAACGTCAGAGTGTGGAGGTAGTTTTTGAGCGAGTGAAGACTAAAGACCTGGCTGGCTTTAAAATTGCGATGCTGCACGGCAAAATGCCAGCTGATCAAAAAGAACAAGTTATGGCCGATTTTAAAGCCAAAAAATATGATGTTTTGGTCAGCACTACGGTGATTGAAGTTGGTGTCGATGTGCCGAACGCGACAGTGATGGTGATTGAGGATGCCAAATATTATGGCTTGAGTCAGTTGCATCAGCTACGCGGTCGAATTGGGCGCGGTAGCCAGCCGAGTTGGTGTTGGTTGCTAGTTGATGATGATGCGGTCACCGAGCGATTGAAGGCGATTGAGCGCTCGAACGACGGTTTTTATCTGGCGGAGATGGATTTAAAGCTGCGCGGTATGGGTGATTTGTATGGTCGAGCCCAGCATGGTTGGTTCAGTTTGCAGGCTAACTTGGCGGCGCTAGAGCAAGCGGAAGTGGGATTGCAAGCCTACATTAAGGATTTGCAATCAAAAAACGTTGAATTATCGCAAGACATTAAACAATATCCTGACTTAGCGCAAGCGGTGGCTGAGTTTGACCAATTAACTATGTTAAACTAAGGCTATGAGAATAATAGCAGGTCAGTTTGGCGGGCGTAATATCGAGACGCCCAAAGGCTTCAAGACTCATCCGATGAGTGAGCGGGCACGGACAGCGATTTTCAATAAACTGAGCTTTCGCCTACCAGGGGCGAGAGTGGCGGATTTGTTTGCTGGCTCAGGGACGATCGGGATTGAGGCTTTGAGTCGAGGAGCTAGTGAAAGTGTTTTTGTCGATAATGATTATCAAGCGGCGCAAGTCATCAAGCGAAATTTGGCGGCGTTGGGGCTTGAACAGCAATCGTCGGTCCGCAGAATGCCAGTTGCTACCTGGGCAGATAACTATCAGAGTGAAAAATTTGACTTAATTTTTGCCGATCCGCCGTACAACAATTTACAATTGTCAAGCGTGGAGCGGGCGGCTAGCCATCTGGCCGTGGATGGAATGTTGATTTTATCGACTCCTGAAATTCAAGATTTGCCTGAGTTTGATGGCTTAAAAATGATTGATCAGCGAACTTACGCCCAGGCGAAGATTAGCTTCTTTGTTTTGAAATAAATAGCAAGCCCCTATGTTGATTTTTAATATATTTTATGGTATAATGTAGGTATTACTGTTTTTAAAAAGACAGTAAAGTAAATTACCGTGGAGGATAACCTCCTTAAAAATATAATGCGGTGATTACAGGAGGGGAAGATGAAAAATTTAGTTGATTATATTTCCTTAACGATTTTAATTGTTTTAGCTGCTTTAGGACTTAAAAACATGCTATCTTCTATCGTTTTTATGGGAATAGCGGCAGCAGAGAAGGTGAAAGGCGGAGAGAAGAAAAATAGGGAGGTGTATTTCTATTATATAATCACTTTCTTGATGATTATAGTGGTGGTTGTTTTGATAGCCAATGGGGTCTTGAACATAAAAGAGGCAATTCAAAACAACAAAATGTTCTACGACTAAATTTCGTCGTAGAAAGTACATATTATTAAAACTCGAGAGGTTTTGTCTCGGGTTTTTGTTTTTTAAAAAACGCCTTATGATTGACTGTAGGCTAGATTAATGGTATAATATAAGTATCGCTTCGTAGTTTACGTTGAGGATGTTGAGTTGCAATATTTTCAACGTTGCCTATGAGCTTTTGAAAACATGTGACAATCAATGCGGGGACAACCCCTTAAACTATATGGCATTGATTTGAGGAGGATTTTCAATGAACGTTTCGGTGATTACTATAAGAATAACAGATGGAATAATGATGCTCATGATAGTAATATCTATAGTGTCTATCTTCCGCTCGATCGCTAAAGACAAAGGTAAGAAGGTCCAAAATAGATGGTATGGTCTCGCCTTTCTTTTCTCTATTATTTATATTATATTTATTATTAGGTATGGCTGTTATTTTAGTGAAGACGAGGTGTCGTTTAAGATTGTAATGTCTGTATTTTTGTCTATATTCTCTGCTTCAGTTTGGGCGGGAATGTGTCTGTGAAAGGTTATGAAAGTCCGAGTTTTTACTCGGACTTTTCTTTTTAGTTAATTATTGATTGATTTTTACTAGTTGGTCGATAGTGCGTTCGGTCAAGATGTTATTTCTTAGGTCGCGGGCGACATTTGGACTAGCTAATTGCTTCAGTGCTTCGGGGCTGTTGGCGTATTGCTGCTTGATTTCGCCCAAGCGAGCTTCAACGTCTTGTGGTGTGACCTCGATTTCAAAAATCTTCGATAATTCCGCCAAAGCCAAGCCTGATTTAACTCGGTCGATAGCGGCTGGCTCGACATCGTCCTTTAGCCACTGATCTTCAGTTTTGTCGATCGAACCGAGATAGTTTTCTAGAGTCAAGCCTTGGTAGGCGAGGTTTTGATTCATATCACGTTTGATCGCTTCAATCTGATCTTGCTTTAAGACTTCTGGAATCTCGGTTTTAGCGCCTTTAGCTAGTTCAATTACCAAATCATCACGGTATTTTTGTTGGTTGAATTCTTGTTTTTGGACTAACAGATTCTTTTTGATGTCAGCTTTTAGATCATCCAAAGTCTTAAAATCGCCAGTTTTTTGGGCTAATTTATCGTCAATTTCTGGCAGGATTAATTGCTTGACTTGCTTCAAAGTGGTAGTGAAAACAGCTGGTTTGCCTTTGAGGTCCTTGGCGTGGTAGTCTTTAGGAAAATCGACCTTGACATCAAACTTGTCACCAGCTTTGTGATTGACAATCTGATCTTCGAAGCCTGGAATGAACTGACCTGAACCGAGCTCGAGAGTGTAATCTTTTGCCTCGCCACCCTGAAATGGCTTATCGTCAACATAACCAGTAAAATCAATCACCACCTGATCGCCAAGCTTGGCTGGCTGATCAGAATCTTTGGTTTCGGCGTAGCCTTTTTGGATTTTATCAAGAGTCTCGTCGACTTCCTTGTCGGTGACTTTGGCAGTTTCAAGTTTAGCCTTTAGTTTCTTGTAGTCAGGCAGTTTGATTGGTGGGACAATTTCAAAAGTGGCTGTATAATCCAGCTTTTCACCAGGTACGAATTGAGTTAAGCTGACTTCTGGTCGGTCTAGCGGTTGAATCTTCTGGTCCTCAAAAGCTTTGATGATTGTCGTATTAATTGCATCATCGAGAACTTGTTCATTGAGTAGATTTGGGTCAAGTTCTTTTTTGATCACTTGCAGCGGCGCTTTGCCAGGTCGAAAACCTTTGGTTTTGACTTTTGGGGCGAGCTTTTTTAAAGCGTTAGTTTCATATTGATTTAATTCTGTTTTGTCAAGACTAATCTTGAACTCGACCTTGCTGGCCGATAATTGGTTTGTCTCTAATTTCATAACTTAATTATAGCAGATGATGGGCGATCAATTAAGCTTAGCGGTTTAATTGGTCGATTAGCTCGGTGATACCGAGCTGCTGTTCGCTGCCAGTTGATAGATTTTTGAGACTGAAAAGTTGCTGCTTGAGCTCGTCTTGGCCGACAAAAATTACCTGATTGATTTGTTTTTTAGAGATAGTAGCTAATCGCTTACCTAATTTTCTGTCAAAATTACTGTCGACGTCGATGTTGATCTGAGCTTGGCGGAGGGTGTTAGCTAGCTTGATGGCTTCGATGGTGGCTGGCTGGTCAAGGACGATGATCGCAGCTTGGGTAGCGATGGTTAATTTGGGGATTAGATTGTGGATGGTTAGAAATTCTAGCAGCGTGCTCATGCCTGGAGCCACGCCGACGGCGGAGATATTTTGCTTGCCGAATAAACCGACGAGGCCGTCATAGCGCCCACCGCCGAACAATGAGCGGTTGTTGCTTGGGTCAGTGTCGTAAATTTCGAAAACCGTGCCAGTGTAATAATCTAGGCCGCGCATCAAAGTCAGGTCGAAAATGTAGTTGGTGATGTTTAATTGGGCTAGTTGGTTGATTAATTCTTGGAGATTTTTGGCTGCTGGAGACTTAGTGATTGCTTCTGGCAGATCACTTAAGCCTGTAGTGGCCGCTAATTGGTTGATTTTAGCTATGGTCTGCTGGTCAGTGATAAAAGAAGTTAGTTGGGTTTGAAAATCGTTTGGTGATATTTTTGATCTGCGATCAAAAAGTTTAGCTAGTGAATAGCTTTGGCTGTCGTTGAGCTGAAGATAATCTTGAAAAATGAAATCAATCAGTCGACGGTCGTTGATGTGGATCGAAAACATTGATTGGTCAGCGCCAAAATTCAGCAGAATTTGATGAGACAGATTAATAATTTCTAGCTCGGCAAATGACGAATCATTACCGAAACAATCAACATTTAGCTGCCAAAATTCACGCTCGCGGCCTTTCTGGGGGCGTTCGTAGCGCATGAAATTAGCAATTGAATACAGCTTAGCCGGGAAAGTCAAATCAGCCTGCCCTCGAGCGACTAAGCGACTAACGCTGGGCGTCATCTCGGGGCGAATGGCCACTTCACGCCCACCACGATCGACAAAAGTGTAAGTTTGCTGACTGGCAAGCTCTTCACCTGACTTAGCTTTGTAAAGATCGAGCGGCTCCAGCAGCGGTGTGGCGTACTCTTCGTAGCCAAATTGGCGGCTGGTTTGGTGCCAAATATTGGTTATGTAATTAAAAAGTCGCTTATCTTGCGGGAAAAAGTCACGACTGCCTTTGTAGGGGTTGGTTGATAATTTCATTTTTGCTCCTTTTTAGTTTGGGAAATAATTTCTGAGTGCGATGGGGGTGTTTTGGGCGGGTTTTTCTCGCGTAATCGGTTGCTGATGACGAGTATCAGGGTGATTACGAATAAGATGATCACGATTGGCAAAAAACGGTTGATTTGACGATGATTAATTGCTAAAAGCAAGCAAGATGCGATCAGCAGCAAACTGCTGGTCAGGGCAGCAATTCGCAAGCGGCTCCAATTTGGCTGAGTTTGGTTGGTTGACATAATTATAAGCTGATTATACTACAAATTGAGGTGGTTTTGAACTAGCCACTGATACATAGCGATGCCAGAAGCTACACCGACGTTGACCGAGCGGGTCGAGCCGAGCTGTTCGATTTGGACCATTGCTTGTGATTTTTGGATTAATTCATCGGAAATTCCTTGACTTTCGCTACCGAAAATTAGGATTGACTTTGGTGGTAGTTTGGTGGCGCTGAGATTGACGGCTCCTGGTTGATTATCAATCGCAATTAACTGATAATCTGGCTCAATTTTCGCTAAAAAATCATCGGTGGTTGGGCAATGGATGACTTCGAGATAGCGATTGGTTACCATGGCGCCACGCTTGTTCCATTGTCGGCGACCAATGATATAAACCCGCCGAACGTTGAAAGCGTTGGCGTTGCGAACCACGGTGCCGATGTTAAAATCATGATCAAGGTTTTCAATGGCGATTTCAAGCGACGTGCGGCTAGTGTTCAGGTCGTCGATGATTGCTTGGTTGGTCCAGTAACGATATTTGTCGATCACATTTCGGCGGTCACCGTGTGCAAGTAATTCTTGGTCGTAGTGACTGTCGGTTGGCCAGGGCTTGGGGTGCGGACCAACTCCGTGGTTAGCGGAAGAATTTGGCGGTGTAGTCATTGGCTGTTTGGGCGATAATGGTTCTTAAATCGGTTTGTTGTTTGACGCCAGCGTTCAGGGTTTCGAACGGATCGAAAATTTGTCTAATTTTGGCGTATAATCCGAGAATTTGAGAGTCGATATGTTGATAAGCGAAACAAGTTTTTAGGCGGCCTTCTGTGCCGCTGGCACAAAGAATACCACCTAGCTGGTGAACAATTTTGGTCGTGCGATCGATTAATTTGAATAAACGCTGCTTGTCACTAACTTGTGCTAGATCGAGGCTAACTTTGATGTTGTAGAATTCAGTGGTGGCTGAGCCATAAATTGCTAAGTTAAAATTCAACTGTTGGCCTAATTCTTGTAGGCATTTTTTGAATTCTTTCAGCCTAACAACTGGGATTTTGATGCCGTCTAGGATCGGTATGTTTTGTGATCGGCCAGCTGTGGCGAAGAAAGTGGTGGCTTGCTCAATGGCTTGTAGGCTGTGATAATTTTGATCGTCAGAAATAATCACCGCGCCATTGTATTTTTGGCTGATTTGGGAAATTTTCTTGAAAAAGCGGTTGAGTTTGCGGTTTTTGTCGGCGTTGTAGTTCATGACGATAAACAATTCGGGTGTGGCCTCGAGTTGTTGCTTGGCAATATCCATAAAGCCAAACTTTTTGCCAGCCGTCAGGGCTTCTTTGATGGCGTTGATTTCGTATAATTCAACCGAAATTGGCTTGAGAGAAATTAGGTTTTCGATAGCATCGAGAGCATCGTCGATTTTCGAAAAAGCGACTACGGCTTTTGATTGATGGAGTGGATAGGTGTCGACTTTCATAATTGCTTCGCTGACAATACCCAGAGTTCCTGCTGAACCAATAAACAGCGGTGTCAGGTCGAAGCCGTGGCTGGTTTTGACTCGAGAAATAGACGAATAGCCAAGATTGTCAACCTGAGTATCGTCGATAGAATTAATCAGAGCGGCATTGTCTTCGAGTAGACCGTCGAGTCGGCGATAAATTTCACCCTCGAAGTCGGGTTGACCGATTTTTTTGTTTAATTCGCGCTTGTTTAAGGGGCGAGTGTTGATTTTATCGCCGTTTGCCAGGACTACTTCTAGCTCCTGAACGCTGTTGGTCGGTTTGCTAGCTGTGAAATTGTACAGCGCACTCAAGCCACCACCAATTGCGCCGCCGATGGTGTGGTAGTCGAACTTGTCTTCTAAATTGAGCGTCAATCCATGGGAATTGACTATATTTTCGAGCGTGTTTAATCTCATGCCAGATTGGACATGAACTAGGCCTTTGGTCGAGCTAATATCGATGATGTTATTGAGGTGTTGACTTAGGTCGATGATCAAGCCATTGCCGATTGCTCCGCCAGTTTTGTCGAGTCCATTGCCTCGGGCAGTCAAGCTAATGGCGGCCGAAGGAGTCTTTTCGGCAAGCTGGTAGCTTAAGCGGGCGGTCTTGCGAATATCAGCGGTTTCTCTTGGTAAAACAACAGCTCGAGGCACGATTTGCATCGGGCTACTGTCTTGAGCGTATTTTTTGCGAATTTTGGCTGAAGTTAAAACTTCACCCGATAAATTTGTATTGAGATACTTACTAATCTTGTCCATTAATTTCCCTGATGTCGATTAATCTTAAGCTTTAACATGATCTTATTTTAGCACAATTGGCTGGATTATAAAACAACTAGCTATTGACTAAAATTATGTTTTATATTATGATAGGTGAAAATTTGAGCAGGCAATGCCTAATCAAAGGCGTAGTCTAAGAATAGCTCTTTGCGGTGATTTTGTTCTGACGAATTAGCTTGCAAGGCGGGTCAATGGTTTTTTAGAAAGCTAATGACTCGTTTTGCAGGATGCAACAGAGGAATGGGAGTTGATTTTCTAGATAAAACGAGGTTTGGAGGGAGAAAAATGATTAAAAAATTAACTGGAGAGTTTAACAAAACTCTCTATATCATCTATAGGAGAGAAGATGGTTTTTTGCCCGAGAATGGATCTTTTGCTCGAGGGCAAGACTATTTAAGCTCTTCTAATAGAGGCAAACTTTTAGAAGGCGAGTTTCCTCTATTTTGGCTGTTAAGGCAGCCGTTTATCGGACATTTCTGTATAGCAAAAACTTTCTTTTATGCAGAAGTTAATAAAAAAGAGGATATTCAAGAACTATCCGATATCCTGAAACAAGTCTACCGAGATAAAATCATCGAGGAGGCAGAATATTTTGACAGAATCCTCCTAAGAGACCAGGCTCTTAGAATGGGAAATCTGCTAGCAAAATAAATCTGTAAAGCTCAGGACTTAGTCTGGGCTTTTTTATTTGGCAATAGAAAGCCTATTTTGGTATATAATTAAATCATGATCAAAATGATTTTTAAGCATAAACTGAAGATTGGCTTTGGCTTGGCAATCGTTGCCTGTTTGCTGCTTTTTGTTTTTTTGAACCGCTCAGGGATAAGTTCGCTGCCTGATTACCCCCGTAAAACTGGAACGATCAATGGCCAGCAACTAACTCTGCTCGAAACTCAAACAGCTGAAGAACGAGCTTTGGGCTTGGGGGTGGTAGAAAAACTACCCAAAAATCACGGGATGATTTTCCCCGGTCAAAAGCTAATTTCGATTTGGATGAAAGGGATGAAATTCCCGATAGACATCATTTGGCTAGATAAAGATAATCGAGTGATTCATACGGTCCGCGACGCACGGCCAGAGAGTTACCCTCAGACTACTTTTATTAATCCCAAGGGTACTGATGCGCGCATGGTGATTGAATTGAACACTGGTGATATTGAGCGATTGAATATTAAAAATGGTGATGTTTTTGAAATAAATTAGGCGTGAATGAAAAAAACAGTAGCTTTGAGGCTACTGTTTTTCTTTTTTTGAAATAAATTCTCTGGTGCGCGAGAGAGGACTTGAACCTCCACGCCTTGCGGCATATGCTCCTAAGGCATACGTGTATACCAATTTCACCACTCGCGCCTAGTTTTTTGAAATTTGCTATCAATATATTAATTATACAGGAAATCGACAGTAAATGCAAGATCTAGTTTTGGTGTTTTAATTGACTGGTCGGTTGCGGCTGTGGTATTATTTGAAGTGAATAATGGTCAAGAAAACAATTAGCAAGATCGTTGCTGTGGCGGATCGCTTTTCAGGCAAACAGTCTACGGATTTACTTATTAAGACACCTTGGGTGAGAGAGGTTTTGCTATTTTTGTATTTGTTCTACCTGTCGTATGTGCCAACTTTTGGTCGGCAAGTTATTTTTAGTCAATTTTTGCTCGTGAATGGTTTGGCACTGATGATCGGACTAGTCTATCTGTGGCGACGAGATTATGGAATTTTTCAAACTTTCAAGGATAAGCGAGTGTTGATGTTTGTGGGCTTGATTTTTGCTTCGAGTGTGTTTTTCTTTGTGCGAATGATGATCACTAAGGGGGCTATTCCAGGGTTAAAAGAGTCGCGAATTGTTCATAATAATATGCCGACAATCTATTTGTTTCACGCTTTTGTGATTTTCGATAATTTCAAAAAACTAAAATACGATCAGATAATGGCCCTGAAAATGATCATGAGTGTGATTTTAGTGCAAGCGATGATGGCAGTGACGATGGCGATGATACCGGCTTTTCGGGATGTGGCACGCTGGCTGTACGCGCTGTTTTATTCAAACGATCCGTTTATTATGAGCAGTCGGCTGTATGGGATTTCTGCTGACTACACCTTTGCGACGCCGATCTACCATGGTTTGATGGCGGCGGTGGCTCTGTTCGTGGGGATTAGCAAAGATAGGAGTTTACTGATTTATGTAATTCCAACACTGGTATTGACGGCTTTAAATGGTCGGACTGGGGTGCTCGTGTTTGGCTTTTTGTTGGCGGTGCTGGTGATAATATTTTTGTTTGCGAAGGGGCTAGCCTGTAAGCAGAAAGTTATCAAGGGGGCTTTGGCGGTTTTGGTTGGTGGCTTATCGGTATGGTTGGCTTTTAGTTTTGTTAATTTTATAGCTGTCGATACTTACAACCATGCGATTCAGGCGGTGACTGACACCATCGAGGTGACAGAAGAGAAGGCTCCGACTGGTAGCTATGATCATTTGCTAAATCATATGGTGATTATGCCTGAGGGCGTTGTTGATTGGCTGTTTGGACGCGGGCATCGAGTGTTTGGGGCTTGGTCTCGGATCAATGGTTTGAATCAGAATTCTGATATTGGCTATGTCAATGATCTGTTTATGGGTGGGTTGGTTTATATTGTGTTGCTTTACGGGGCTTATGTCAGTTACTTTTGGATGAGTGCTAGGCGGCTGCTGGCTGCTAATAACAAGTCGCGGTTCTGGCTTGGGGTGCTGATTCTGCTGGGATTAGCGCTGTTGATTGCTAATTTTAAAGGTGAGATTTTGAAAGCTAACACTACCTTGTTTGCGATTTTTGTTTTGACGGAATTGACCCTTTATAACCCCAACAAAGATGATAACGATAGCCTATTAAATATTATTCGAAGTATTATCCTCAGGGCGAAATTAGGCCAAACCAGAAAAATTGGTATCATAAAATCCAAGATGAGAGCTAAGAAACGTGCCTGACGGGCTTGTTTTCTAGAGATAAATTATACCGCTTGGTAGTCAGTGTAAAAAATCGCTAGTTTTATAGTTTGATTTATTATCAATAGTATGTTAAAACATAGTAATTGGAGGTGGCCGATCAAACTATTATTAAAAAAGTTTGATTACCATCTCTAAGTTTTTTTACGTAATAAATATAGCATGGATAGGCAGGTAGTTAACTAATTAATTAATTCAAGGAGGGTAATTATGACTAATATTAATGAATTACTAAAGGAACGTCCTGATGCCAAGAATATTATCGAAGAGTGGATGAGAAGCGATGACTATCGTTTACGCGAAGCTGCTATGATAGCTTGTAAAGGGCGCAGCGATATTTCTTTGCCCATCATAGAACAAGGCCTGTTTGACGCCTGTTCGTTTGTGTACTGGGCTGCTGCTGAGGCTGCTGAAGATCGAAAAGATATCACTGTTCAATTTATTGAGCGGTGGTTACAGAGTGATAATTCGAAAATACGTGAAGCTGCCATTAAATCTTGTAGGGGGCGCAACGACATTCCTCTATTGGTCTTAAAACAAGGCTTACTTGACGGCAGTTGGTTTATTAAAGATCTTGCTACTCAAATTCTCAAAAGTAGAAGTGACATTACGACTGAGATTATCGAGTGGTGGTCACAAGACGAGGATCAGTATGTTCGCGGCGTAGCCGTTGAGATTGCTGAAGATCAAGGTTTAATTACCACTAAGGCTATTGAGCGTTGGTCACAAGACGACGAGCCATGGATTCGTAAGGTCGCTATGGAAGTCTGTAAGGGGTGTGAGGATTTTCTTTTTTCTGTGATAGAAAGAGGTTTACTGGATTGCGACTTAAAAGTGCGCATGGCTGCTGTGGCGGCCTGCAAAGGGCGCGAGGGCATTATTCCGCTGCCTCTTATAGAAAAGAGTCTATCTAGTGACGATCCAAGTGTGCAAAGACTGGCTATCGAGGTTATTAAAACTCGATGCGAGATCACTGTGGAGGTGATAGAGCGGTGGATGCAAGGTAATTTTGAAACCGTTGTTGAAGCTGTCAAGGAGCGTGACGACATCCTTTCGATTGAAGTTCTTTGCAGTTGGCTCAAATCGGATAATTGCGACCTACGTAGGGCAGCTATACTCATAGGTAGATACCGCCAGCTTCTAGGTTGTAAAGAAACTGCATTGCTAGAGCTGACTCGGACTTTCTCCGTGCCAAAGCTGGTTTATCAACAGACTCTAACTGGCTTAGTGACGGCACGAATTCCAGATGACGCGATTGTTGTTGGCAGTCTGGACGGGATATGTCGTAGCAATAAGGCTACTATCGTGGAGGTCGAATCTCCGCTTAGCTTTGGCTTGTCTATCTATGACGAGACGACAACCTATTCTCCGGGGGAAGAGATTGTTGTTGACGATTTTGACTTGTCTGATAGAGAAGGTTCGACAGGTTTCCACTTCTTCTGTAGCGAGGAGCTAGCCCGTCACTATCCCTACTAATATTACGCTAACTAATCGCCCTGATTGTTTCAGGGCGATTTTCTTTAGGAGGGGTGTGTAATTTGCCCCCTTAGATGAGTTATTGTCTGAGGGGATTTTTTATGGTAAAATAAATTTAGTTATGGTGAAAAATTATCTGATACCGACTGTGATCGAGCAAACCAATCAAGGTGAGCGAGCTTATGATATTTATTCACGGCTTTTGAAAGAACGGATTGTTTTTTTGGGTTCGGAGGTTAATTCCCAAACCGCTAATCTAGTCGTGGCACAATTGCTTTATTTAGCGAATGAAGATCCAGAGAAAGATATCAAATTTTACATTAACAGCCCTGGTGGCGTGGTTTACGACGGTTTGGCGATTTATGACACAATGCAGTACATCAAGCCTGATGTTCAGACGATTGGTATTGGTTTACAGGCTAGTATGGGGGCGTTTTTGCTCTCTAGTGGCACTAAAGGTAAGCGTTCTGTGCTGACAAATTCGCGGATCATGATTCATCAGCCGTCGAGCGGTACTAGAGGTAAGATTACTGACCAAGAAATTGACCTGAAAGAAGGGATTTTTCTCAAGAAACAACTTAATAAAATCTTGGCCAAAAATACTGGTCAAAAATTGTCGAAAATCGAAAAAGATGTCGATCGTGACTACTGGATGAGCGCCGAAGAGGCCAAAAGTTACGGTTTAATCGACAAAGTTATCAAAAATCTCCAATAAAACTTGGTAATTAGCAAAAACTATGGTAGAATAGCTAACAGAAGTAGTGTAGCTACGTTATTTTGTTTGGTTTTATGTTTGGCGGACAGAAACCAGCGTAGCTAGTGAGTCTTCGGTGCCGATTCAACAACACTAAATACTAATAGTCAAGGAGCGAGCATGGCAAGAGCGAACACAAAGCAAACAAAACAAAAACGAATTTATTTTACCGAAAAAGACGACAATTTACCAATACCTGATCTGATTGGACACCAGAAGGAATCTTGGCAGGATTTTGTCGACAATGGTCTGAAAGAGATTTTTGAGGAAGTTAATCCGATTGAGGATTATACTGGCCAGAAATTATCTTTAAGTTTTAAAGATTATCGATTCGAAGAGCCAAAGATGACCGATCGTGAAGCAAAGTTTAATAATGTAACTTACGAAGCTTCGCTGATGGCAACGGTTGAGTTGTTGAATAAAACCACTGGTCTAGTCGAGGAAAAAGAAGTTTATCTTGGGAATTATCCATGGATGACTGATCGTGCTAGCTTTATTATTAATGGTACCGAGCGAGTGGTAGTTAGTCAGCTGGTTCGATCTTCTGGTGTGTTCTTTAACGCCACTGAAGTCAATGGTCAGAAAAATTTTGGCGCTAAGCTGATTCCGGTTCGTGGCGCTTGGTTGGAATTTGAGACTGCTGCCAACGGTACGATTTATGTCAAAATTGATCGCCGCCGCAAATTGCCAGTGACGACGCTGTTGCGAGCTTTTGGTTATAACACCAATAAGGCGATTAAGGAACTGTTTGCTGATGTTGATACGGGCGAGTTTAATTATATTGATCAGACGCTATCTAAAGATATTTCGTCAGTTTCAGCTGAAGCTTTGATTGAGGTTTTCCGTTCGATTCGACCTGGTGATTTGGCTACGGTTGATAACGCTAAAGACATGATCGAAAAAATGTTCTTTGATTTTAAGCGTTACGACAGTGGCAAGGTAGGGCGTTACAAGCTTAATAAGCGACTGGGCTTGGATCTTGAAAATACGCATGAAAATCGCACACTGCAGCTGAATGATTTAGTGTTAATTATCCGAGAAATTATTAAATTAAACAATTCTCAGGGTGAACCAGATGATATTGATTCACTGTCTAATCGACGAATTCGATTGGTTGGCGAATTGGTGGAGCGACAGTATCGCAAGGGTATTTTGCGTATGCAGCGCAATATCATGGACCGAATGAGCGTGGTTGATTTGGAGTCAGTTACTCCAGCGCAACTAATCAACGCTCGTCCAGTGGTGGCAGCGGTTCGTGAATTCTTTGCGACTTCGCAGCTAAGTCAGCTGATGGATGAGACTAACTTGTTGTCAGAATTAGCTCATAAAAGACGCTTGACGGCAACTGGTCCTGGTGGTTTAACTCGCGAACGGGCTGGCTTGGAAGTTCGGGATATTCACCCGACTCATTACGGCCGAATTTGCGCAATTGAGACCCCTGAAGGTGGTGCGATTGGTTTGGTGCTTAACTTAGCTACTTATACCCGAATTAATGAATACGGTTTTTTGGAAACACCTTATCTGCGCGTCAAGAATGGTAAAGTGACTGACGAATTGGTTTATCTGGGTGCTGACGAGGAGCAAGCGGAAATTATTGCTGATGCTGGTGAAAAAATTGACAAAGATGGTCGGTTTGTAGATGAGCGAGTTTCGGCTAGGCGTAATTTCAATCCAGAACAGGTTGATGCGAGCGAAGTAACCTTGATTGATGCTGCGCATCGCCAAATTCTTGGTACTACCGCTGGTTTGATTCCGTTTGTTGAGAAAAACCGAGCTGACCGAGCTTTGACTGGTGCTAATATGCAACGTCAGGCTGTGCCGCTGGTTAAGCCAGAGGCGGCTTTGATTGGGACTGGTATCGAGGAAGAATTAGCTCGCAATTCATCACAATTGATTGTGGCTGAAGGTCCAGGTGAAGTGGTTCGAGCTGATGCTGATGCAATTTCGGTGGCTTATAAAGATGGCATTAAAACTTACGAATTAATTCATTTTGAAAAATCAAACGAATCAAGGTCAATTAACCAAAAAGTAGCAGTTAACCGTGGTGATAAAGTTAAAAAAGGTGATATTTTAATCGAGGGGGCTTCGATTGCCGATGGTGAAGTTGCGCTTGGTCGTAACCTGACAGTGGCCTTTATGCCTTGGCAGGGTTACAACATGGATGACGCGATTATTATTTCTGAGCGGCTGATTAAAGACGATACTTTGAGCAGTATTAATATTAAAGATTATGTAGTTGAGGTGCGTGATACTAAGCTTGGCCCAGAAATTGTGACTCGAGATATTCCAAATGTGTCTGAAGAAAGCTTGCGTCATCTTGACGAAGAAGGTATCGTTCAGGTCGGTTCAGAAGTTAAGCCAGGCGATGTTTTGGTTGGTAAAATTACTCCGAAAGGTGAACAAGAGCTTTCGAGTGAAGAGCGACTGTTGCGAGCTATTTTTGGCGAGAAAGCTAAAGACGTTCGCGACACTTCAAAGCGAATTGATAACACTGGCGGCGGTAAAGTTGTCGGTGTTAAGGTTTTTCGAGCTGAAGATGGTCACGAGCTTAAAGCTGGGGTGTTAGCCCAGATTCAAGTTTATGTGGCGCAACTTTATAAGATTTCAGTTGGCGATAAGATGGCTGGTCGCTATGGCAATAAAGGTGTTATTTCTAAAGTACTACCAGAGGAAGATATGCCGTTTATGGAAGACGGAACGCCAGTTGATATTATATTAAACCCAATGGGTGTGCCGAGTCGTGTTAACTTGGGGCAGCTGTTTGAGGTTCACCTTGGTTTAGCGGCGAAAAAGCTCGGCTATAAGGTGGCGACAGTGTCTTACGACGGAGTGTCCGATGAAGCAATTAATGCTGAACTGAAAAAAGCTGGTTATGACAGTGACGGTCAGATTGATCTGTACGATGGTCGAACTGGTGAAAAATTTGAGCAGCAGGTGACGGTTGGTGTGATGCATATGATGAAGCTGCACCACATGGTGACCGACAAGATCCACGCTCGCTCGATTGGGCCGTACACTCGAGTAACCCAGCAGCCGCTAGGCGGTAAAGCTCAAAATGGTGGCCAGCGCTTCGGTGAGATGGAAGTTTGGGCGCTGGAAGCTTATGGTGCTGCTTATACGCTGCAAGAAATGTTGACGATCAAATCTGATGATGTTCAGGGTCGAGCTAAGGCTTACGAGTCAATTATTAAAAACCAACCAATTGTTGGTCCAAAATTACCTGAATCGTTTAACGTTTTAGTTAAAGAACTTCAAGGTTTAGGTTTACGGGTTGACTTGCTAACAGTCGATAAAGATGGTGAAATTAAAGAACAAACTGATATTGATAAGGTAAAAGAACAAGATGCTTGGGTGCCACGGCGCTTGGATAAAAGCAAGGCGTTTGAGTCGGAAGTCCAAGAAGCCTTTTTCAATAAAGAAGCCGAACGAGAGCTCGAAGACGTGGAAGATGAAGAAGGGTTAGATGAAGAAATAGAGGAGGAGACGACCTCCATAGAAGATGAAGAGGAGGAGAAATAAGATGGCTTATCCAGTAGAAGACAAAAAAGTAGACTTTAACGCAATTCGATTAGCGGTAGTCTCGCCAAAAGACGTACTTGAGTGGAGTTACGGTGAAGTAACTAAGCCTGAGACGATTAATTATCGAACTCAGAAGCCAGAGCGCGATGGGTTGTTTTGTGAACGGATTTTTGGTCCTGTGAAAGACATTAATCCTCATGACAATAAACTCAAAGGCGTTCGTTCAAGAGAAGCCGCGATCGATAAGAACGGTGAGTTGGTTACTCGGGCGATATCACGTCGAGAGAGAATGGGGCATATTGAGCTAGCTAGTCCAGTGGCGCATATTTGGTTTATGCGCGGCACACCTAGTGCGATCAGTGCTTTGTTAGATATGACCGTCAAGCACTTGGAGCGAGTGGTTTACTTCGCTAGCTATGTGATTTTGAAGGTTGATGAAGACAAACGAGATAAGATTCTAGAAGATTTGGAAGCTACGACTGAAGCGGCTCGACGGGCGATCAAATTGCGTTATGAAACAGCGGCAACTCAAGTTGAAAATGAAGAAGTTGCTGACGCCGAGGAAGAGCGACTTGATAATTTGACTATTGAAGAAATGGCTAAAAACCGAACCAAGGAATTGGAAAATCTTGAAGAAGAATATAATTTAAAGAAAAACCAACTTCAGGGTTTAGTTAAATTAGCTTTAATTACCGAAACTGAATATCGTAATCTGCCTGATGACCTAGAAGAAATTATCGAAGTCGGTATGGGCGGTAAAGCGATTAAGAAGTTGCTCGATGAGATTGACATCAAGAAATTGATAGCTGAACTTGAAGCAGAGGCTGAAACTGCCAAAGGTCAACGCCACAAGAAAATCTTGAAACGCTTGAAGCTGATTGAGAGTATGAGTAACGCTGGAATTGATCCAAGCAGTCTTTGTTTGACTATCTTGCCGGTTATTCCACCAGATTTGCGACCGATGGTGTCGTTAGCTGGTGGTCGATTTGCGACTTCGGACTTGAATGATCTGTATCGTCGGGTGATTAACCGTAATAATCGTCTAAAGAAGCTGTTTGACTTGAACGCGCCAGAAGTTATCTGTCGCAACGAAATGCGTATGTTGCAGGAAGCGGTCGATTCATTGATCGACAACTCGATGACTAAAGGTAGCCGCACAGCTTCGTCGACTAATGGTCGCCGTAAACTCAAATCACTATCAGACATGCTTAAGGGTAAACAAGGTCGTTTTCGCCAGAACTTACTAGGCAAGCGAGTTGATTATTCTGGTCGATCAGTGATTGTGGTTGGTCCAGAGTTGAAAATTGATGAATGTGGCTTGCCAAAGCAAATGGCGCTTGAATTATTTAAACCGTTTGTGATTTCGTGGTTAATCGAACAGGGTTACGCTCATAATATTCGGTCGGCAACTCGCTTGATTGATATGGGTGAGGCTGAAGTTTGGGATGCGCTTGATATCGTGGTTAAAGATCGATTCGTGCTTTTGAACCGGGCGCCGACTCTTCACCGCTTGGGTGTGCTGGCTTTCCGACCAAAATTAATTGAAGGTAAAGCGATTCAATTACATCCATTGGTAGCTAGTGGTTTTAATGCTGATTATGATGGTGACCAGATGGCTGTTCACTTGCCTTTGTCGGCTGAAGCTCAGTACGAAGCTCGGCATCTGATGACTGCTAAAGAGAACTTACTCAAGCCAGCTGATGGTGCGCCAGTGCTTAACATTGGTCAGGACGTCGTCTTGGGTAACTACTATCTGACTTACGAAAAAATTGGGGTTTATGATGATGAATTGAAGATTTTCAGCTCGGTTTATGAGGCAGAAATGGCCTATGACGCTGGAGTGATCAAATTGCAATCACCAATTAGGGTGTTTACCAAAGGTGAAATTCGCAACACCACTCTTGGTCGTGTCTACTTCAATGAAGTCTTGCCTAAAGATTTTCCATATCAAGAGGCCACTCAAAATAACAAAAACCTGAAGAAGATTTTGGCTGAAATTTATGAAACTATGGGGGCTGATCAGACAGTTGAAACCGCTGACCGACTGAAAGAATTGTCGTTTGACTATGCAACTGTGGCAGCGCTATCGGCTAGTAAAGATGATTACATTCACTACACCGAAGTTGACGATATGATTAAGCAAGGTGATAAGCGTGAATCATTGATTTCCGAGCAATACGACGATGGTTTAATTACTGAAGAAGAGCGCTACGAATTAACAGTTGAAAACTGGCGCAATGTTGACCGCGAAATTACCGATTTCTTGAAGAAAAAGCTACCAACTATGAATAATTCAATCAGTATGATGGTTGACTCCGGAGCTCGTGGTTCGCTATCGAACATTAAGCTGGCAGGGGCAATGATCGGGGTGATGGTTGATACTTCTAACAAGGAAATCGAGCTGCCAGTGCGATCGAGCTATCATGATGGTATTAGCTCACTTGAGGCCTACATTGTGACTCGAGGTACGCGTAAGGGTTCGATTGATACGGCTCTAAAAACCGCCGACTCGGGTTATCTGACTCGTCGCTTGGTGGACGTGGTTCAAGATGTGTTTACGGTTGATGATGAAGTTAGTCAAGAAGCTGATCCAGGCTTTGCAATTTATCGATCAGAAACCGAGCGAACCTCAGTTGAGCTCGCGGATCGTATTTTTGGTCGATTTGCAGCTGAAGACATCAAGGGGCATATCAAGCGTGGTGAATTGATTACCGCTAAAATTGCTCAAGAAATTGATGCTGACAAATCTGTTGATTCAGTCAAAATCATGAGTGTGCTTTCGGCTAAGACTGTCAATGGCATTCCACGCAAGAGCTATGGTATTGATATGGCAACTGGTGAATTAATCAAACCACATCAGCCAGTCGGGGTGATCGCTGCTCAGTCACTTGGCGAGCCAGGTACTCAGTTGACGCTTAACACCTTCCACTTGTCAGGTGTCGCTGGTGGTGATATCACCCAAGGTCTTCCTCGCGTGGAGGAGTTGTTGGAGGCTAGGACGCCAAAAGGTCAGGCAATCATGACTGAAGTTGCTGGTTTGGTGGATGTTTGGGAAGATGGCAACAAGTATGTGGTTCAGATAACACCAACCGATCGTCAAGTTGAAGAAATTGATATCGATGACTTTAAGCCAGTCTTGAAGTCTGGAGTTGAGGTTAAGTTTGGCGAAGTGTTAGCGGTTGATGAAGATGGCAAGAAGATTGTGGCTCCGTTTGATGGCACGGTTGAGTTTGATGACGACGAAGCGATTGTTACGGGGGCAAAAGAGGCGCCAGTTCGCTACGAAATCCCAGCCCTAATGCAGTTAATTGTCAAGGCTGGCGATAAGGTTCAGGCTGGCGATCCACTGACTATTGGTTCTTTGAATCTTCAAGATTTAATGAACTTTAAGGGGGTGGAAGCTACTCAGCGTTATATCATTGAACAGATTTTGCCAATTTATGCAACTCAAGGTCAAGATGTGGCGGATAAGCATTTGGAGATAATTGTCAAACAAATGTTTAGTCGAGTGCAGATTGAAGAGGCTGGTGATTCTGATTTGGTGGTTGGTGATGTGATCTCACAGGCAGCTGCCGATGCTCAGAATGAAGCCCTAGAAGCGGAGGGCAAAAAGCCGATTGTTTATAAGCAATTACTGCTTGGAATTACCAAAGTGTCTCTGTATAGCGATAGTTTCTTGTCAGCGGCATCTTTCCAAGACACTAACCGAGTGTTGATTTCTGCAGCTATCAGTGGTCGAATTGACTACTTGAAAGGCTTGAAGGAAAATGTGATTATTGGGCATAGAATTCCAGTCGGAACGGGTGCCCCAGGTTACGATATCCAAGTAGAGCCAGAGCTAGTTAGTCGTCGACAAGCACTTCATACCGAAGAGGTTGATGCCGAAGCAGAAACCGAACAAGAAGAAGAGATTTCAGTTGAAGAACAGCCTTATGGCCCAACTGAAGACGAATTCAGTGACCTTGATTAAAGTTGGTTAATCAACAGAGAGCGACAGACTTGATTGGCTGTCGCTTTTCTGATTCTAATTAACTTTACTTTTTTGTTTTTTTTGCTACAATACGAATTGAGTTTCAAAGTTTAGATTCTATTAAAGGTGTACATATGAATTCTAAATTATAAAATTGATTTGTAATTAGCAAGACTAATCAATTATTTTAATAACCTAAAACTAAGGAGAATAATGCCAACAGTAAACCAACTGGTGCGTAAACCTCGAAAGTCGGCTAAGAAAAAGTCAAAATCGCCGGCTTTAGGGATTAACCACAACACAATCAAAAATCGGTACAATGACCAAAAATCACCTCTAAAAAGAGGCGTTTGCGTGAAAGTTACCACTAAAACCCCTAAAAAGCCGAACTCAGCTTTGCGCAAAGTCGCTCGCGTTCGCTTAACTAATGGCCAAGAGGTTTGGGCTTATATCGGTGGTGAGGGTCATAATCTACAAGAGCACGCCGTAGTGCTAGTTCGCGGTGGACGAGTGCCGGACCTACCAGGTGTGCGTTATCATATTGTTCGTGGGGCGCTTGACCTTCAGGGTGTATCAGACCGCAAGCAGGGTCGTTCTAAATACGGCACCAAGAAGGGAGATAAGTAATGGCTCGAAAAGTTACCAAAAAATTACAACGTCAATTGCAACCTGACCGAAAATACAAAAGCGTTTTGGTTCAACGATTGATCAACAAATCAATGCTTGATGGTAAAAAGACTGTAGCTGAAACCGCAGTTTATAACGCCATGGAATATGCCGCTCGAAGCCTAAAAAGCGAAGAGCCACTAGAGGTTTTGGAGCAGGCTTTGAAGAATATATCACCTAATTTTGAAGTTCGATCAACTCGTGTTGGTGGTGCTAATTACCAAATTCCATACCCAATTCAGGGTCATCGTCAGCAACACTTTGCCTTTTCGTGGCTAGTGGCCGCTGCCCGAGCTAAGTCAGGCATGCCTTACGAGAAGCGACTAGGAACTGAAATTGTTGACGCTTATAATCAAACTGGTGCTGCATTCAAGAAGAAAGATGACACTCATAAGATGGCCGAAGCTAACCGAGCCTTTGCTCACTTCGCGGTAAGGGGATAATATATGGCAGAAAAGAAATTTGCATTAGAAAAAGTTCGTAACATTGGGATTATTGCCCATATTGATGCTGGTAAAACCACTACCACTGAAGGTATTTTGTACCGCACTGGTATTAATCACAAAATTGGTCTAACTCACGACGGTGAAAGCACGACCGACTGGATGGAGCAGGAAAAAGAGCGCGGAATTACTATTACTTCAGCGGCAGTGACTTGTTTCTGGAAGGATCACAAGATTAACATCATCGATACTCCAGGGCACATTGATTTTACAGCTGAAGTTGAGCGTTCGCTACGAGTGCTTGATGGTGCAGTGACAATTTTCGATGGTAAGTCAGGTGTTGAGGCTCAGTCCGAGACAGTTTGGCGTCAAGCTGATAAATACGGCGTGCCACGAATCTGTTTTATCAACAAGATCAACCAAACAGGTGGTGATTTCTACAAATCACTTGAGAGTATTCGCAAACGACTAAACAAAAATACTTTTGCGGTCCATCTGCCAGTTGGTTTTGAAAAAGACATCAACGGTGTAGTCGATTTGATTAGCATGAAAGCTTACACTTACAAGGAGTTTACTGACCATCAATTGATCGAAAGTGAGATTCCTGAAGATATGTTGGAAAAAGCCAAACAGTATCGCTCAGAGTTGATTGAAGCAGCGGTTGAAGCTGATGACAACTTGATGGAAAAATATTTCAACGAAGGTGAAGATTCGATTACGACTGAAGAGCTCAAGGATGCTTTGCGTGAACGAGTTTTGAGCGGTGAATTCTTTCTAGTGACTGGTGGTGATGGTCGTGGAGTAATTGTTGAAAAACTGCTTGACTTGATGGTTGATTTCTTACCCAACCCGCTAAATATCGGTTCAATTAAAGGTACCGATCCAAAATCTGGTGAAGAAATTAAGCGTAAGCCGCTTGATTCTGAGCCGATGGCCGCTTTGGCGTTTAAAATTGCGACTGACTCATTTGTTGGGAAATTGATTTTCGTCCGAGTTTACTCGGGTGTGCTGAAAGCTGGAAGTTATGTTCTAAATAATATGACTGGCAATAAGGAGCGAGTCGGTCGTATTGTCCGAATGCATGCTGATAAACGAGAAGATATTGATCAGATCGGGGCAGGCGATATCGCGGCAGTAGTTGGTTTGAAAGAAATTACCACTGGGGTGACTTTGTCTGATGTCGGTTCACCAATCATCCTTGAGGGGATTGATTTTGTTGAGCCGCCAGTTTCGATTGCGGTTGAGCCAAAATCAAAGGCTGACCAGGAGAAAATGGGGATCGCCTTGCAACGGCTATCTGAAGAAGATCCTACTTTCCGGGTTCACACCGATGACGACACTGGTCAGACGATCATGTCAGGTATGGGTGAGTTACATCTGGAGATCTTGATTGATCGAATGCGACGAGAATTTGATGTCGAAGCCAATATCGGTGAGCCGCAAGTGGCTTTCCGCGAAACTATTCGTAGTACCTCGGAAGTTCAGGGTAAATACATCAAGCAATCTGGTGGTCGTGGACAGTACGGTGATGTTTGGATCAAATTTGAACCAAATGAGCCAGGTAAAGGCTTTGAGTTTATCGACCAAATTAAAGGTGGTGTGGTGCCACAAGAATATCGCAAGCCAGTTGAGCAAGGTGTAACTGAAACCTTGAACGGTGGTGTGATTGCTGGTTATCCAGTGGTTGATATCAAGGCGACACTTTATGACGGTAGTTATCACGATGTTGACTCATCTGAACTGGCCTTTAAGATGGCTGGTAGTTACGCTACTAGAGACGGAATCAAAGCTGCTCAGCCAATTTTACTAGAGCCAGTGATGAAAGTTGAAGTTACGACACCTGAAGATTTCATGGGTGACATCATCGGTGACTTAAACTCACGTCGTGGCCGAATTGATAAAATGGAAGATTTGGCAGCTGGAACCAAACTAATTATCGGTTTTGTGCCGCTAGCTAATATGTTTGGCTACACTTCCGACTTGCGCTCAATGAGCCAAGGTCGAGCTGCTTCTTCGATGGAATTAGCTCAGTACGAAGAAGTTCCACCTAATGTTGCCCAAGAGATCATCAGCAGTCGATCGAAATAAAGCAACGATATCTCAAATAAAGCACCGGCTTAAAACTGGTGCTTTTTTGATTAGACAATTGCCGATCTCAGTGCTAAAATAAGCTTTATGATTGAATACTTTAAGATTTTTATAATGAGTTTCGTCCAGGGGATAACTGAGTGGTTGCCTGTTTCGAGTACTGGGCATATGATAATCGTTGATGAATTTTTGAAATTGTCGCAATCAGAGAATTTCATGGAGCTATTTTTGATTTTAGTGCAACTTGGGTCAATTATGGCGGTAGTGGTGCTATTTTTCAATAAATTAAATCCGATTGATTTTAAACACAAAAAACTAAAACCTCAGACGATTAATTTGTGGAAAAAAGTATTGATCGCCTCAATTCCTGCGGCTATTATCGGTTTGTTGTTTGATGATTTGATTGATCAGTATCTGTTTAAGACGATTGTGGTGGCGGTGATGTTGGTGGTTTATGGGGTTGGTTTTATTGTCATTGAAAACAAAAAACAGCCCTCAGTAACCAACGATCTTGAACAACTCAGTTACAAGCAGGCTTTGACAATTGGCTTTTTTCAGGTGTTAGCTTTGATTCCTGGTACTTCACGCTCTGGGGCGACGATTCTTGGAGGGCTATTGATGCGAATTAAGCGGACAGCAGTGGCGGAATTTTCATTTTTCATGGCAATACCAGTGATGCTCGGAGCTAGTTTGCTTAAATTAATCAAAATCGGCATGGACTTTCAGGCGTCTGAGTGGCTACTGATGCTTTTTGGCTGCTTAGTGGCCTTTTTGGTGTCACTTTGGGCGATCAGGTTTTTGCTAAATTACGTCAAAAATCACGACTTTAAACTTTTTGGCTGGTATCGAATTGGCTTGGGCGCGATCTTATTAATCTATTTCTTGATTAACTTTGTAAAATAATTTTAGGCTTTACTAAATCGTTTTTTATCTGTATAATGTCAGTTAACGTCGCACGTAATTGTTATTAGTGCGTGCGAAATAAGTTAATAATTATTAAGTAAAAGGAGAAAAACAGATGGCAGAATTTGACCGAACCAAACCACATGTCAATGTTGGTACTATGGGTCACGTTGATCACGGTAAAACTACCTTGACAGCGGCTATTACCGCTACCTTGGCAAATCGTTTGCCTAGCGAAATTAACAAATCAGTGGCTTACGACCAAATCGATAACGCCCCAGAAGAAAAGCAACGTGGTATCACTATTGCTTCATCTCACCAAGAGTATGAAAGCGAAAAGCGACACTACGCTCATGTTGATATGCCTGGACACGCCGACTATGTTAAAAACATGATCACCGGTGCAGCCCAGATCGACGGTGCAATTTTGGTGGTTTCAGCTGCTGACGGTGCAATGCCTCAGACTCGAGAGCACATTCTTTTGGCTCGCCAAGTTGGTGTGCCAAAGATTTTGGTTTTCTTAAACAAGATGGACCAAACTGACGAAGAGATGGCCGAAATGGTTGAGGAAGAAATTCGTGAAATTCTTGAAAAGAACGAATTTGACAAAGATTGCCCAATCATCAAGGGGTCAGCCCTTAAGGCGCTAGAAGGCGACGAAGCTCAAATGGATAACATTATGAAGCTAGTCGAGGCGATGGATGAATACATTCCAGAACCAGCTCGTGATTTAGACAAGCCATTCTTGATGCCAATTGAAGACGTTCACTCGATCAAGGGTCGCGGCACAGTGGCTACTGGTCGTATCGAACAGGGTACTGTTAAGCTAAACGACGAAGTTGAGATTGTTGGTATTCGAGCTACTCAAAAATCAGTTGTAACTGGTATCGAAGCTTTCCATAAATCACTTGATCAAGGTCAAGCTGGTGACAACGCGGGAATCTTACTGCGTGGTCTAGAGCGTGAAGATATCGAACGCGGTCAGGTTGTAGCAAAACCAGGTTCAATCGAACCACACACTGAATTCAAATGTGAAGTTTACGTTTTGACTAAAGAAGAAGGTGGTCGACATACGCCATTTACTAAAGGCTACAAACCACAATTTTACTTCCGAACTACTGACGTAACTGGTGAAATCGAGCTTCCAGCTGACAAAGAAATGGTCATGCCTGGTGACAACGCAACCTTTACGGTACGCTTGCACAGCCCAATTGCAATGGAAAACGGTTTGAAGTTTGCTATCCGCGAAGGTGGTAAAACTGTTGGTGCCGGTGTGGTAACCGAAATTATCAAATAGTTTTTAACTAATTGATACTAAATAGCACTCGTTTTCGGGTGCTATTTTGTTTTTGGCTTTACAATTGATCTAAATTTAGTTATAATAATTAGGTAATATAAATTTCAGTGAGAATTTGGTTTGCCGTCTTGGTGCAAAATCCAAAGTTACACTGCGACAAAGAAAGGATAATATGGCGGAAGATAAAGCCGGAATTACTATTAGAATTAAACTAAAAGCTTACGATCATCGAGTAATCGATCGATCGGCTAAGCAGATCGTGGATACAGCCATCCGAACTGGGGCTAAGGTTTCAGGGCCGGTGCCGCTACCAACCAAGCGTAGCTCGTATACGGTTAACAAAAGCCCGCATGTCTATAAAAAAGGTGGTGAAGCTTTTGAGATGCGAGTCCACAAGCGACTGGTCGATATCACAGATGCTAAGCCTAAAACTATCGATAGTTTGCAAAATCTGAGTTTGCCATCAGGTGTTGACGCTGAGATTCAGATGGAAGCCACTGAGTAGGATTAAGAGTTAGACTTAGTTAATCACGTCCTTCGGGGCGTGATTATTTTTGGATCAAAGTCTGGTCTGCTACAATTAAAGAATGAGTTTAAGTCATAAACATGGTAATTGGCGACGATGGGCAATTGTCGGTTTGCAGATGTTGGTTTTATTGGCGGCGGTTGCGGCTAGTTGGCTGGTGGTCCGCAGTTTGTCGGGTCAATTTGTTGCTGATGATTGGCGAGCTTGGTCGGTCCTGCTAGCGAGTTTTGGGTTCATCGGGGTGGCTTCGTTTTTGGCAACAGTACGCATCTTGTCTCCGTTAGCGATGTATCATCCGAAATTTAATCAAGCCGCCGATCAGGAATTAGCCCAAA
Organism: uncultured Candidatus Saccharibacteria bacterium; assembly: GCA_964388235.1. GTDB lineage: Bacteria > Patescibacteriota > Saccharimonadia > Saccharimonadales > Saccharimonadaceae > CAYLXN01. The sequence continues at coordinate 60,381 of CAYLXN010000003.1, forward strand.
ATGAGCAATTAGCGAGAATAGAGATTGACAGTTCAAATGGTAGGTTGAAAGGTTGGTTTTGGCAAAGAATGCCAGGCATAAACGCACCGATAATTATCTATTACGGCGGCAATACTGAAAATTCAGCTACTAAACTAGTTGAACTAATAGCTATCAACAAGAAACGACCGACTATGATTGGTTATAATTTTGTTTTTGTCGATTATCCGACTTATGGACAGAGCGGCGGGGTAATTAATGAACAATGGTTGAGGCGGTTTAGTCTGGAAGTGTTCGATTCCATCAAGCAAACTTATCGGCCGCAAAAGTTAGTAGTTATTGGCTATAGTACGGGTAGCGGGGTGGCGAATTTTGTGGCGTCGGAGAGAGACATTAATGGGTTAATTTTGCTAGCACCTTATGCGACTGGGTTTGATTTATTTAATAATTATTTAAATATTTTTCACGGGCCGCTTAAAAAATTGTCGATTTTTAAGATGGAATCGATCAAATTTGCTGCGAAAGTCCAAATCAAGCCGCTAATCTTAGCTTCTAAAATTGATGAAGTTGTCCCTTATTTCAGCTCTCTTAAGTTATCGAAGACTTATCCAAACGGAAGTATTATGCCGGAAATCGGTTTGATCGATCATAGGAGTTTTTGGCAGGATGAACTGAGCTTGGAACAAATCGAAAACTATTTGGCATCTAAACACTGATAAGATCAAAACAATTTTTATTTCTCTTAAAAATTTGCTATAATAACACTAATGTCAAAAGCAAAATCAAAACGCCAAAAAGCCCGAACTTACGCTCGCAATCGAACCAATTTATCCCGGCGGGGTCACTATAAATTTTCCGAGCCAGATGGGGTTTTCTTGTTGAAATTATTAATTGTTTTGATTGTTAGCTCGGTTTGGATTAAGTTTCAAAACCCAAATTCTCTCTGGAACGCCTTGCCTGTCGGGCTTTTTATAGCTTTGGTATTGGTTAGACTAATTGAAAAACGACCCGAAAATCGCAAAATCTGGTATGCGGTGGTGGTTTTGGTTGGGGTTATGACTTATTTCTTGCCGGCTGGAATTGTGATCTAGTAGCTTAAACCACCTTTGACGCCTAGATATTCTTCGAGAGTTAAAGCCCCCTTGGCTTTCATATCTTCGGCAATAGCCTTGCCGACGTATCGAAAATGCCACGGCTCATACATGAAGCCGGTTATTGATTCTTTGTTGAGTGGGTAGCGCAAAATAAAGCCGTATTTAGAACTATTTTTGGATAACCAAGCGCTTTCAGCCGAAGTTGCGAAACAGTCGGAAAAATTGCAGTCGCTTGAGAGCTTTGCCCCACCAAGATCAAGCGCTAAGCCTGTTTGGTGTTCGGAGTGACCAGCTCGAGCTGAGTAACGGTCGGCGGCGGCTTGACCGTCACGGGCTGAATAATTGGCGTAGAGATTTGCTTGAGTGTTGTATGAACGGTAAGCACTGTTGATGATTATATTTAAGCCAGCACCGGTAGCGGCTTTAAACATCGCTTGCAGGTCAACGTCAATCGATTTGCTGTA
>CAYLXN010000004.1:0-11259 GCA_964388235.1 uncultured Candidatus Saccharibacteria bacterium
CGCATGTCTTTGATTGGGTTGCGGCGGAGATTACGAATCAAAGGCAGGCTGATCGACAGCAAGCCAACCACCAAGATTGCCAAAACCAAAGCCCCAAGATATAGCGGTGAGAAGCCAACCATCGACATTTTCAGATTTTGATCTTTGGCGTTGGTGGCTAGAATCGCTTGAACAGTTAAATCATGATCAAGTCGAGCAGCTATGATACTGGCGCCAATCACGCCAATTGCAAAACTAACACCGATGATAAACAAACAGACGATCAGCGTATATAGACCATAAACGAAGCTGATATCCAATCGTTTAAAACCAATAGCTCGAAAAACAGCCGTTTCGCGTCGACTGTCGGTGATCATTCGGCCGACCGTTCCCATCATAATAATTGTCGCAATCACCGAGATCACAATCAACACCACCAGACCAACTTTAAATAGCGATTCAATTATATCCTTAAGGCCTATACGATTATTAATCGCCGGAAAGGCCGAAAACGGATGCTCAGGATCGCACTTAATTTCACTGAAATCACCGAATGGACCAATTTGGGAAAAATAGTGACTATTGCAATCACGCTGTTTAATGAAATCTTGGGCCTGCTTCAAATCAGCAAATTCAAGCATCCAACTAGACATTGGCTCAAGACTCGAGACCGATGCCTGATCAACTAAGACCGATTCAAGATTTTGGTTTTTAAGGGCGGCCTGCAGCTCATTGTCGGCGGCGGCAACTTCCATAAATGGCGAGCCAATAGCAGTTTGAATTAGCTGACTGGCTAATGAAAAATTATTGTAATCGACAATTGCTGGCGGCAACAGGCCAACTACCTCAAATTCAATTTCTTTCGCAATCGGCTTCGGATCACGATCACGAAATTCAATTTCAAACTGATCAAGTGCAGCTTGATGTTTTTTAGTCTCGGCTGAGCGGGTGTCAGCAATCACTGGCGCCACCTGACAGGCGTTATTCGCTGGCAAACCATAAATCAACTCTGGCTTGGTATAATCTTTGTCTTTTTGGTTTTGAGCATGAGCTGCTGCTTCAGTTAGTTGAGAATTTGCCAGCGAATTGCGGTAGCATTGCTTAAATTTAAAACCAGTAATTTTTTCTCGAACTTCGCGCTGACGAACTAAAGAATCTTGATTCGACGAACTAGGAGAAAGCTTCTGTAATTTCAATAATTTTTCAGCCTTGTCAAGCGACACCATGATTGGAATTGATTTAGAATCAGGATTGGGCGCAAAATTATCAAAACGATAAGCGTTGGCCATGCTATCAGGTAAGCTTTGGATTTGGACCATCGCTTCTTGCATTTCAAAACCAGCTTCGGGCTTATTCTCAGTCGCTGGTGTTTCTGGATTAAGCGGATAGCCACCTTTGGTGTCAGCTGGATAGAGAGCACCGCCACCATCAATTACATATATAGCTGGCTGAAAACTACCGACCACATCATAGCCAGTCGTGATTCGATCAACATTAGCTTGATTCAAGATCATTTCCTTAGAGCTTGGTGGATTCTTTTTCTGAAACTCAGCGGCTAAAGTTTGGCTAACTGGACTTGAATCATCCATTGGTACAGAAAGTTTTTGGCCATCAACAGCCTTTGACAAATCAACGGGCAATAAGTAATTTAGCTCATCTTTTTTAGATACTTCTAACCCTATTTCCTTGCCGCGCTTAACCCGCTGCTCGGCTAGTTGATTAGCAACTTCAGTCGCTCGCTGACGGGCCTCGTCAGTTTCAAAATATCTATACAAATCTGACCCCCCACCCGCAGGTGCTAGTTGGACAAAAAAGCGATTATTCAGACCTTCATTACTAAACCGCCCAACCGAATTGGTAAAACCAGTGAAGGTAATTATGCCAACCGACAGAACACCAAATAGCAAGCTAGAAATAATAACTGTGACGATCATTCGGATTTTGCGAGTCTTGAGTTTAGTCCCGGCCAAAATCAAACTATTTTTCAGATTTATCATAAAATTACTCCATCTTTCATACTAATTTCGCGGTCAGCCGCAGCGGCGACCTGTCGGTCATGAGTGACAACAATAATTGTCGTGCCAAATTTTTCACGGATTTGTTTAAATAAATCAATCACGGCTTTTGAATTCGCCGAGTCGAGGTTGCCGGTCGGTTCATCAGCCAGAATAATTTTCGGCGAATTGAACAGCGCTCGAGCAATTGCCGCTCGTTGCATTTGCCCACCGGATAATTCTTTTGGTAAATGTTTTAGTCGATCAGATAAGCCGACAGCTTCAGCTAGTTCAGTTGTCCGCGCCTTGCGATCTTTGGGGTTCATCGAGTAAATCATCGACGGTACAGCGATATTTTGAGCCAAGGTCAAAAATGGCTGCATGTAGAAAAACTGAAACACAAAACCAATCGTCCGATTGCGAAAATTAGATAACTTCTGGTCGTTTAACTTGGCAATATTTTGACCATTAATCACGATTTGACCGCTAGTCGGTTTGTCCAAGCCTCCAAGCATGTGCAACAAAGTCGATTTTCCACTACCACTAGTGCCAGTCAGAGCCACAAACTCCCCTGGCCAAATTTTAAAATCAACTTTGTTAACAGCAACCAACTTATCTTTGCCATTTTTGTAAACTTTAGTCAAGTCATTAGCAACAATCAACGGCTCACCTTCTGGTTGCTTGAAAGGCTTCGCAACTACTCGAACTGCAGTTTTTTGCTGTCGATAAAACTTCTCCAGCTCCGCTTGCGTCGCCGACAGATTATTTTGATTTGCCACCAACAGCTGTTGCATCAACTGATTTTTTTCTGAATTATTCATAAGTTCATTATACACGCAAACACAACCATTAACTATTAATTGTTTTTCAGCCTCAAATTATTATGCTAAAATAGCTTTAGTTATGAAACTAATTGCGAGTAATTTTCAATGAGCGAACGCAAGCGTGGCGTAGTACTAAATTACGGGCTAATTTTAACCAATATTTTAATTGCCTTGGTTTATACCCCAATCATGATCCGTTTCTTGGGTCAATCTGAATTCGGTTTGTATTCAATTGTCAACTCAATTATCGGCTACTTGACAGTTCTCGACCTGGGCTTTGGCAACGCCATTGTAATTTACACCGCTCGCTATCATCAGTTAGGCCAAAAGAAAAAAGAACAAAAACTACACAATATGTTCTTTTTTGTTTACTGCATTATTGGCGTGGTGGCTTTTTTGATCGGGCTGATTTTATTCTTCGCGAGTGATAAAATTTTTGGTCAATCAATGACCGCCGAAGAGCTGGGCAAAGCCAAAATTATGATGTTAATTTTATCTGCTAACTTGCTGGTAACTTTTCCCTTCTCGATCTACTCATCAATTATCACCGCCTACGAAAAATTCACTTTCCAAAAAACCATCGCCATCGTCCGCAGCCTACTCAATCCAATAGTCATGTTGCCGCTGCTATTGCTTGGCTACAAATCAATTACCATGGTCGCCGCACTTAGTTTATTGAACGTCTTGATGTTGGTTGCCAACTATCTCTATTGTCGCTACAAATTAAATATCAATATTCATCGATCAACTTTCGACAAGAAGCTATTCAGAGAAATTTTTGGCTTTTCGTTTTTCATTTTCTTGAATGTTGTGGTCGACAAGATCAATTGGAGCGTCGATCAATTTGTACTAGGAGCAGTGGCTGGTACAGTGGCAGTATCGGTTTATGCTATCGCGGCTCAAATTAATAATCTCTATCTAACCTTTTCAACTGCCATCAGTAGTGTTCTGGTGCCAAAAATCACCAAAATGGTGGCAAAAAACGCCACCAATCGGCAATTAACAGATGAAATGCTGCGAGTTGGTCGACTGCAATTATTATTTGTGATGCTGGTAATGAGCGGCTTTGTGATTTTTGGTAGACAATTCATTAATTTATGGGTTGGGTCAGAATTTGAAACTGCTTATTACATCGGCATCATCTTGATGCTGCCAGTCACCATCCCAATCATCCAAAACTTAGCCATCGCCATCATTCAAGCCAAAAAAATGCACAAATTCCGTTCGATTGTTTATTCCTTGGTCGCCGTAGCCAATATTTTCTTGAGCATTCCTTTAGCCAAAGCTTATGGTGGCATCGGTAGCGCTATCGGCACCGCAATCTCACTTATCATCGGCAATATTATTATCATGAATATTTATTATTCTCGAAAAGTTGGTTTGTTAATAGGTTACTTCTGGAAAGAGATGATTTGGCTGTTTCTTAAGCAACTGCCATTTTTGGCCTTGGCGTTTTGGATCGCAGCTCCGATCAACCCCGACAACATCCTTCAACTTGGCTTACCTGTTGTAATTTATACAATAAGCTACGGACTCTATCACTATCTAGCTGTAATTAACCAAGACGAAAAGGAATTGGTCAAAAAAGTTTGGTCAAAATTAACCCGCGCAAAGGAGAAGAAATAATGTCTAACAAAAACCTCAATCTTAAGCAAACTGTCATCGATAATGATTACAGTGTCAGAAGCGGCGCTTATGCGGTGATTAATCCTAATTTAGAAATGAAGCTGGATCAGTTTGGACAATACGAAGCCGTGCCAGTGTCTGATGAAGTCAAAATTGACTGGCAGGATCCGAAGCTCAATCAAGTCTGTTCGATGTCTGACGCTAGTCCGAACGAAGATCAGGTAGCCAAAGATTTATTTGCTGGCGACGCAAACGTTAAGCACGACCCAATCTTGGGCTATTACCAAGATTGTTATGTAGGCTATGTTACTGAGAATGGCTTTCGTGACCGTGCCAGCTCGGGTGGTGTCACTAGCTGGATTCTTAAAGAGCTACTAGAATCAGGGCAAATTGACGGTGTGGTTCACGTCAAAGCCGCTGATGATAGTGACGGTATTTTGTTCAAATACGGCGTTTCTACTTCGGTTGATGAACTCAACCAAAGCGCCAAATCAAGATATTATCCAGTCGAATTTTCTCGAGCTATCAACAAAATTAAATCGATGCCTGGCAAATTTGCCATCGTTGGCATTCCCAGCTTCATTTTTGAAATTAGACTTTTGGCACTGCAAGATCCAGTGGTGGCTGAGAAAATAAAATATACCCTCGGCTTGATTTGCGGCCATCAAAAAACCACCAAATACGCCGAGAATATTGCTTGGCAAAATGGAGTTAAACCCAAAGAAATTAAACAAATCGATTTCCGCAAGAAAAACCCAAACCAAGACGCCACTCTTTATAGCACAGAAATTATCGCTCGATCTGACAGCGGCGAAGATGAAATTATCACTAAAACTCACACCGATTTCTTTGGTACGAATTGGGGCCAAGGTTTTTTCAAGGTTAAATTTTCTGACTTCACTGACGACGCATTTAACGAAACTGCCGACGTGGTGATGGGCGACGCGTGGTTGCCAGAATATGCTAAAGACAGCTTAGGTAATAACGTCGTAATTGTCCGCAACGCTGAAATTGCTAAATTAATTAAGCAAGGACTGAAGGACAACAAACTGCACCTAGATGCCGTTGACACCGACACTGTCAAGCGATCGCAATCAGGTTTAATCCATCATTATCGCGACGAGCTTCCTTATCGACTACACAAGCAGGACCAAGCTGGTATTTGGCGGCCCACTAAGCGAGTTGAAGCTTCGAATAAAATTCCACGCTTGAAACGTCAGGCGCAAGATATTCGCTCGGAGATCGCCGAACAAAGCAAAACTATTTACCGCGAAGCTGAAAAGAGAGACGATTGGAATTATTTCAAGACTAACATGGAGCCGCTAGTCAACAAGTATCACTCAGTTTACAAATTAATTAACTTGCAAAAGAAAATCATCAGAATTAAAAACAATGGCCCAGTTTGGTTTTTTAAAAAAGTCAAACAAAAACTTTTAGGCTAAATTGTCACTCAAATACGTCTCAGCTCGCTGCCGTTCGGTCGTAATTTTGTCATTGATTGTCTGCCAATCAATCTCCTGCTTGACTAATTCAGCACTAACCTCTTCTGGCTGGTCAATCATTCGGTCAGCTAAACCAAAAGCTTCCAGTACCGAAATAAACCGCCCCAAACCTCGCGATCGATTACCGATTGCCAAAAACGGCTTGTTGAAAATAATCGAAAAAGCCGTACCGTGAAAAGAGTCGGTGATCACAAATTTAGAGTCACGAAAACCCTTTAACCATTGCTCGACTGGCAACAATCGACGTGATTTGTCAAACAGAGACCCAATAAAACTAGTGCCATGCTTTTCAGGCATAAAATCAAAGGCTTGTTCATCTAAAATCTGACTAACTTTGTCAATAATTTGGTTATTTTTGTCAGATTTATCCAAAACATAACTAAAAATACCGCCTTGATTGGATTTTAATCGACTTTCAGCAGCATCAACTAGCTGACTGTAGTCTTGCGACTGCAGCAAAAAAACTGGATCCAAGTGCCAAGTAGCATCAACATCAAAATCATCTCGGCAGATATCTACACCCGATTTTTCCCGAACTGAAAGAGCTTTAAATCTTTTAGCTAAAGCTGAAACGTCTTGTTTCAATTCTGGCTCGTACTCATCGATATCATCCCGTCCAAACGAAGCCGCAAACGACAGTTTAGTAATTTCATCTGGCACAAAATCCAAAAAATAGCGCTTGATTTCAACGTAAGCTCGACGCCAAACTTGGTCGCTACCAGTAATCACCGCGTGGTGCTTGGTGAGGTTTTTGTCAAACCAAATCAGTGGCGAGACGGTGGTCGTTTTGATGTATTCACGGATAAATTGCTTGGTAAATTTTTGATAACCAAGTGGCAAAAATGATTTCTGAACCAAATAACCTTTGATCCGACCGTAAATCGTTTTAATTTTAAAATCTCGAGAATAGGCGTCGCCAGTCTCGACCCGATATCCAGCATCGCTTAGGCTTTTTTGCAAAGCGTAAGCCTGCATAATGCCGCCATAATTGCGACCAGGCTTGTGGGTTACAACTAAAATTTTCTTCATTCTATCTCCGATCCATGAATTATTGTTTAATTAATAATTTCTTTAAGCTTATTTTAGCATATCCACGCCAATAAGAACACCAAAACAAAAAGTCCGCTAAAAGCGGACTTGACTTATCTTTTAGATGGCAATGGGAATGTTTTTTATTTGCTCGCCTGGATTGTAGTTCTCTAGCCTAAAGTGTTTTGGCATAATCACATCTAAACTGGGCGCATCTTCTGCCAAAATTAACTCTGGAGCAGTGTATTGCTGATCAGCTCGTGACAATAGCTCTTCAGCAATTTCAAAATGCCTGTCATAAATATGCAAATTTTTGATAATATGACAGAATTTACCGACCTCAACCCCAATATGACGTGCCACCATCATCTGGAGGGCAACATATTGGATTTTGTTAATGTGGCCAGCTGCCACATAGTCGTTCGATCTCTGAGTGAGAGTAAGGTTTAATTTCCTTTCTCCATCACCCGTTTTAGACAGCGACCAGTCGGTCATAAAAGCACATGGATCCAACCCGTGAATACTATAAATGCTTTCATATTGCCACAAGTCTATCTTGTGGCGCCTGCTGATACTTTTCTGCTGCAATTCTTTAGCCAACTCATTTATGAGCTGGTTAAATAAATCGAATTGCCTAATGGTCCAGCCATAACAGGGTCCAATGGTTCGATCGCCGATATCCCAAAAATCCCACCATTTAATTCCATATATTCTCAGTAAATTATCGAGATTATTGTCCCCATCCCGATAAATCCAAAGAATCTCACCGATAGCTTTATCGATCTTAATCGGGCGAAGGCTGGTGATTGGCAACTCGCCCTTCGACAGGTCATACACCTCTAGAACGTCCTCAATATACTTAGTGTGAGCTGGCTCTCCGTCAATCCATTTCGGTCGAACTTCCAGCCCAAAATCGTCGTAAACACCATCTTCTGCCGTTCCATACAAGATCCGCCTCATATTGTCTACATAGTATTTATCAGCCTTGGTTAATAAAATCTCTCTTTTCATCTTTTTTCTCCTTTATTGTAATGTTCTGTTGAAAATACCAGCAGGCTCTGCTGGCTTAACTAACTAATATTAACTTTAGCAGATAAGCTCGCATTGTCTAGTGATTTAGGATATAATTACAACATGAAATTACAAGAAAATGTACCACTTATGAATTTAACAACCATTAAATTAGGCACTGGCAAGGCGCGCTTTTTAGTCGAGCTGACAGATGAAAATCAATTGCCATTAATCTTTGAACTAGCCGACAAAAACCAATGTGCAGTCTACGTTCTAGGTGAAGGCAGTAACTCAATCGCCACTGATCAAAATTTTGACGGTATTATTATTTTAAACAAACTAAAAGGTATCAAAACCATCTCAACCGATAACAAGGAGACAATCTTCGAAGCTGCCGCCGGAGAAATTTGGGATGATTTTGTGGCTAAAACCACCGAATTAGACCTAACTGGTGCTGAAGCCTTGAGCAGCATTCCTGGCACGGTCGGTGCCACGCCAGTTCAAAATGTTGGCGCTTACGGCCAAGAAACCGCCGATATTTTTGTCGAGCTAAGAGCTTTTGATTCGCAAAAACGTCAATTTGTTACCCTTGGCAAAGACCACTTAAACTTTTCTTATCGTGACAGCCTCTTAAAAAGCCAAGCGCGAAATCGCTACGTCGTCACCAGCGTCACTTTTAAGTTGAGCAAAGGTCAATTGCAGCCACCATTTTACAATTCATTAACAAATTATATTGCCGAACATAAATTGACCGACTTTTCACCAGCCAAAATTCGCCAATACGTCCAAGCAGTGCGCGACCAAAGAATTCCTGACTACCATCAATTCCCAAGTGCTGGCTCCTTTTTCAAAAATGCTGAAATAACAGCTGACCAACTAGCCGAGCTTCAAGCCAACTTTCCTAACATACCTTTTAGCGAACAAGCCAACAGTGACTTAATCAAAATCCCTACAGCTTGGCTGATCGACCAAGCAGGACTTAAAGGCTCAGTTTTTTGCGGCATCAAAATACCCGAGACCAGCCCGTTAATCCTTGTAAATCAATCAGCCACCACTCACGCCGAGCTTCAAACCGCCAAGCAGCAAATCGTCAATTCGATAAAAGACAAGTTTGATATCACTATCGAGCAAGAGCCAATTGAAATAAAAGCTTAAAATAACTTGAGTTTTTAGCGTAAACGTCTTATTATAAAAGATATGAGACTAGCTAAGCTGGGTTTTTCGATAATTGAAATCATCGTTACGATCACTATTTTAGGGATCTTGTTGACAATTGGTTTTAATTCTTATAAAAATCAAAAACTAAAAGCTGAAGCCAATCAAATAATTTCTGACGCTCAGACTATCGGTAAACTGTTTGACAGCGTCTACGATACTGGACATTTTAAAAATCTTTACGTTGGCGAAAAAGGCACCTTTCCTAACACTATCGAGATGTTCAACAAGGGCTGGGCGACTAAAATCATGACCGAATATGATTCAAACAGCCAGCTAAAATTTATTGCCGCCGCCAACAATAGCCCAATCCAACCAGTCAACAATTTTTCGACCGATGCTTTCAGGAAAGCAAATTTGAATAGTTTAATTTATCAACCTCTTTCCGCTGATGGCAATCTATGCAAAAATCCATCGGAAATCTGCTACAAATATCGCCTGTTTTATTTTTACAAAGAGCCAAGTTCTTACAACGCCCTTTTTGGACGAACTATTTATAAATATGGAGTGATAACCAATCATGAAATTCAAAAATAATCAACCTCAAGCTGGCTTTACGGTCGTCGAAGTTTTAGTGGCGATGACTGTTTCAATTCTGTTTTTGCTAGCAGGCTTCAGCCTACATTCAGCCGTGCTTCACAACCAAGCACTAGCCAACACCTCAGCTAAAGCCTCTGATATCGCCTATAGCTACCTCAGAAAACGAGTCGCTAACGAAGCTTCCTATAAAGGAGCAACTATTCCGCCAGTGAGAACTTTTTCAGAAACCATTGATCCAAATTCAGCCAAAATCGATGGCATGTCAGTCGAATCTAAAATATCAAAGCCCAACCCTGGTTTAGATGGGCTTTACCGGATCGAAACCACGGTCAAATATTCCTTCAAAGGCAAAAATTTAACCGAATCTCAGGTGTTATATGCCAACTAAAAATAGTTTTCTGCCGGGCATTACTTTAATCGAAATGCTAATCGCCACGCCAATCGCACTGTTGGTTATCACTAGCATTGTTTATTTATCAGTTCAATTATCTAATTCATCTCAAACTAATACTCAAATGATCAACGCTCGAGTAGAGATAAATCGAGCGCTGTCGCTCATCGAGAGAGACGTTTCACTCAGCCGCAAGCCACTTTCCAAGGTCAACATCACCGCCTTAGACAGCAACAATCTGCTCAATGCTGGTGTATCCAACGGCAGCACGAGCAGCCAACTGATCCTCAACAGCGTCGCTACTACCTCGAACGCCGATGATTTGTCAATATCGCCTCGAGTTGCCCGCTATTCGACCCCTGAGGCCGATTGCACTCAAAACAACCCACTCGATATGAACGTGGTCTATTTCGTCTACAACAACACTCTGTATCGCCGAATAATCTTACCGCAAGTCAGCAAGCACTGCACTACTGAAAATGGCAGCAAAGCTGGCAAACCTTGGCAAAAATCGACTTGCAATCTTCAACTATCTAGCTACGATCCTGCCTGTAAAGATAATGACCAAGCCCTGTTTAACGCAGCCAAAATGACCATCACCTACAAAAAATTGCGCTCAGATGGCTCATACGAGATTTTACCAAACGCCACTAACCCCTCTCTCGCTGTGGCTAGTCGACAAGCCGCTATCGACAGTGCGGATATTATCGAAATTACCGCCACCTCGAGCATATCTCGCCGTGCCAGCGACCAAATCTACCCAGTTTCAGCATCAATTAGTCTCGCAATTTAAATTATTTTGTTGCATTTTTAACTTAAGCATTATATAATGCCTGTGTATATTAAAAAAATAAACTATAAGGAGAATAACTCTTATGAACAAAAATAGAAAAACTGGTTTTACGATTGTCGAGCTATTAATCGTCATCGTGGTTATCGGTATTTTAGCTGCCATTACCATGGTAACTTACACTGGTGTCCAGAACCGAGCTAAAACCGCAGCTGCTCAGTCAGACGCTAAAGCGATCATCGATAAAGTCCAGATTTATTACACAGAAGAAAGCAACTATCCAACAGCAACTGTGCTAAAGGCTGTGCCTGCTACTTCTTCAGCAGCAATCACCGACGACACCCTGAAAGGCAAGATT
>CAYLXN010000004.1:11359-49349 GCA_964388235.1 uncultured Candidatus Saccharibacteria bacterium
TAAGGACATTTACGGTTACACCATGTGTACCGGCAATAACGGCGTGAAAGTTACCTACTGGGACTACACTAAAGGCAAAGCAGCAACCGTCAGCAGCGGAACAGGTTGTAATTAAAAACTATTTTTAATAAGGTCGCTTTCCAGCGACCTTATTTTTTGAATATTTACCTGAAAAGTAATTAATTTTATGAAAACAACCAAATCTGGGCTCAGTCTGATGGAATTGATCTTTACGATCGCCATAATTGGCATTGTAATCGGAATTAGCGCCATGACTTATTCCAACTACCGCGCCAAAACTGAGTCGCAGCGTAATTATAATCGTGCCAAACAAATTGTCATGTCAGCCGAAGGACTTGAACCACCCCTTAAAACAACCAACAACAGCCCAGTAATTGGCTCGAATCGACCAATTTACAGCTCTCAAGAGGTTCAACTAGCGCTTGATAATTTTTCAACCTGCAAACAGCCCGCTACCAGCGAAAACCACGCTTGCCCGCTTGTACTACTGCTTGATGAGCAGATTAGAAATAATTTAACAACCACTGCCACCAATCAGCCCTCGAAGACCAAGCCCGAGTTGCTTCGCTACTCAGGATGTCGCCAAGCTCCCGCCAATACCCCGACTGGTTTCGTGGTTTATTATTGGGATTCGGTGGCCAAAACTATCAAATCTGTCCAATCCGGCAAAACTACTGGTGTAAACATCTCTTGCATCTAGTAGCCAGACGGTGAAATTTTGTGTTATAATAAGAAACGTTCGTGGCGGATATAGCTCAGTTGGTTAGAGCGCCAGTTTGTGGCACTGGAGGCCGAGGGTTCGAATCCCTCTATTCGCCCCAAATATTTTAAAATTGATCGGCTAGATTAGTGTTCTAGTTTCTGCGGGTGTCGTATAATGGCTAATATATTTGCCTTCCAAGCAAGTGATGCGAGTTCGATTCTCGCCACCCGCACCATTAACATCAACTTGCCCCAGTAGCTCAGTGGATTAGAGTAAGCGGCTTCTATCCGTTTGGTCGGGGGTTCGAATCCCTCCTGGGGTACCAGATCTAATTTTTAAACAAAAGGTCGTTTTGTATAACACAAAACGACCTTATTTTTATTAAACTATTTTAGTACAGCGTCTCAATATCGGCACCCAATTGATTAAGCCTATGAGCAAAATCCTCATAGCCTCGATTAATCGAATAAATGTTGCGAAGAACTGATTCGCCATCAGCTGCCAACATCGCTAACATAATCACCACTGCTGGACGTAAGGCTGGTGGCGTAACAATTTCAACTGGTCGAAACCTAGTTGGCCCTTCGATATACAGCCGATGTGGATCCGCCAATTGGACATTAACCCCAAGCTTTGACAGTTCCACTAAGTAAATCGCGCGGTTTTCATACACCCAGTCATGAATCATCGTCCGACCCTCAGCCACCGCTGCAATTACCGCAAAGAAAGGCAAATTGTCGATATTTAGACCAGGAAACGGCATTGGATGAATTTTATCAACCGCATGCGTCAGTTTGCTTCGCTTGAGACTGATGTCAACCAGCTTAGTTCGCTGATTAGAAGACAGATACTCTTCGCTCAGGTCAAAATTAAGCCCCATGCCCCGCAAAATTTCCAGCTCCACTTCCAAAAAGTCAATTGGCGCCCGACGAATAGTGATTTCTGAATCAGTCACCACTCCAGCCGCAATGAAACTCATCGCTTCAATCGGATCTTCACTCATCTGGTATTCCACTGGTTGGTTAATGTCGGCCAATCCATGCACAACCAATCTAGTCGTGCCCACACCCTCAATCTTAACACCAAGTTTTTCTAGATAAAAACAAACATCTTGAACCATATAATTCGAGCTGGCGTTGTGAATCTCAGTCACCCCATCAAAACGAGCGGCAGCAAATAAAATATTTTCAGTGACCGTATCACCTCTCTCTGTCAAAATTATTTTTAACCTCTTCTCATTGATGACGTGTGTTGATGCTCTATAAAATCCATCTGAGGTCTTAACCTCCAAGCCAAATGCTTTTAAGCCTCTGATATGTGGCTCAACCGTTCTCTGCCCTAAATTACAACCACCAGCATACGGCAAGCTAAATTTCTTGTACTGATGTAGCAGCGGCCCCATCAGCATGATAATACTACGGGTCTTTCGGGCGGCCTCAACATCCATCGCTTCAAAATTTAATTTAGCTGGTGGGATAATCTCCAAGTCTCGATGATTGTTTAGCCAGTTAATTTTAACATCTAAACTCTCAAGTACCTCAATAATCCGATAAACTTCTTCAATATTGGCGACGTTCCGCAAAAGCGTCCTGCCGCGGTTAATTAATGAGCCGCACATCACACCGACGGCGGCATTTTTCGAAGTATTAACATCAATTGACCCTTTTAGTCGTTTACCACCATTTATTTTGAAATGTAAAACACCCTGCTGATTAAACTGGAGCAGTTCAACCTTCAGGGCTTCGCTTATTTTTTGGACCATCTCAATGCTGATATTTTGCTTGCCGCTCTCTATCCGGTTGATGGCGCTTTGAGAAGTGCCTATCTTTTCCGCTAGGTCGGCCTGAGTCAATCGACGATTAATTCGAGTTTTTTGAATTAGATCACCGATCATAAATCGATATTCTTTTTTTGTACTCATGGTTAAATTATATATCAGATCCGATATAAAAGCAAGCAAAAGCTAGTTAACTTAAAGGCGGTGGCCCAGCAGGCGGAACTTCGTTGATAAAACTCGATGATTGACCAGAGCCAACGATCGCTTGAACCTCCGCTAGCGAAACATGTATCGTCTGACCTGAAAGGTTAATCGCGCCAATTTCAATCATTTTCTTAGCCACAATATTCTCAACTGTTGCCTGGACCACTCGCCGCATAGGCCGTGCCCCCAACCTCGGATCGTAACCCGCATCCACCAAAAACAGTTTCGCATCATCCGCCACTTCAACCGCAATCTTCTGGCTAGCTAAGGTCTTATTAACTCCATTCAAAATCAAATTCAAAATTTGCAACAATTCATTCTTGTCCAACGGTCTAAACAGCACAATTTCATCAAACCGGTTGAGAAATTCTGGTTTAAATTGACCCGAATCGATTAATTGATTGGTAATTTGCTGCTCGAAGGCTTCAATTTGATAGCCTTGCTGGATATACTGGCGAATCGTATCAGAGCCCGCGTTCGAGGTCGCCACCACGATCGAATCACGAAAGCTGACTTCTCGGTTGTTTTTATCACGTAAAATACCTTCATCGAGCAACTGAAGCAGAGTCGTCAGTACCGCTGGGTGAGCTTTTTCGATCTCATCAAGCAAAACTACTGAAAATGGACGCATCATCACTTGCGCCGTCAAAGAATTAGGATTTTCAGCTCCATCTTCAATCAGCCGGGCGACATCATCAACCGTCACGTATTCATTGAGGTCAACCCTCACAATATTACCTTCACCACCAAAATAAACATCCGCCAAGGCTTTCGAGAGCTCAGTTTTTCCAACCCCAGTTGGGCCTAAAAATAGAAAAGTTCCGATTGGTCGATTTTGACTTCGAACACCAGCTCGCGCCCGACGCAAAGCATTTGACACTACCTGCACAGCTCGACTTTGATTAACCATCCGTTCGTGAATCAATACCTCAAGATTAATTAATTTATCTCGCTCTTCCTCTTGATTAACCGAAGATATTTTAACATTCATCGTCGACTCAATTGCGTGATGAACTGACTCAACAGTTACTAATTTATTATCGTTGTAACTAGCAGACATTTCCAGCATTTTAATCGCCTGGCCTGGCATTTGCATGTCGTAAATATATCTCGAACCAAGTTTATAAGCTTCTTTAATCGCCTGATACATAAACAAAACGCCCATTTTAGATTCAATTGTCAAAATCTTATACTGCAAAACCGACATTGTTTCGGCTTCGTTGGTCGGAGCAACTTGAATTTTGTTTAAAGCATTGGTCAAAGCTGGATTTTTGCGTGAAATTTGCAACAATCGCTGCTCATTCATCGTCAAAACGACTCGCAGATTGCCCGCTTCAAGTATCGGTAACAAGACGTTCGTCAAGTCAACCGAGCCAGTCCCTTCTTCGAAAAAAACCTGAGCGTTGTCAAGACAAAGAATCACGTTTTTAGCATTATAAGCTTCGCCCAAAATTTGCATGACTAGATTTTCCAGCTCACCTCGCCCAGGAGCTGCTGCAATTAAACTAGCCGAATCGAGCATCATCACCTGTCGGAATTTCAAATTAGCAGGCACAGTACTATCAGCATAGAGCAATTTCTCAGCAAATGAATAGACGCAAGATGTTTTGCCAACACCTTCTTCACCAACCAAAACCACGTTTTGCCGACCACCACCAGCAAATGTTTCGATCATTTTATCAACTACCTGCTCGTATTTTGGCACCTCAGCTAATAGCAGACCTCTGCCGATTTGACTACTGACGTTAATAGCAAATCGCTCCAACAGCGGAATAAAACCAAATGACCAGTCACGAGCAATACCGCCCGTTTTACGTGGCCGCTGGATTTGATCTTTAGAGGCGTTTATTTTGTCGTGCCACTTAACTCCAGATAGTAAATCATTAAAGTCTAATTGCAATCGAGCCAAAATAGCTTCGTAATTGGGAAAGTTTTTGACTAAAGCTAAAATTAAAATCCCCGAAGACACTGTCACGGAACCGGTTTGCTGACGCAACTCCACAGCGTCTTGCCAAATTTTAGCGGTCATATTGGGATCATCAGAAGAGATTTCTTGCAAAAACTGCGAACCAATCCCAAAACGATAAGCCATAAATTGCCCGCTAGATGTTGTTGCAGCCACAGCTGCGATTTCTTTAGGTGTTGGTGAGCGACTCAATCGCCCCAAAACGCTACTTGAGAGCAAGTTATCAATTGACGAAGCATCTTCAATCGGATCTAGTCGATACAACCGCCATCGCCACCACTGATAAACCGCAATCATGATCGTAGCCGCAGCTACCACTAGCCAGCCAATAGGTAGACCAACAGCCACAATCACTAAGCCGCTACCCATAGAAACAGCGCCTAAGAGTTTCAGGGTTAACCGCCAAAAACTACTGATACCAACCGTCAACCTAGCCTCTTGAGAGCGAATACTATTATAATTAAAATTTACTGGAGCCATGTCGGTGCCACTCCCATAGCAAATAAAATCAAGCAAATAACCGGTATAACCGGCATCAATAACCAAAAAACTACCTGCAAAATCCCCATCACTAGCCTACCCGTCAAGGCAATGATCCCCACCAGCATCACCAGCGAACGCATAAAAGCACCGATAAGTCTGGATACCAATTTGCCAACTAGCGCCTGAATCTTAGCTTCTAAACTACCCTTGACGTTAGAATTGGCATCGAGCATCCTGAACGGTTGAAAAAGCGTCTTCAATAGCAATCCAATCGAGAAAAAATCTGCCAGTTGCGAAAGCTTAGCCTTGATCATGCTGATCTGTTTGACGAAGCCAGCTCCATACCACCAGCTGAAAAAACTTGCAATTAACATAACTTAATTATACCTTAAGCAAAATAAATAAGCTATAATAAAAGCATGAAAATTAATTTAGCATTTATTTTGACCAAAATTATTTCTAAATTAAGTCGAATTTATGGCGGCGGTTCAGCATTGCCTGGATTGATTTTAGAAAAACTAGCTCCCGACTTCACTAAAACGAAACTATCTCAACTGAAATACGGCGTGGTGGTAATTTCTGGCACCAATGGCAAAACTTCAACTACAAAAATACTAGCCCAAATTTTAACCGATCAAGGGCTGAAAGTTTTCACCAATGACACTGGCAGCAATTTTTTTCGAGGTGTCAGCTCGGCGCTCATCCAGCAGAGTAATTTTAAGGGAGAATTAGCTGCTGATATCGCCGTCATCGAACTGGACGAAGCTCACGCGGTTCATTTTGTCAAACAGATCAAACCAACCTATAGCTTACTACTAAATGTTCTACGCGATCAACTGGATCGCTACGCTGAGCTTGACAATGTCCAACGGATGTTGACTAAAATTGCTCAAGCTACCGCCACGACGGTCGTCCTCAACCGCCAAGACAGTCGAATAGCTCATATTTCAAGTCAGATTGATAATTTCCAATTTTATGGCTACGACCCTAAACTTGATGTAAAATTAACAACAATAGACAAACAAAAAAGCCCTTCATCTGACTTCAAGCCACTAGTTTTAATGAAAGATCATCAAAACAATCAAGCCACTTTTTCAGTTAAAAACCAAGAATTGACAGTTAATTTTAAACTTGATGGTATCTATAACCACTACAACGCCGCTGGCGCAATCGCTACCGCTGCGGTAATTTTGGGTGATAAATTGGACTACCAGCAATTAAAGACTAGTCTAGAAAATATCCAACCAGCGTCTGGCCGAGGAGAGCGGTTCTATTACAACAACCAACCAATTGACTTAATCTTAGTCAAAAACCCAACTGGTTTTCAACTGGCACTGAAGTCATTTTTAAATGAGTCGAGCAAGCTGATGCTAGCGATCAACGACGCTTATGCTGATGGTCGTGACGTGTCTTGGCTGTGGGATGTTGACTTTCAAGATCTCCAATCAGGTCAAGTTTTCATCACCACTGGCAGTCGCTGCTATGATATGTCACTCAGGCTGAAATACGATGACAAAAAAGCTGAACACGCTGAAGAATCATTAACGGTTGCCTTAAATAAATTTATTAACAGTCATCCTGATCAGCCCAAACAAATTTACGCCACCTACACCGCAATGACAAAAATTAGAAAACGTTTGCAAAAATTAACCAAAAAGAAAGGTCGCGATGCAGCCAAAAATTAAAATCCTTCAGCTTTACCCAAAAGAATTAAACGTTTATGGAGATAATGGAAATTTATTAGTTATCAAACAGCGCTTGAAATGGCGTGGTATCGAGAGTGAAGTTTTGGAATACGGGGTCGGCGACTCATTCCCTAAGCAAGTAGATTTAATTCTAGCTGGCGGCGGGCAAAATTCCAATCAGCTAAAAATAATGTCCGATTTGCAAAAAATCAAAACACATTTAGAGCAATTGATTGTCAACAATACACCGATGTTGGCGGTCTGTGGCTCATATCAATTACTCGGAAAATACTTCCTGACTCAAGAAGGTAAAAAAATTGACGGCTTAGGCATAATCGACGCCTTTACCGAGGCCAAAGACAAACGCTTGATTGGTAATGTGACTTCAGTTTCGGATATTTTTGAAGAAATTGTGGGCTATGAAAATCATTCTGGGCAAACTTTCTTGGGAAAATCTGCCAAACCTTTGGCTCGAGTAATTCGCGGCCACGGCAACAATCAAGATGACGAAACCGAGGGGGTGTTGTTTCACAATTTAATTGCCACCTACCTTCACGGACCACTACTGGCTAAAAACCCCAAGATCGCAGACTGGCTGATCGCTCAGGCGATTAAAAATAAAACCAATCAAATCTCCGATCTAGCGCCACTGGATGACGATTTGGAGCGCAAAGCTCATCATCAAACTGCTCATCGGCCAATTTAAGGCTGGACTTTTGGTTCTGAATATAATATAATTCATCTACACCATCGGGGTGTGGCGCAGTTGGCAGCGCGCGCGGTTTGGGACCGTGAGGTCGCAGGTTCAAATCCTGTCACCCCGACCATAAAAACTCGAGTTTAAGCTCGATGTTTTTTATTTTTACTAGATACTACAACTATCAACACACAATTCTGATTCACGAATCAGAGCATTTAAGTCTTTCTTGAGCGATTCAACCCGCTTTTCAGTCCACCACTCATTGGGTGTGCCATCCTCAGATGTGTTCAGCGAAGACATGTTGTTATTGCCAAGTATTTTGCCTTGCCTGACCGCCACCACTTCCGGGACAAAGATCCGTGGTTTACCTTGATCGTCTTTATTGAGCTGCTTTTCCAGTATTTTAACTAGTTTTTGATATTCAGCCGTATTGTCTTTTCTGATTTGCCGAACATCAAGATAATTGACCTGGCCCACTCCCTGCTCTCTAGCGACTTGATCGAGGTAAGTAACGTACTTTTGACACCATTTACATTCAGGAAAGCCAAAGTAAACCACACCCGTTCCGTTTTCTAACAGATCGATAACCTCTGTCGCATTTTTAAACACAAAAAGATTATCATCGGCCACCTCAGGATACAACTGTTTGAATTTCTGAGCATCAGATGTCACTTGAACCACTGGCTGATCTTCATTTTTTGCTGATCGAGTTTGATGCCAAACAAAATAACCAGCCCCTGCCAAAAGAATCACCAAGCCGATAATTGTTAAAATTAAATTAGTCTTTTTTTGTAGATTTTTCATACCTTCACTCCAAACAAAAATCAATAACGGTTTAACTTAAAATTAGTCATGCCGCTGTTTAGTTTTATTTCGTAAACGGTCGCCGCTCGATCGATATTTGAAGATCGATAAACCTTTTCATCTTGAGATTCAAGATCTGAGAAATTGTTGTTGCTCAAGCCGCTTTCGTTGGTCAAAATCACGCCCGCTGAAACTGGCAACGACAGTTCGGCACTGCTCATGCCCAAGTCTAAATTGACCAGTACTCGTTTTTGGTCGACTGAATCAAGTTTTAATTTCACATCACTGGCACCAGAATCAATATCAAGCTGCTGCAATTTTAAGCCGCTAAAATCAGCCTCCAGCTCACCTGCTCCAAAATCAATCTCAACCGATAGTGGTATTTTTTGGCCCAATTTAACGTTTGTTTGCAAATCGTTTAGATTAAGATTTTTCGAAGAACTACGCAATTGTATCTGCTCGGTTTCGCCTTCAAGCTGTCGATTAACGTCAAAACCAGTACCGTTATAGGTAATAATTTCGTCACTATCATGCTTTGCAATGGTTAGCTTTTTAGCGGCGCTAATTGCTATTTCCGCTCGCTTAGCGGTCTCCTGTTTTTCGAATGAGCCAGTGATCACTTGTCCCGACTGAGGCCGGTCTAAACTAACAACTCCCACCACCACCAAAGCTGCAAAAACAACAATCATAATCTGCCCAAAAACCGCCAACACTCGGAAAAATCGGCCTCGTTCCGCCAAAATTCCTAGACCAGCCAGCACCAAAATTAACGGCCAAAGACTAATCAATGCCCAAAAGTCTAAATTGACTAGCTCAAAACTATCAGCCACCAACAAAATACCCACCGCAATTAATAGCAAGGCCCAGAAAATTAAACCAGAATCATTTTTGTTGGTTTTTGGCAAACCAACAGTAGGTGCTTTAACTTCCTCAACTATCTCTGCCTCTTTTGTTATCTTATTTTTGGTCATTTTTACTCCTTTTATTGTAAGCATCTAACACTAGCAATCCACAAACAATTAAACCGCCAGCCAACAATAACTGCTTCGGGTCAATCCAAGTCGGCAAAAAAGGCTTAATCAGCAAGAAAACACCTATAAAAATCAAGCCACCAGCTAGCCACAAACTAAAAGTTGACTTGTCTAACTTATGCTCTAAATCATTAACGCTTTTTTCAAAGTTTTTACCAGCTTCAGTTATAGATTTTTTTAAATCCTTTGCTGTGTCTTTTGTTTCGCCTCTTTCAGGAATTATCGCCCACGCCAAAAGATACAGCACAAACATAATCCCATCAGTTAGCAGAACTAAAGTAATCACAATTAGTCGCACAACTGTCGAGTCAATGTCAAAAGCCTCCGCTATTCCACCACAAACCCCAGCAATCATAGCATCATCTTTACTTCGATAAATTTTATTCACTTTCAATAACCTCTTTCCTATTACAGTTTTATTTTAGCATAAAACGTCAAACCAAATTAAATATCTAAATCAGCCTCAACGTCAAAATCGTCATCTTTAAGATTTTCAATCTTAACCGCTTTTTCGTAATTAGTTGATTTTTTAGAGAAGAAATCATGCTGCGTGGTCTCAGTGTTCAATCCATTTAAAACTATCTGATTAATCTCACTTACTTCAAATTTCGGCTCTTTGCCCATATTAGTCAGAGCGCGGTTGGCGTTATATTTAATATAATTCTTCACCTCTTGGGTCAGACCAATTTCAGCGTAGACATCATCAGTATACTTGTATTCGTTTTCCATCAAATCAGTCATCATGGCTTCCGTTTCAGCGTCGGCCTTCTTTTGGCCTTCTTTGGATAACTGTTGGTATTTTTCTTGAGCTAATTTACCCATAAACATTCCGTGTAACACTTCATCAGCCACAATTTTCTTAATAATATCGCCACTAGCTACCATTTCACCCTGACCAGCCAACCATAAAGGCAAGAAAAAGCCACTATAAAACAGCAAACTTTCTAGCAGAATCGACGTAATCATCGCCATATAAACATCATAATCCGACACCTGTTTGTTATCTAGCTGACGATAATACTTATCGATCACCCCTGCTTTGTATTGCAAATATGGATTGTCCTGAACCCACTGAAAAATCTCGTCAATTTCCTGAGTACTAGCCACAGTCGTAAAGATGGTCGAATAAGATTTAGCGTGAATCGACTCCATCATGCAAGTGTAAGACAAGACTGACTTATTTTGCATCGAATCAACAAAGTCAATTAATTTTGGCATACCAGTGTGACTTTGCAAGGTATCTAGTAGTGTCAACCCACCCAGAACTTGCTTGTAGGCTTCGCGAACAGCAGGCTCCAAGCCCCGATACGAATCAACATCTCTTGATGGAGTATATTCAGTATCGATCCAAAATTGGCGCAAATTCTGCTCCCAAAAAGTCGTCACATAATCATTTTCTGGAGTGTTCCAGTTGACTGCTTCAAAAATTTTCTGCTGTTTTTTCTTTGTCATTTTCTTCCTTTCTTTAAACTCCACAACTCAAACAAACATTCATTACCGTCTTGCGAGTTCGAGTGTAGTAGAGTGATTTAAGTCCCATTTTATGAGCATAGATATAATACTTGGCTATATCACGAGTCGAATCTTGACTCTGAGTGTGCAAAATCACTGAGATACCTTGATCAATGTGCCGCTGAATAACTGCCATTAATTTTATGACATTTTTCTGATCCATATCATAAGCTGATTTATACAGGTGCATATTTTTATCGGTCATGTATGGCATCGGATAAAACGAACTGCTGTCACCGTAATCCCTAACTTCAATTCGATCTGTTATTGGCATGACTGAAGCGGTCGAGTTGAGAATGTAAGACGTTGACTGATTTGGTGCAATTGCCAAACGATAGGCATTATAAAGACCGTGTTTTTTAACTTGTTTTGCTAATTTTTGCCAGTCATCTGCTGTTGGAATTTTAGTTTTAGCAAACAATTCTTTAACTTTGGCAGTTTTTGGAATTATGTCTTTGGTGATATATTTCTCAAAGTAAGATCCGTCGGCATAATCTGATTTATCAAAATGCTTGAAGGTTTTTTGCTTTTGCTTGGCAATCTCCATCGATGCTTCAATTGAGTAAAAGTTCATCATCATAAAGAAAACGTTGGCAAAATCAAGCGCTTCTCGACTTTCATAATCAATGCCATTTTTAACAAAGAAACCGTGCAAATTCATCGCCCCCAAACCGACACTGTGAAAATCATCATTGCCCTTTTTGATCGATGGCACAATATCAATATTAGTGATGTCCGACACCGATGATAGCGACTTGATAGCCGATTTAGTAGCCTGCTTGATGCGATTATTTTCCATCACATTTGCCACGTTAAGCGAGCCCAAATTACAGGAAATTCCGTAGCCAATTTTATCTTTTTCATAATATTGGCCAATTTCGGAAACTTCACTCACTTGCATGATTTCAGTGCATAAGTTCGAAAACTTGACTGAACCAATCTTTCGCAGAGGGTGGTTTTTGTTGGCCGCACCCTTGAAGAACAGATATGGATAACCACTTTCCTTTTGCGTCTGAGCGATAGTGATCAGCAGCTTACGAGCGTTTAATTTTCGTTTCTCAACTTTTGGATTATCCAGCAATTTTTCATACATTTCATCCATATCCATTTCATCCAGCGGCACACCGTAAGCCTTGAGAACCGTCAACGGCTTGAAAACATAAAAAGCTTCGTCTTTAGCCACCAATTCCATGAATTTATCAGGCACTATTATTCCAATTGACAGAGTTTTAATCCTGATTTTTTCATCAATATTGATTTTTTTAGAGTCAAGGAATTCCTCGATATCCCAGTGAAAAATATTTAGATAAACCGCTCCAGCACCCGGACGCTGTCCCAGCTGATTGGCATAAGAAAAAACGTCTTCCAAAATTTTCATCACCGGCAAAACTCCGCTAGCGCGACCGTCGATATTTTTGATCGCCTCGCTTCTTGCACGTAGCTTGGACAAATTAATCCCAACACCGCCACCAATCGATGACAATTTCAAGCAAGCGTCAATTATGTAGCCGATACCGGTCAAATTATCGCCCATCTCATCCAGAAAACACGACACTAGCTGTCCAGCTCGCTTGCGCCCAGCATTGAGAAAAGTCGGCGTGGCCGGCTGATACTCTTGATTGATCATCATCTTGGCGTAATCCAAAGCCAATTCAACATCGCCTTGCGCCAAATAGAGCGCCACTGCCGCAATTCGATCCTCATATCTTTCCAGAAAAAATTCACCCGTATTATCTTTAAGAGCGTAACTTTCATAAAATTTAAAAGCTGCCATAAACGAGGCAAATCGAAACTTTTTCTTGTAGACTAAATCGAAAACTTGTTCAATTTCTTTGAATTTATACATTTTATAAAAATCGATATAATAATCGTTTTTGATTAAATAATCCATTTTTTCTTTCAAACTGTGAAAAAACACTGTGTATTTATTGACATGGTCAACAAAATAACTATAAACTGCCTCTTTGTCCTTCGATAGATCGTATCGATCGCCTGCTTCGCCAATTTTGATTTGGTTATTTAGCAAAATCCATTTTTTCAAACTCATTATTCCCCCTGTAGATTATTCAAAAGTAGTTCATATGGGCGAACCACTGTTTGATTTTTGTCCGATAACAACCTCAGCAAAACAAATTTTTCTTCGGTTTTTTGGTTAACTTTTATCGCCTCAACAACATATTGCTGCCCACTTTCAACGTAGGTTTGGTTTAATTCTAATTGATTTTTCATTGCTCCCTTTCTATTTGATTGATTATTTTGTTTATAATTTTTTGTCCATCGGCCACTTCAAATTTAGCTAAAATCGGCACATTATACTGTTGACTAATTTGATCCGCTGCCACAGCGTAAATCGCACCCAAATTTCGATTTCCACTCGAACTAACACTCAACAATTGCTCGGAATTACGTTCTAAAAAATTCTTGGTAGCCGGAGGAATTTCCCCCGATCCAATAGTGTAAGTTATTAAATTAAAAGTCTCATCCAAAACTAAATTTGGAGCTATTTTGAGATATTTCCAATCTGGTCGATTTTTTGCGATCTGCTGGATAAATTTTTCAGTTGTACCCATCAAGCTATCGTAAACAATCACTGTTGCTTTTGTTTGTTTCATGATGTTTCGCCTCTCTTGTTTTGAGAACTCACCTTCAAGTTCTTGATTATGATTATATCATCAAAACGCTAGCGATAAATTAAAAAATGTTGTGTTTTTTAATAATAATCAAAATCGGTCGCCTAACTGCCAAATTCAAGCTTTACAACTAAGCTTAACTGGCGTAAAGTAACAGCATGAACAAAAAAAGAATCGGCCAGTTACTGATTTCAATCATAATTATAATTACTTTAAGTTTCGCAACCAGCCTTTTCTTGTCTCGCTCGGTCAATAAAAATTCAGAAGTTAAAAACCAACCACTAGTCTCGGCGCCAAAGCCAACTATCGCCTCAATTCAAACCAAACTGCTCTTTACTGGCAATGTTTATTGGGGCCGCTACATCAACGACTGGTCGATGGCCAGCGAACTGAAATTTAAATATCCTTTTTCGCGACTTGATGAATTCAAGCGCCAAGATTACAACGCCTGGATTGGCGGGCTGGAGTGCCCACTGGTTCCTGACTTGAATTTGACTTCAGCCCAAGAAGAAGGGTCGCTGAGCTTCAATTGTCGCCCTGAATACTTACCAGAAGCTAAAAAATACTTCACCGCTTTTAGTCTGTCAAACAACCACACCGACAACCAAGGCGCCGATGGTTTTGAGACCACCAAACAGCAGTTAAAGGCTCAACAAATTCAGTATTTTGGTCATTATGACCCGCGCGAGACTACTGAAGCCTGCGAAATTTTATCAATTCCAGTCAGCGTCAAATTTTCTGATAGCTCAACCAAAGATGGTCGCCTGCCGATGGCTTTTTGCGGTTACCACGGCGTATTTCGGATTCCACCGCAAGAATCGGTTGATGAGATTAAGAAGTTCGCTAATTTAATGCCAACTTTTGCTTTTCCGCACATGGGCGCTGAATACAAACCCGCTCCCGACGAAATCAAAACCAGTCTTCATCGATCGCTGATTGACGCTGGCGCCGATGCGGTGATTGGCGATCACCCGCATTGGATTCAAAACACCGAAAGCTACAAAGGCAAATTGATTGTTCACTCGATGGGTAATTTCATGTTCGACCAACAATTTAACGCCGAAGTCACCCGCTCGGCCGCCATCAAACTCGACTTGTCGATTGATCAGCCAGCCAATATCGACAAATGGCTCGAGATCGGCCAGCAGTGTCAAACTTTCAAAGATAATTGCCTAGAATTAATCACCGCCAGCCAATTAGAAAAAATCCCCTTAAAGTGGCAATTCGATTTTATCGGCACCACCAATCAGAATCGCTTAACCCGACCAGCCGACGCCGCTCAAACCGCTCAAATCCGCCAGCGACTCAACTGGGATCAAACTCTCAGCCAGTTAAAATACTAATTTACTTAATTTCAACCAAATCAGTAAAATCAGCATAGCCAGTTTCACCGCGCGCCCAAGCCACAACCGCCCACGACATCGTATTTTTAGGGGCAGCCAAAATTTCATCTTTGGTCACTAGTTGGTACTGATCAATTTCATCAGTGCCTAACTGGATATCGTTGACTACTGACGGGTCAATTTCAGCCTGAAAAATAAAGTGATGCGACTTATAGTCTAGCTTATTGGCAATCGCCACAAATTGAAACCGCAATAACTCTGGATTAATCTTCAAACCAACCTCTTCCCAAGCCTCGCGAACCGCCCCTTCAAGCGGCGTTTCATCCTGCTCAACCACACCACCAGGAAAAGTCCAGTAACTTTTGATGTGATCTTTCACAATAATAACTCGATCGTTGCCAACTACTAGCGCCAAACTCGCGCCACCAATGTGTTTTGCCAGCCCATCAACCCACTCCCGCTCAGGCAGTGGATAACTTTTTCTACTTGGCATATTCTTCAGCTCGGGTTTCGCGGATTACATTAACCTTGACTACGCCAGGATACTGCATAGTACTTTCGATTTTAATCGCGATATCACGAGCCAATTTGATTGCCGATAAGTCATCGATCTTTTCAGGGTGAACAAAGACTCTTAATTCACGCCCAGCTGAGATGGCGTAGGCCTTTTCAATTCCCTCAAATGCCATTGCTACATTTTCTAAATCACGCATTCGCTCAATAAAATTCTCACTGGAAACATTGCGCGCACCTGGTCGAGCCGCACTAACCGCATCCACAACCCGAACGATCAACGCTTCTGGTGTCGTAGCTTCAATATCTTCATGATGAGCCTCCATAGCGTGAGTAATTTCTGGACTCATGCCATATTTTTGAGCCAACTCAGCCCCAATCACATGATGTTTGCCCTCAATTTTATGAGTCACAGCTTTACCGATATCATGAAACAAAGCCGCCGTTTTAGCAACTTTAACATCAGCTCCAATCTCTTCAGCAATCTGGGCTGCCAATTGCGACATTTCAACCGAATGTTTCAGCACATTTTGACCGTAAGAAGTCCGGTATTTGAGCTCACCCAGCAAATGCAGTAGTTCTTTCGGCATCCCCACCAAGCCAACTTCACGCGCCGCATCTTCACCAGCTCGCTTAATTTCTTTATCAATTTCCTTGGTCGCCTTCTGAACCACTTCCTCAATTCTAGAAGGGTTAATTCGACCGTCTTTCATCAAAATTTCCAAACTCAAACGAGCCACTTGACGCCGAACTGGATCAAACGAACTCAACACCACCATACCTGGAGTTTCGTCAACCAAGATATCAACACCTGTCAGCCTTTGCAACGCCTGAATGTTACGGCCCTCTTTACCGATAATTCGCCCCTTCATCTCATCGTCTGGCAACTCAAGCGAAGTTACTGTTCGCTCGGCCGTGACCTCTGAACTCATCCGCTCCATCGCCCCCAGCAAAATCATCTGCGAACGATCTTCAGCGTCGTTGACTGCCTCATATTGCAGCTTGGAAATCAATCCAGTCATGTCATCTTTAACCGTTCGCTCTGTCATTTCTAACAATTTCGCCTCAGCCTGTTTCTTGGATAATTTCGAAATCTCTTCCAACCTCTTAGCTTGGCGCTCTTTTATATCTAAAATATCTTTTTTCAAAGAATCCAATTCTTCGCCCTGAGCACGCAAATTATCCAACCGCGAATCTATTTGAGTTGAACGTTTGTCCAAATTAGCCTCGCGCTCGATCAATCGATCCTCAGTCTTTTGAGACTCTTTACGGCGGTCGGTTTCTTCTTTTTTAGCTTCGTTAACTATTTTTTCGGCTTCTTTTTTAGCCTCTGAAGTTATTTTTTCTGCTTGCTCCTCAGCTCTGTTGGTCGCTGACTCGATATCGATTTCTTGCTTTTTGATGCGGCTTTGCATAAACAAATACATCAAACCTACGCCAATCAGTAATCCGATCATGACGGGTAATATCATTTCCATAAATTTTCCTTTCTATCAAAATTGTAAATCCAAAAGACTAAACTAGTCCACTTCTAGTATACAGCCTTTTTATTAAAAATTGAAGTTATTTCCGAGGTTTGGTGATTTTAGGCGACCGAACATAAATTGGCTTTACTAGTTGATCGTCTTGTCCGCTCGCTAATCTTTTTTGCCCCTCCTCTAGCCAGGTTAGACCATCTTGCCCAACAATCGGCACCTTCAAACTATCCGCCAAGCTATTAGCTACTGTTATGCCAATCCTAAGTCCTGTATAGCTCCCCGGACCACGAAAAACCACAATACCAGATACATCATCCCAATCATAATTGAGGCTGCCTAAGCTTTGTTTAAGAAACTTTAACAGACCTCTAGCTAATTCTCGACCAGCTGTCCATTTGAATTCATGCGTCTGATGATTATCGATCAGCCACAACCAACAATCATCATCACCCGTTTTTAATGCTAAAATCACTCCGTTACTGGCTGACATTTATCATCCTTCCGTTCTGTGTATAACTTATTTCAACCCTAGCCCGCTCTGATGGTAAAACATTAACGATTGAATCTGCCCACTCAATAACCACCAAAACTTGCGAATCTTCCAAATCTTCGGCCAACTGCTCCTGAACCGACCAAACGTCATCCAAGCGATAAAAATCATAGTGCGATAAAACTTTTTCATCTGGTAATTGATAGCGATTGTTTAGACTAAAACTCGGACTGCTCACCACTCCATCGTAGCCTAACTGCTTTGCTAACCCCTTAACCAACGTCGTTTTGCCTGCGCCAACATCTCCCGTCAGCTCCAAACAATTATACTGCTTAAATAAATCCGCTAGTTTTCCACCAAAATCGATCATTTCCTGCTCAGAATTGAGTTCCGTTTTCATAATTATAATTATAGCACTTCAGCTGAATCTAGCCGAGCCTGTCGGATGTTTAACCAATTCATAAAGATTAAAATCAGACCAAAGATCAGATAGAAAATAACTGCGAATTTAAAATCAATCGTCTGACCAACACTGGCTAGCGGCACTTCCGCCAATAAATCCACCACTTTCGTCATGTAAATAATAATCAAATTAATGGGTGTTGCAATCAAGCTAGTAAGCGGCGCAAAAATCAACTGAAAAATAATAATCAACACCCCTAGCAACATCAACAGAGGCACAAATGGAGCTACTAACAAGTTGGCAAGTGGCGCAACCAACGAAATTCGTCCAAAAAACAACATACTAATCGGCAGAACCGCTAATTGGGCTGAAATTGAAGTTAGGACAATTGACCTGATAAAACCAGTCTGCTCGTCTCCGTAGAAAAACTGACTGAAGATCGGCGCAACGATTAGCACCCCGAAAAACGATAAAAACGACAGCCACCAAGCCGCATCGCCCCATAAATACAACGGATTAATCAATAGAGAAATTCCAGCCACCAACATCAGCAATTTCAAAGCCTGAAATTGCCGGCCATAATACCAAGCCACAGTCGATAACAACACCACCAGACCAGCTCGAACCATACTTGCCGAAAAACCAGTCATCAAGATAAAAATTAGCGAGCAAAGCAGCCCACCGATTACGGCCGCTTTTCTCGATTTTTTGGCTAAATTCGTCTTCACAAAACCAGCAATCGTAGTCAAATGAAAACCGCTAGCAACCAACAAGTGAATTAAGCCTGTTGTTGTGAAATTATCAACAGTTTTCTGAGTAAACATTCGCCGCTTACCCAACAAAAAAGCTTCGACTAAGTGCGCTGACTGCTCAGGCAAGGCCAACTCAATCTGATCAACCAAAAAATCCCTCCAAGTAACACCAATGTCTGTACCAGCAGAGGCGCTGACTATTCTGGCGTTTGGCATACTAGCCACATAACCACCGATACCCGAATCTAGCTTGCCGCTCAGTTTAATTTTGTCACCTCGCCGCAAATGATCAGTCGAGTCTCGAGTCATAGCCAAAACCGAGCCAGCGAGCTCATGAGTACCTAATTTGATTTTGTGTAACCTGATGACTTCAGCTCCGGTTTTACTCTTGCTAATATCATCCTGAATTTGCCCAGTTAAAGATAGATTTTTTCCTTGCAAAGCCCGAAATGCCTTGACGTCAACCTGAGATTTAGACCCTACTTGCCAGCCAGTCAGCAAAGAAAATAGCAAAACCACAACGGCTAGACTTAAAAAATTAAACTTAAAAATAATTATAAAAACTACTGCCAAGATCGCCAAAGTCAACCATACACTCCAATCCAAAGTTAGCAACTTTGTCCCTGATAAATACACACCTGCCGCAATCCCAAAACCAAAAACAACCAGCAACCACGAAAAATGTGGTTCTGCTAAAAACCATTGACGGGACGACCGAGCATCATCATTCATGGTTTATATTTTAGTAAATTGGGCGGGCGAACTCAACAGTCGATTCTTTTTCTGGCAATTTGATACCTTCACCTAGACTTTTAGGATCTAGGTCATTATTTAGGATTTTCCAAAAAATAAACATCGCAAATAACATTGCTGCCAAAATAAAAATTCCAAAAATTAGAGTGCCTTTAGGATTGTACGACCGATAACTACCGCCTCTGAAGTTATTGTCCGCAGGCGCCGACTCAATTGGCCTAGCGTTTTGAGGCGAGCTAGTTGCTGAGCCTGTCTTCGGAGTAGGATTATCTGACAATGAAGGCGGCGTAAAATCGACCATTTAGCTGTCTTTCTTGCTAGCCAAAAATGAAGCCAACCCAAAGCCAGCAATGATTGAAAACATTATTGATTTAAACTGGATCAATAAGCCATCAATTATCAAGGACAGTCCATCGACTCTGAACACTACCGCAATGCTTTCTCTCAACAAATAAATCAAAGCTAAGCCAAGAAACAGCGATCCAACTAGAGACTTCGACAAAGAACTGCCTCCAGGTGAAGCAAAAACAGCCCAACTAGCTAGCCCCAAAACCAGCACCATTTCGATCAAAGCTTGAATCAATTCAACCGACACTCCATTAACTAATTTGCTTATTGCCTCTGAAAGCTGTGGGCTCCACAAAGAAACAACCGAGCTAGCGACAATCGCCACCATAATTGGTATACCAAGATTTTTTCTTGAAACACTGGCTAAGATTACCGCAACTAATAAAATTATAATGTAAACCATGCTTATGGTTATTATAGCAGACTTATAACCAAAAAGTAAACAAATTAAGCACCAATTCGGTCTTTTTTGGAGCCATGTTTGACACTGCGTTCGGCGTGTTCAATAATTTTTAACGCTATATTGCGTTTGGTGACTTTTTCAATCCCAAAACCAGGCGAGGCATTTACTTCAAGCACCAGAGGCCCTTGATCAGATCGCATCAGATCGACCCCAGCCACACTTAAGCCCATAGCTTTAGCAGCCTTTACTGCCATGCGACGTTCTTCAGGGGTTAATTTTATAACCGTCCCTAGGCCTCCCTTGTGTAAGTTAGACCGAAAATCATCATCCAAACTCTGTCGCTGCATGCTCGCCACCACTCGTCCACCAACCACGAAAGCCCTGATATCCGTACCAGCCGATTCCTTGATAAACTCTTGCAGTAAAATATTCGTGCCGTCAGAATTAGTCAGATAAAACGCCTGCAACACCGACTTGGCAGCTTTTTTAGTTTCCGCCAACACTACGCCGTTGCCGTGCGTGCCTCTGGCTAACTTAATAATCACTGGCGTGCCGCCCAACTGCTCGAGCAAATTGTCGATGTCAGTAGTGTTCCTCGAAACCACAGTCTTAGGAATTGCCACTCCGTCTTTTGCCAAAAGCTGCATCGAGCGCAACTTATCTCGGGCCCGAGTGATCGCAATCGAGCGCGAAACTGTATAATTACCTTGCATCTCCAATTGACGCAAAATAGTTGTGCCATACTTGGTCATATTAGAAGCGATCCGAGGGATAATTACATCAAATTTCTCCAGAGGCTCGCCTTTATAAAAAACTTTGTTATTCTTTTTCTCAATCGAAACATAACAATTTTTGTATTTGATTATTCTGACTTTGTGGTCTCGCTTTTGAGCCTCCTCCTTGAGGCGCTTGGTTGAATAATTGGCATTGCCATTGGATAAAATTGCAATTTTCATGGTTTTTTAACTCCTTTCTTTTTTGGCTTCGGCTTGGTTTTTTTATTAATCTTGCTATATTTTTTGAAAAAGGCTACTGGATCTTTTTCAAACTCAGTATTGTAACGTCGACTTTTGGCCTTTTTTGACCGGACAACACTTTGACCTGGATCGACCAAAAATCTACCTTGAAGAGTTCTTCGACCAATTAATACCGGAAATTCATGCTTAGACCGATCCGACAATCCAAACAATGTCTTCACCCTCCTACCATTAATTTTGATAGAAAAATGAGTGCGAAACTTCATAACCTTATGGCCGGATGCACTAGTTACCATTGCAACCGAATAATCAGTGCGCCGAAAAATCTTACCATTGTAGTACGGAGAGCCCTTACCGAATAAAGCAAAGGTTAGTACGCCTTCGTCATCAACTCGGATTTTACTCGCCCAAACTGACGAGCCGTCGGCGCCAGTGTCGATTTTTGCTGGCACGCCAACTGCTCGCTTACCAAAATCAACCCGCACATTGCGCCCAATAATAAATTTACTCATCAAATAAACCCTCGATTATATTTTTATAAACCTTACTTTTCCGATCAAAAACTGCAAAAACAGACCTCATTGCTTTCTTTTATCACTTTTTGATAATTCTTCCATATGATCTAGTAGAATCTTAACTTTTAGAGGAATTTCTGCACCAAATCCAATATGCGGAGTTTTATTTACTTCCAGAATATATGGTAAGTTAGTATCGGCATTAAACATTAGATCAACTCCTGCAAAAGAACTACGACCTAATGACTTAGCTGCGCCTAGTACCATTGCTTGAGCTTCATTACTAATACAATCCAAGGCAACCTGCCGACCAGAAGCTCCAGCGGAAGTGTTATTTAGGTGCGTATCGGACTTGCTGTCTCTTTGCCTTTCCAATACAAGCTTTATTTCACCGCCGAATACAAGACATCGGTAGTCTCGATCGTTAGGAATAAATTCCTGAACCACAAACTCCAGCTGCTTGTTGGATTCATCTAACAAAATATTTCTTAGCTGCTGGTAATTTTTAACCAAATAATTATGCCTACCGCCCCAACCACCAGCAGCCTTTACTATTAGCGGAAACGAAATAGGAGGTTGTTTCTTGAATATCTTTTTTAGTTGTTTGTTACTAGAAATAATAGTATGAGGCAACCGAATATTTTTATTAGCCATCGTAGCTAATTCCCCTATTTTATTAAAGGGCATAATCTTAGCCATCTCTTGACTAAAGTATGGAGTACCTAAAGAATCTAAATATCTCGTGGTAGCCAGTGCCTGTTGCTGAGCCCTCCTCCATGACTCAAAGTAGACAACATCAAAAAAACTCAAATTCTCGCCTGTTATTGACTCGACAACGTTTAATTGATTATTTTTTATTTCAATAATCATTTCCCTTAGAGATCCACGATATAAGTTCAAGTCGCGATCAGTATTAGCATCGCTAAACAGTCTAAACATTTTTTCAATATAGGCATTCTCATCACCCATAAACAACACCAGACCATTATTAGACTTCATGAAACTCCTTTCTATTCTGTTTTTCTTACTTTTTCACAATTATATAATATTTGCTAAAAAAATCAATATATGGTGGTATAGAATCTTACTGACATTAAGCACCGCTGAGGTACTGCTAGCCCAAATTGCTTTTGCCTAATAGCTTAAAATCTATTAATTTTTAAGAGTATCCTTGCAAAAATCAATAATCATCTGGATCTTCTCATCAATAAAAGCACCACTGCCCAGTTGAGGGCTAGCATTAACCTCTAGAATATAGGGTTTGCCAGTCTGGCTATTTATCATAATATCCACACCAGCCACGTCACGACCCATTGCCTTAGCTGCCTCTAAAGCTAGCTTGCCAGCCTGGCCATCAAGATTGTTAACATCAATCAGAGTTGATTCCGCGCCCTTTGATGTGTTGTTGAGATGGGTCGTCTGATAGCGTCTCTTTCGCTGGATAACCATTTTTATTTGACCACTTAGGACAATAATTCTTAGATCCCGATCATTGGGGATAAAATTCTGAGCAATAAAATGATCAGGGCTGCTAGTTGCCAAAACTTCTTTGAATTGATCGAAACTTGATATTAGAAAGTTGTCATTACCTGTTCTGCCACTTACGTCCTTAAAAATAAAGGGAGAACCCAGCTTGTCCACCAGACAGTTATATCGATCTAAATAGTGCTGCTTTGGTAAATAGATTGTATCAGGGATGGCTAAGCCGTGGCAAAAAAGACGAGCTAGCTGAGTCAGCTTGCAGGTAGGAATATAGTTGTTTAGCTCTGAGCCAATATATTTGACTTTATGCTGCCGCATATATTCTAAAATTGCCACTGCTTGACTTTGATAACGAAAATAGGACTTATAATATACCAGATCAAAACATTTCAATTCTTCACCTGTCGACAGCAGATAGACTTTAAAATAAGACGGCGTAAGCTCAATTCCAATGTTATTGTAGTTACTCCATACAAACTCGATATCTTCGGAGTTGCTATTTAAGCGGCTGACAAACTCGTCATTAATAGCGACAGTAGACTCGGCATCTGCCGAAGACAAAAATAAGACTCGCTGACTATTTTTACGCTGCATAATTACCTCATATCCTTATTGCTTTCCTTAAGTTTATAATCAATCAACAACTAAAGCAAGCATAAAAAGTGTCTTCGCCCGGCCTTTTTAGCGAATCTAAAATTTTTGCCCGTACTGTTCAACAATTGCGAGCTGCTCAGGAATGGTCGGATCAAATTTGGCTGCAAACAGCTGGTCTAGCGAATTGACATCGCAAACTTGACATAAATCATCCAAATAATCCATTGCCAAGATTCGGCCATTCAGATAGGCCAAGTCTTTGTTGTAAGTGAGTGGCAGTGCCTCAATTCCCGAATCAGCCAGATTCAAAGGATTACCCCTGAAAATTCGTATCAAAGAATTGTAGGTCGTCTGTTTCTTCTTTTGAATCATCTCATCCGTCACTTCTTCTTGGTCTTTTAAATCGTACAGTGTTCGGTAACGCCAAGTTAACTCATAAGCTTCTCGAAAATCGTGGCCCATATCAGCCAGGGCAATGCCAAGATAATGCCCTGCTCCCCCAGTGATTGACCATTCTGGCTTTTTATCCTTCATGGCGGTTTCTAGAGTCACCGCCAATCCCTCCTCAAACGTCAAATAATCGGCCCGCTCAGTATCGGTAAACAAACCACTACCCAAAATTGGTAGTTCAGTTTTAAAACCATTTATCGCCCGCTGACCATGGACCCCAAATTCATGCATAATTTTCGTGAACATATCATCTTTTGATTTAATCGGCGATCGATTAGCGCCAATCTTAACCGCCAGTTCAGCTGAATTCCAAGATAAACTCTTGCCACCCTCATCAAGCTGAATCGTAACACCCGATTGGTGGTCGGGATCTCTTAAATCCAGAGTCGACTCAAAGAAAAACTTGATATCCTCAGGTGTCGCCTGATAATCTTCGCCAAATTCCTCTACTTTTTGCTGCCATAATTCGCTAACCAACGCCTCAAGGTCGCTATTTTTCTCCATAATATATTCGCCCGCCCAGGCGATGGCTTCGTTACCTAGATCAGGCAAACTACTCTCAGGGTTTTCGGCGTATGGCAAGCCTTCAACGTATTGATAATCATAATAAAAGCCATTTTTTAATTCATCATAAAGTTTTTTAGCAGAATCCGATAACTCTTTACCGTCAATTTTTTGCCAAATTTGATTCAAAATCGCATCAACAACTTCAGGTTTAGGTTTACCGTACAGGCGCTCATTCAGCTGGCGAGCGATCTCGATTTTGGCAATAGCCTGCGCTGGATCATCGCCCTTCAATTCTTGATCAATCTCAGCCAGCATCTGGACATAGCCAATTTCCGCCAATCGAAAATCGATGGAGCTTAAAATTACACTTCTCTTAAAGCCATCAGCTTCAGCTTCTAGGATCTGCTGCTTGGTCGCTTCGAGATTACTGGCTTCGTCATTTAAAAAGTTCTCTTGACTAAAAAACTTGTATTCCAAGTCGGGATTGCGAAACTTATCATTGATAAAATATTCGCGCAGAGCCGCAGAATTATTTTTCAGAGACTCGTATGACTGAAAAGCGATTTCTGGTACTCGCCGCGGATCGAGAATCTCAGCTGTTGTCGGCTGGGGTTCGATTTCAGCGGTTGGCTCGTGATTAATTGGTTCCATAATTTTATTATGACACAAAAATTAAGCTTTAAACAGGCCGCGTTTTTTGTTTTTACCAAACTCTTGAAGCAATTCCTTTTGTTTTTTGCTTAATCGGGTTGGGGTTTTGACAATTAAATTAACAATATGCGGACCGCGGGCAGTCGAGTTTGGCCGCGCCACACCGTGACCAGATAGCTTAAAGTCAGTGCCCGACTGCGTGCCGGCTGGAACTTTCATCTGCACCACACCATCGACCGTCTCAACATCGATTACCGCACCAAGCGCCGCATCGACCATGTCAATTTCTTCATCCGATAAAATAATATCGCCCTCGCGAGTAAATTTCTTGTGCGCTTTGACGTGGATATTGATATATAGATCTCCTCGTCGGCCATTAGCCGTAGCTTCGCCTTTTTCACGCAAGCGAATCGTCGCCCCGTCGTCAATGCCAGCCGGAATTTTAACCGTGAATTCTTTCTTGACACGCTTGGTGCCCTTGCCGCCACAAACTGTACAGTCTTTCTCCGGAATCTTGCCCTTGCCGGCGCAAGTCGGACAAGTTCGGGTTTGATTAATTGTCCCAAAAATGGTTTGCATCGGTTGATTAATCTGCCCCGCGCCCTGACAAGTCGGACAGGTTTTTAGATCGTGGCCTGGCTCAGCGCCGCTGCCATGACAGTGGTCGCAAATATCGTCAATTTCAAGCGAAACTTTTTTCTCAACTCCAAAGACTGCCTCCTCAAAAGTCAGACTCATGCTAGTTTCAATGTCACGCCCGCGCTGCTCGTTTGGTTGTTGTGGTCGGCCACCGCCAAAAAAGCTACCAAAAATGTCACCAAAATCGCCGCCACCAAAGTCAAAATGAACTTCTTGACCGCCAAAATTACCAAAACCGCCGAAACCTTCAAACGGATTGCCGCCTGCCCCTGAATTACCACCAACGCCTGCATGACCAAATTGATCATAACGTTGACGTTTGTCGGTGTCTTTAAGAACTTCGTAGGCCTCGTTAATTTCTTTAAACTTCTCTTCATCACCACCTTCTTTATCAGGGTGGTATTTAACTGCCGCTTTACGAAAAGCTTTCTTGATCTCATCAGCTGAAGCAGTTTTTGATACGCCTAAAATTTCATAATAATCTCGTTTAGACATCAGCCCCCTCACCCAGCCCCAAAACCTGAGCAGAATAGTCTGCAACCAGATTGCGAAGTATCAAGTTTTTGGTGCTGTGGTCATAATAATCTCGTTTTGCCATCAATAAAATTATACTCTTTTAGCACTCAAAAGTCTAGACTGCTAGTCAAATTCTACAACCCAAACAAAATCACCCGCCAAGCGAGTGATTTTCTACTCAAAAAATTAATTTAAACTTCTTTTGGACTGCTGATATTAAGAGCTTTGGTAATACCCCAGCCAACTAAGACATAAACCAAAATTGCCACTAGCGAACCAATCTCAAATTTGGATGCTCCGTAAGCTGGATCGTAACCAAAAATACCAAAAAATGGGGCCGCAAAAAAGCCACCAATTCCATAAATCAAATCAACAAAACCATTGCCTTGATTGGCACCCAGTAGCATCAAAACGATCCTGATGGCAATCACCACGGCGATAAAACCAACCACGAACCAAATAATTCGCTCAATAATAGTCCGAGTCGACACCGTAGCTTCGTTAACGACGGTTTGTTTTTCGATAGTTGTGTTTCCCTGTTGAGCAGTTGTGTTTTCAACTTGAGTAGTTTGCTGTTCAT
This sequence comes from uncultured Candidatus Saccharibacteria bacterium, assembly GCA_964388235.1. Taxonomy (GTDB): domain Bacteria; phylum Patescibacteriota; class Saccharimonadia; order Saccharimonadales; family Saccharimonadaceae; genus CAYLXN01. The sequence continues at coordinate 38,270 of CAYLXN010000004.1, forward strand.
TGTCAATATTGTCCATATAATCCTTTCGGTTAAATTGTGGTTTAAATTATAGCATTATTGGTTTATCTTAGCAATAATAAAAGACACCACTTTGCGCGGCGCCTTTTATAGATCGATGAATTAGTTACTTTTTGTCAACCACTTCACCCTCAACTGGCTCATCGTCTTTTTTGTCAGTCTTTGAATCTTCAGCTTTCTTGTCTTCCTCAGCCTTAGCCTGATACATCTTGGCGCCAATCGGCATAATGGCGTCATTCAGAGCTTTAGTGGCTTTTTCTAATTCGTCTTTATCTTCAGAAGTTTGATGCGATTTTGCCTCTTCAACGGCTTTTTTGATCGCTTCTTTATCTTCGTCAGAAATCTTATCCTTGAATTCGTCTGGCATTTTTTCAGCTTGGTAAATTGTACTTTCAAGGGTGTTTTTGGCCTCAATCGCTTCACGTTTCTTTTTGTCCTCGTCGGCATGCAATTCAGCCTCTTTTTGAGCTTTTTCAATATCTTCTTTGCTCATATTGCCAGAGTTTTGAATAGTAATCGACTGCTCTTTGCCAGTACCTTTATCCTTGGCGGTGACATTTAGAATGCCATTAGCATCGAGATTAAAAGTCACTTCAATCTGCGGAATGCCGCGTGGCGCTGGTGCAATTCCGTCGAGAATAAATCGACCCAAACTCTTGTTGTCACTCGCCATTTCGCGCTCGCCCTGTAGCACGTGGATTTCAACTTGCGGCTGATTGTCAGCGGCCGTCGAGAAAACTTGTGATTTTGAAGTCGGAATAGTTGAGTTGCGTTCGATTAGTTTAGTCGACACACTACCCATCGTCTCAATACCAAGTGACAGCGGTGTCACATCGAGCAACAGCACATCCTTGACATCACCTGCTAGCACACCACCCTGAATGGCGGCGCCGACTGCGACCACTTCATCAGGATTTACGCCTTGCATTGGATCTTTACCAAATAATTGTTTTACTTTGTCAACCACAGCTGGCATACGGGTCATTCCACCGACCAACACCACGCTTTCGATATCTTTGGCTTCTAGTTTAGCGTCTTTCAGCGCTCGCTTGACTGGGCCCTCAAGCCCGTCAATCAAATCCTGCACCATTTCAATCATTTTAGCGCGGGTCAAGTTGTACTCAAAGTGCTTTGGACCTTCGTCATCAGCGGTGATGAATGGCAAATTGACCTGATATTCGTTGGCCGTTGACAATTCTTTCTTGGCTTTTTCAGCTTCATCTTTGAGTCGCTGCATCGCCGCATTGTCCTTTGACAGATCAATGCCCTCGGCGTCTTTAAATTCCTTCAAGAAATGAGTCACAATTCGGTTATCAAAATCTTCACCGCCTAGGTGCGTATCGCCGTTGGTTGATTTTACCTCAAACACGCCGTCGCCGATTTCTAGCACCGAAACATCAAACGTCCCACCACCGAGATCGAAGACTACAATCTGCTCGTCTTTTTTACCTTCAAGACCATAAGCCAAAGCCGCTGCCGTTGGTTCGTTGATAATTCGCTTCACCTCCAAGCCGGCAATTTTTCCAGCGTCCTTAGTGGCCTGCCGCTGCGAGTCATCAAAGTAAGCCGGAACAGTAATCACCGCTTCAGTCACAGTCTCACCCAAAACTTTTTCAGCATCAGCTTTCATTTTCGATAAAATCATCGCCGACACTTCTTCGGGTGAATACTCTTTGCCCGCCATCTTGACGCCGACCAAACCATTCTTGTCAACCAACTCAAATGGCAAAATTTCAGCATCTTTTTTAATTTCTGGATCATTAAATTTGCGACCAATCAGCCGCTTAACACCATAAATAGTGTTTTTGGAGTTAGTCACTCGCTGGCGTTGAGCGATTTTTCCCACCAAACGCTCGCCTTTTTTGTTGATCGCCACCACACTTGGCGTCGTGCGATCACCCTCCGCGTTGGTAATAATTTCCGGCTTGCCAGCCACCATATAGGCCATGGCACTATTAGTTGTACCCAGGTCAATCCCAATAATTTTTCCCATAATCTCCTTCTTTCTATCGTTATATTTAATAATTTCAAAGTTGTGCAGGATTAGCAATCATCATCATTGAGTGCTAATCTACACCCATTATAGCCAAATTAGCACTCTATTGTCAAGAGTGCTAATATTGATTTTTGCGTTTATTTATGACTTAATTTTAATATTTTTTATTTGTAATGTTTAAGTTCTTTTGATACAGTTAGTGGTAATGACTAAGCAGAAACCAACTTTAGCTTTCTACACTTCATCAGATGACAATTACGCTCCTTACGCGGCAATTTCTCTCTTGAGTATCCGTCAATATCGGCCAGATGCAGACTTATATCTACTCAGCCGCCAACTTTCAGACCAGACAAAGCTTTTCTTGACCAGCAAAAATATTAATTTTATTGAGTTAGATTTAAGCGAAAATTTTAATCAAACTTGGAATTATCCGATTGAGTGCTACTACATATTTGCTGGACCTCAGATTTTCAATAAAAAAGGCTATCAATATTCGATGTACATTGACGGTGATATCCTCTGTCTTCGTGATCCTCTGCCTGAACTACCTCTAGAGTCGATAACAGCTTGCGCTGGAGTGGACGTCGGCACCGCCACAGGTATTTTTGGTGATGACATCGCCGAACTAGAAAAACTTTTTAAACTCAAACAGCCACACACCAGAAAAAGAGTTAATTCCGGCGTTGTGGTCTTTAATAACCAAAAAATGGACCAACTATCTCTACTTGAATCGACCAGCGAACTGTTCAAAACTTGCCTTGAAAATTCGGTACCAAGAAAAGGAGACGACAGCCTTTTTGCATTGTTTTGCCTAGTTTATCTCGATAGCGAAGACATGACTTTTTTGCCAAATATTTTTAATTTTATCGCCAGTGTTCATCCGCCAACAAAATCAGTCTTGGATAATTTGATCATATTGCATTTTGTTGAAAGCTTAAACAAGCCTTGGTCAAAAACAGCTTATCACTATAGATCCTTATCTGACTTTGAGAAATATAAACCGCTCACAGACAGCTGGAGACAGCAAGCTCAAGAAATCCTAGCAGGGACTGAATTTGAGGCCAAAATATCGCCAGCTCGGGCTACTAGACTAACAAGTTTTATTAAATCCCCAAGATTTTAGCATTTTTATTTTTTTTCTAATACCTGATCTAGTTTTTCAAACTGTAATTCCGCCAACTGCTGCTGTTTCTGAACATCAATAACTTCTAGTTTGTCAATATCAATGTCATCAAGCTTCGACAATCCATTTTCAGTCGTAATATCTATAATTTGACCGCTAAAACCTATGTCGGCAAGGATGTTGTTAGTCTTTTGGCTGTAGGACATTGGGATAATTTTTTTGCCGAATACTAAGCCTAAAATCATCGCGTGCAATCGAGAGGACACAACTAATTGAGAGCCATAAATCATCTTAAGAGCTTCGTCCAAACTACCTCTATAATAAAACTCTTCTATATCAGTCACGCCCTTGTCTTGAGCTAGCTTTTTCAAATGCCGTACTGCCAGCTCATCCCCTTCTGAAGAACAAAATGACATCAAGATCGTTTTGTAACCTTTGCTAGACAATTTTTGAATTAACTTAACTAAAGCCTCGTTGTAGGCGCTAGAAACCTCATCGCCGAAACGCCAACTAACATCCATAACAGAGATGATTGCTTGCTTCTCTACTTTAGTTTTGCATTGACTAGCGTCAAGCGAAAAAACCATATCCGTAGACAATCTGACATTTTTCAGGTCTGAAAACAACTCAAAAGAGTAGCGATCTCGAAAACAAACATCCTCAGCCCCAGCAAAAATCTGCCGCCCTACCTCCACAAAAGCTTGGTCATCATACGGCCCAAAATTTGGATTTAAAATATAATAAGGTTTATTTTGCTGCTGCAAAAATTGGTAAAATTCTAACTCTTTTTGCCAAAATTTTTGATCATTTCCTTGAATAAAAACCGACCCTCCGACATAAACCAACAAGTCATGTTTTTTGACTAAAGCCATATATTTGCTAGTATGCTGAGTCCGATTGCGAATTTTATGAATGATCTTACGCCACAAATTTCGATCAACTCGAATATTTGACTGCTGCTCAAAGCAATGATTCTGATCATAAGCTAAGGTAAAATTATTTTGGTAACGTTCGGTCAAAACCTTGACCAACAAATCATCACCTAAATTTTGATGATTGTAATACCTGACTAAAACCGTTTTCATTTTACCCCCTTTAAAAAACGATTAATTTTTATAGCTGAAATCAGCAGATTGGGGCTGATAAAGGCAATTAAAGCTAATTGACGAGCGATAAAAGTCGTATTTTTGTCAGTGACAACACTAAAGCTATGCTGCTTCAATGTTGTTTTGAGTTTTTCTAAGTGAATTTTATATTTTACCAACTGGTCTTTTGGTAGCTGCAGCAACGAAAAAAGAGCACTAGCCGCTTCTCGAAAGTGCCGGTCTTTAGCCGCTCGGACGTTAGCTTGTCGCTCCAAGCAATCATCCAAAATCTGCTGAGTCATGTCAAGACCAGCCATTCGCTTCGGGCTAAACTTTGCTCCGACTAAACTACCGGGCTGATCTTGGCGATAGCCATAACCTTGATAATTAGCTAGTAAACTAATTTTCTGAGCTTTTTTAAAAACCAGATAGTTGGTCAACACATCTTCTGCCATCGCCACACCGAGCGGAAACCTGACATCATCAAATAATTGCCGCCGATATAGTTTACTCCAGACAGCGTTGGCAATTTCTTTTTGATACAAAAAATTATCAATCGCTGCACTTGCTGAAAAATCCTGGCGGTTTATGTTTTCTCGCTCAATGGTCGAAAAATCAGCCTCATCAACAAAAGAAATTCGAGACGAGCAAGCAATATCAACTGATTGATCTTCAAGCACTGCCAACATTTTTGTCAAAAAATCAACATCCAACAAATCATCACTATCAATAAAACAAATATAATCACCACTAGCTTTATCTAGACCCGCATTGCGTGCCGCTGACACACCAGCGTTAGCTTGATGAATCACTTTTACCCGCTCATCTTGTTGACTAAACTGATCACAAATACGCGGACTCTGATCCGACGAGCCGTCATCGACCAAAATTAATTCCAAATCATTATAATTTTGACTCAACACCGTCTCAACGCTCGATCCTAGAAGTTTTTCGGCATTATAAACCGGCATAATCACCGAAACTAACTTATTTTTTGTCATATAGCTCCTCAAACTGCTTAGCCGTGTTTTGAATATTGTATTTATTATCTGAGTCAACCTTTTCAGGCACAAAAAGTTGGCGATTGAATATCTCTATTTTTTCAGCCCAAACCTTTGGATTGTCATCTATGCTTAAAAACTCCAATCCATTACTTATTTTAGCTTCTAGAGGTACTCGCTTACTAGCAATGGCTGGCAGTTGGTTGACTTGAGCTTCAATCAAGGCGATCCCTAACCCTTCAAAAAACGAAGGTAGCAGCATCACATCCATGGCACTGTAATATTGATTCAAATCAGCCCGACTACCCATAAAAATAACCTCTTTTGTGACTTCAAGTTCATCAATTTTTTGCCTTATAATTGCTTCTTGATCGCCATCGCCAAACAGGATCAATTTAGTGCTTGGATTAATTTTCCGATATTCCGCAAAAACCTCGATTAAATACGGGTGATTCTTGACATCATTAAATCTACCCACATGACCAACCAAAACCGTCTTTTCATCAAGGCCCAATTCTTGGCGTTTGGCTTTTCGCAAGTTTGAATCAAAGCTAAAATCATCAAATTTAATCCCATTGTAAATGATTGGCACCGATTTGTAGAATAAATAATTAGCCGCCGCTTTACTACAAGCCACTAGCCGCGTCGACAGGGTCCAAAAAACAATTCTGGCTACTAAATGATAGATTCGCTTAGATAAACTCTCCTTTTTTATATCAGAATCAATACTATGAGAATGAACAATCCTGACTTTTACACCCGCTAAAAATGCTGCTATCAACCCAAACATTGAAGCAAAAAGAGTGTGCAAATGAACCACATCAATTTGGTTTTCAATCATAATCTGTTTTACTGTTTTAATATACGAACGACCACCCGCCTGTCTTGGACTTTGAGTCCGAATTATACTTCCGCCCATTTTTTTAATTTCAGGCTCAAACAGATAGGCTTTATCTTTATTGCCATAGCACAAAAATATAAATTGGTATTTATCGCGATCGATCGCCCGAAACACGCTCATCAGCAAAGTCTCAACGCCACCTGCATTCATCCCGCCTACAACTTGCAAAATCTTAATTCTCGAATCATTTTCTTTCATCTAGCACCTCTAGGTAAATTTTTGCCATTTGTTTCACGGCCCGCTCAACCGAATATTTATCGACTAGCTGCAAACAGTTCTCAGCCAACTTGTCACGAAGATTGTCGTCATCAGCGATTTTCTGGACCTGCTCGATAAATTTTTCTTGATCGCCAAGTAGATACATGAAGCCGTTCTCGCCATCAACGGTCAAATCACGATGACCACGATTGGCCGACGCTACCACTGGCAAGCCCGAAGCCATCGCCTCCAGCAAATTCAAGCCCAATCCTTCCCTAATGCTTGAAGCTACACATATATCAGCTAGCGCATAAAAATCTTCAGTATTTTTGATGTATCCAGTAAACTTAACTTGCTTTTCAAGTTTTAATTGCTTGACCAAATCCTTCAATTCATGCTCCAAAACACCAGTTCCACAGAGAATTAGCTGGAAATTATCAGGTAAACTATCCAGACTTTCGATCAAAAATCTTTGGTTTTTATTTTGATTTAACTCAGCTACATAAATCATAATTATATCATCAGACGTATATCCATGTTGTTTACGCAAGCCAGCTTTCTCCTCAGTAGTTGGCGATTTGAATTTGTCCAGGTTTACACCCACGCCATCAATCTTATAAACTTGAGTCTTAAATTTGGCCTTGGCTCGCTGGTAATCTTCGGAATTAATCGTCACCACTGCATCTGCGGCGCTAGCGTAGTATTTCTCGATTGGATAATAAAACAGCCAGTACGACAGAGGCGCGCCATCGTAAAAATGAAATCCGTGAGCGGTATAAATCACTTTCGTGCCCCGCCGCCGAGCTTGTTTAGCCGCTTGACGAGCCACAATTCCCCCAACTGGTGTATGGCAATGAATTAAATCGTAATTATTTTGATCAATAATCGCTTTCAATTGACGATAGGCTCGGAGATTATCCATCGAAAAAGGTGATCTCTGAAAACTAATCTGATGGTGCTGATCACAATCTTTGACTTCCTCTTCACCCGCTGATGCATATTCAACCCGCCAGCCTTGCTGCTTGAACCAGCGCATAAATGGCCGATTAAACTTCGAAAAGTTAGCAGTGTGCGACACAAATAATACTTTTTTAGTCATTTTGACCTTCACCATTCGCCCGTTTCGCCTTTGTCTTGTGCGAAACTTGATCATTATAACCTTCGGCCCCAAGAACAGCCTTAATCGTCCTGGCAATACATCGCAAATCCATCACAAACCCAAAATTACTAATATAAAAACCATCCATTGCCGCCTTGGTCTCGTCATCCAGCTCATCCCGACCATTAGCCTGTGCCCAGCCAGTTATCCCTGGGCGAACACTGTTTGCTTTATATTTATCTCGCAACTCAATTAATTTATCCTCAGCTAAAATCACTGGCCGCGGCCCTACAAAACTCATATCGCCTTTGATGATATTGATTAACTGAGGTAGTTCATCAATGCTAGTTTTGCGCAACACTTTGCCAGCTCGAGTAATATAACTGACCGAGTCGTGAAATTCATTAGTGGCTTTATTCGGTGCGTCTATTCTCATACTACGAAATTTATAAAACATGAATGGCTTTTTATCCTTACCGTAGCGTAAGTGCTTGTATAGCACTGGCCCTTTCGAGTCGAGTTTGATAATAATCGCCACTACGACAAACAACAATGAGCCAATCAACAAACCAGCTGTTGCCAAAAAAACATCAGCCAGTCGTTTGATATAGGCGTACATTAAACCGCAACTCCCAAGGGAGATTGATAATCTTCAGGATAAAAAAGCTTATTATTCATAATCACTCCATTCTAGCATAAATTATAGCAGTTCACGGTTTAAAGCTCAATCTAAAATCGCAAAATCATAAGCTTGCTGCTGCTTTGATTATCGATCGTGATCAGTGCCACCCCACTCAACAGCCGAGAAATCTTGGCGATCAAACTTAGCAAAAGTCTGCGGAATTGGGTTGGTGTTTTTGGTTGTGGATTTAATATGAATATGAACTCGTAATAGACTATCCGGCGCTGGATAAATTTTTAATTCATTAGTTTGCTGCAAATCTTCAGTCAACACAAAACTAACCAAACTGGCAGGATTTTCCTCGAGCTTTGGCAGCCAGTACATAATAAATTCGTTACGCTCACGATCGTTTAGACCGATTTCAGTCAATTTAGCTTCCAAAAAGTCAGCTGCTCGATCTTTTTCGACATAAAAGCCTTGCGAAAAATCAACCGCTTCTGGTTTTGACTCCTCCCAATAGATAGCGTAATATTTCTTGCCCTGAGCGTCGGTCAAATCACCATTTGGTTGAGCGGTGACTTTCCAGCCATCAGCGCCATACTTCGGATACTGAGTGGTTATCCGTTCGGGATATTGGAGTTTAACTTGGATGTCTGTAGTTTCTTTTGGATAAAGATAAAGGATGGGCTTCTTTAACTCTATTCTTCCACCCGAGCCAGATCCATCGCTGTAGTCATCTGAAACCCTAGTCTCATCTACGCTTGATTGGTTTCGCCCCATGATGTCACACTTATTAGCATATATTCTAGCAGATAATCGAGTTTCTTTTCCCCCTCCCATTTCCTGCTCTGCTTCTTGCAGACTTCGAACTTGACAAAGCCGCTGAATCGGATTTAAACTCAAGTTATATCCATCGGCATAATCCCCCAGTTTACTTTTATTAATCATCGCCAAGCCAGTATTGACGATTGCTATTGAAGCCACCAAACCGATCAACCAACCAAAACCCCAACCGTAAATAAAATTTTTTATCTTCAGATTTTGGCTGTTTAGTGTTTATTTGCTTTGAATTATTTTGCTTTCCAGCGAAGCGAACTGGCTCGCTAGAAATTTGTTGTTGACGATCATTTTGTTTCATGCATCTAGTTTAGCACAAACACTAGCTTTTAGCTTAAACTTTTTGCAACTTGATTTGACATGATTTTTTATCGATCTGAATTGGATCAGTTGGTGTCTTAGTAATGATCGTTAAGTCTGAGGCTAGTGTCTCCTGCTGAATAATTTGCTGCTCAGCCTTAATCGCCGCCAGCAGATTTTCGTCCTCAGTTACTAACTCCAGTTTAATCCGATCATCAACATTCAGCCCAGCTTGTTTGCGAGTATTTTGAACCGCCCGAATTACTTCACGCGCCAAACCCTCCAGTCGCAGCTCATAGGTCAATTCAGTGTCGAGCTCAATCGTCATTTGCTCAGATTCAGTCGCTTCAAATTTAACATCTTTGATATTTAATTCTTCCGTAAGAATCTCCGCAAATTTATCCAAAGTTTCGAGTCTTGATTTGATTGTCGCCGTCTGCAGCGGTTGACGCACCTTAATTCCCTCTTTAGCCCGCTGATTCAAACCATCATTAATCAACTCTCGAACCGCCGCCATCTCCTCGATTACTTTTTCATCAACCTCACCCGCTGACAGCCAATCCAGCAAATGCACACTCTCGCCGCCAGTCATTTTCTGATACAATTCTTCCGCCAAAAACGGCACAAACGGCGCCAGAGCAATTGACAATCGAGTCAAGACATAGTGTAAAGTCTGATAGGCTTGATTTTTATCAGCATCATCCTCCGATTTCCAAAAACGACGCCGTGACCGACGGACGTACCAGTTCGACGCATCATCAATAAACAGCAAAATCGGACTCAATGCATCAGGCAAATTATAATTATCCATATTTTGCTCAGTCGCCGCCACCAGTTGATGCAAGCGCGAAACGATCCAGCGATCAAGCGGATTAGTCAGTTTATCTAATGAATCTTTGAGCTGACCATCAAATTCCCAGTCGTCGACTTCGGCATACATAGTGAAAAAGTCATACATGTTCCAAATCATCGATAATTTGCGCGCCACATCGGCCACATCTTTGTCAATCAAAGTGAAATCTTCACCGTTTAGCAGCGGTGATTGTAGCAGCAAAAATCGCAACGAATCAGCCGAAAACTTGTCCATCAGCTCGTTCGGATCAGTATAATTACCCAAACTTTTACTCATTTTGCGGCCATCATTGCCCGCCACCACACCAGTGACAATCACATTTTTGAAAGCATTAGTTTCAAACAGCGCCGTCGACACCGCGTGCACATAGTAAAACCAAGCCCGCACTTGCCCGACATATTCAGTAATGAAATCGCCCGGAAAACTAGCCTCAAACTTAGTTTTATTTTCAAATGGATAATGGAATTGCGCAAACGGCATCGAGCCCGACTCAAACCAACCATCGATCACTTTGTCAATTCGTTTGTAGTGAACGCCGTCTTTATCGAATTCAAGTTCATCTACCCATGGTCGATGATAATCTTCCAGCTCCACGCCAGATAACTCTTTCAATTCGGCATAAGAGCCGACCACAATTTGCTTTTTATTTCCATCCTCGTCAACACCTTCCCAAACCGGCATCGCCGTCGCCCAAAACCGATCGCGGCTCAAATTCCAATCTGGCGCTTGCTCAATCGTCTTAGCAAAACGGCCGTTTTTAATATGTTCTGGGAACCAATCAATCGGCTGATTGTTATCCAACATTTCTTGGCGCTGACCGTCAATATCCATAAACCAACTCGGGTGCGCCCGATAAATCAACCGTTCGCCTGTGCGCGGGTTGTGCGGATATTCATGCTGAATATAATCAATTTTTAGCGCCTTGCCGTCGGCCAAAATTTGTTTAGCAATACTTTTATTCACATCCCACAAATATTCACCCTGCCAATCACCATCGACAAACTTACCATACTCATCTAATTTATGCACCACCGGTAAATCATATTT
>CAYLXN010000005.1:0-17744 GCA_964388235.1 uncultured Candidatus Saccharibacteria bacterium
AGGTTGCGCTTACCTATATTTATGGTATCGGACCTAAGATTGCATCGGACATCCTTGCGGCGGCAAAAGTTGAGCCGACCACTCGGGTGAAAGATCTCACCGAGGCTGAAGAAAAACGTATCCGTGACATTGTGGATAGCAATTATACGGTTGAAGGAAACTTACAGCGCTTGGTGACTAATAATATTAAACGTCTCAAAGACATAAAGAGCTACAAAGGTGTGCGACATAATTCTGGCTTGCCAGTAAACGGTCAACGAACCCGAACGAATGCACGAACTCGCAAGGGTAGGGCGATCGCAGTTGGTGGGGCACAACCAAAGGCAGCATCTAAGACATAGGATTGAACATGGCAGAACAAGAAATTAATTCTAAAACTACAAAATCGGCATCCAAGAAAAAAGCAACCAAAAAACGATCAGTTGTTGCTGGTCAATTGCACATTCAAGCAACTTTCAATAACACTATCGTCAGCTTCGCTGATCGACAGGGTAATGTTATTAGTCAAGCTAGTGCTGGTGGCTGTGGTTTTCGTGGATCTAAAAAAGGTACCGCCTATGCTGCACAGATTGCCTGTGAAAAAGCGGCCGAAGCTGCTAAATCAGCCTATGGCCTAGCATCAGTTGATGTGTTTGTGAACGGTGTTGGCTTAGGTAGAGATGCCGCTATTCGTGCACTAACTGGATGCGACATCAAGATTAATTCAATCAAAGACGTAACTGGCATCCCACATGGTGGCGTTCGACCTAAGAAAGAAAGGAGAGCATAATGGCTAGAGATCGTTCCCCGATAACTAAGCAAAGTCGCCGTGAAGGTTACGCTTTGCATCCCAAAGCCCATAAAATTATGGTCCGCAAGACTGGTATTCCTGGGCAGCATGCTCATGGACGAAGAGGCAAATTAAGCCTTTACGCCACTCAAATGCGCGAAAAGCAAAAAGTCCGTCGGCTGTACGGCTTGATGGAAAAACAATTCGCATCTTTGATGCGTAAAGCTGAAAAGCAAGACGGCTTAGCTGGTGAAAATTTACTTCGAATGCTTGAGCAGCGCCTCGATAACGCTATTTACAGAGCTGGCTTTGCTCCTTCTAGAAGAGCCGCTAGACAGTTAGTCACTCATGCTCACTTTGAATTAAACGGACACAAAGTCAACATTCCATCAATCATGGTTAAGCCCGGCGATGAAATTGTGGTTCGTAAGCCAAGCCAGAAATCGGTTTATTTCCAAAGTTTATCTGACATCGTTAACGATTCTGGGCAGCCATCATTGGGTTGGTTGACAAAAGATGTGGTTAAAATGGCTATAAAAATTACTGATTTACCAAAACGTGATGAAGTCGAAGATGATATAAATGAACAATTGATAGTTGAGTATTACTCAAGATAGGTAGGGAAAATGTCAAAAGTAATTCATAATCCAGCATTAGATAAGGTCGTTAAGAATTCAGAAACCAATTCAACGATCATCGTTAGCCCAATTCACAAGGGTTACGGCAATACTTTAGGTAATAGCCTAAGGCGAGTTTTGCTTTCAAGTATCGAAGGTGGCGCTATTGTGGCTGCCAGATTCGAAGGAGCGACTCACGAGTTTACTACCCTCAAGGGCGTTAAAGAAGACGTGCTTGACATCATCTTGAACTTGAAAAACGTTCACTTGATTGTTCATGGCGACAAACCAGTTGAGATTTCAATTAGCAAAACTGGTTCTGGTGAAGTCACGGCTGCTGATATTAAAACCACAGCTGACGTTGAGGTGATCAATAAAGACCAAATCATCGCCACTATCGACGATCCAAAAGCCAAATTTGAAGCTCTGCTGGTAGTCGAATCAGGGCGAGGTTATCGAACTATCGAAGAATCAACCGACAAGCGAACCCACTCTGACATGATCGCCATGGATGCAGTCTTTAGTCCAGTACGCCGAGTCCGTTACAAAGTTTCTGACACTCGAGTTGGTGACAATTCTAACTTAGAAAAATTAGAGTTAACTGTCGAAACTGACGGCTCAATTACACCAACTGAAGCTTTTGAGCAGGCAGCAGCTATTTTAGCCAATCAGTACCAAGCTTTAGCGGGTAGTACAATGGTCGAACCAGCACCAACGGCTGGCGAAGAAATCGAAGACAGTAATTCAGAGCTATCGACTTCAATCGAAGACCTGGGTTTGTCGGCTAGAACCGCCAACGCCTTGGTAAATAATGACATAAAAACAGTTAGCGACTTAATTAGTCTTGATGACCAAGATCTGAAGGAATTAAAAGGTTTTGGAACTAAAGCTCTTGATGAAGTTAAGGAAAAGCTAGCGGAGTTGGAGATTTAAATGCACAGACACGGATATAAAGGTCGCAAGGTTGGGCGAGAGCGAGATCAACGGCGTGCGCTTTGGCGTGGCTTGATGGTTAGCTTGATCGATTCTGGGCGAATAGAAACCACCTTGCCTAAGGCGAAAGAAATTTTGCCGATGACTGAGAAAATAATAACTAAAGCCAAAAAAGGCGGCTTAGCTAATCGGCGCTTGATTGAAGCTAGACTCGGGTCCCGTCAAGCTACTTTGACTCTGCTTGATGTGATCGCACCTCAGTTAACCGATCGCGACAGTGGTTTTTTGAGAATCGAAAAGACTACTACTCGAGTTGGCGATGGAGCAGAAATGGCAATTGTTGAATTTGTCGATGAGATTGATTTTGATTACGATCCTACCGAAAAACCGATTGCAAAAATTGAAACCAAAGACCAGCCAAAGACGGACGAAAAACCTGCCGAAAGCAAGCCTGCAGCAAAGGAGGCTAAATAATGACTAAAAAAACTTACAGTCAGAAACCAACTGAAGTCAAGCGACAATGGTTGTTGATTGACGCTTCAGAACTAACCTTAGGCCGAGTCGCCGCTGAAGTTGCTAAATCACTGATCGGCAAAGATAAACCTACCTACACTCCTCATGTTGATGGCGGTGATTACGTAGTAGTTATCAATGCCAAACAGGTAAAAGTTACTGGCGACAAAGAATTAGCCAAGCGCTATTACCATTACACTGGTTACGTTGGCGGCATTAAATTCAAAACTTTAGCTGAACTTCGACAGCAGCAACCAGAAAAACTAATCGAAATTGCTGTGCGCGGAATGTTGCCAGACAACAAATTACGTGATGGCCGACTAAAACGGCTAAAGGTTTATTCTGGCGCCGAACATGAGCACCAAGCTCAAAATCCGCAAGCCATTTCTTTAAAAAAATCAAAAACGGAGGCTAAATAATGGCAGAAGCTAAATATTACTACGGGTTGGGGCGACGCAAAGAATCAACCGCACGGGCTAGACTCTATGCAGGCAAAGGCAAACTGTCGATCAACGACAAAACTGCCGAAGATTATTTTTGTCAAAATAAAAAATTAGCTGCTGAGGTGCTTGATCCAGTTGTGCTAGTCAACAAGCAGAAAGATTTTGATATTACAATCAAAGTTGAAGGTGGTGGTTTGAGCGGACAAGTTGACGCGATCAAATCAGCTATCGCTAAGGCTCTGGTGGCTCAATTTCCTGATCTTCGAGCTGTTCTGAAGCAGGCTGGCTACTTGAAGCGTGATTCTCGTGAGAAGGAGCGCAAAAAGTACGGTTTGCGTGGCGCTCGCAAGAAGGAGCAATTCTCCAAGCGTTAAGTCAATTAAGCTTAATTTTAAAAGAACCATTTGCAAACTGCGGTGGTTCTTTTTATAATAGAAGCTATGATTTCACTTGAAGATAAATTGCGTCAGACTTTTAACGTTCCTTATTCGATGAAGGTTAGAGTTTTCGGCAGCAAGCGACCAAAACTAACAATTGTTTTTATTCACGGTATTGGGCTTGATGGTGAAATGTGGAATCGCTACGTCGAAAAGATTTCGAAAAAATCAAAAGTCCGAGTGGTGGTGGTTGACTTGATTGGTTTTGGTGGCTCGAACAAATCCGAATGGCAAACTTTTGACCTCGAAACTCAGGCTAAATCTCTGCATGCCACCCTGATTAGTAATTTGATTTTTATCGGCAAAAATGATCCGCTATTAATTATCGGCCATTCGCTGGGGTCATTAGTGGCGATTAAATTTACCAGCCTTTATCCTCATTTGGTTGATTACCAGATGCTGATTTCGCCACCAATTTACAAAACTAAAGCCAAAAAGAAAAACGTTCAGGAGCAGGCTTTGCTGAAGTTTTATGATTTAATTATTAAAAATCCGCTAGCACTAGAGGGTACTCGTTTGGCGGTTAACAATTTCCTGAAGTACGACTATCAAGACAACGATCGTTATCGGGAGATTTTCATTTCGACGCTGAAAAATGCGATTATCAATCAAGATTCTTATGATGAGATTTTGAGGTTGAGAATTCCAAGTTTGATTTACTACGGGGCTTTTGACCCGTTAATTGTCGAAGCTAATTTGACAGAAATCGATGATAAATCACCATTTGTTTGGAGCCATAAGATTATTGGTACTCACGACGCTAATCGCCTAATGTTCAATAAAATCAGTTGCGAAATCAACAATTTGATCGAATTTTACGTTAAATAATTATTTTTAACAGTATGCTATAATTAAAGCATGAAAGACGTGATTTTAACTGGTATTCGAGCTAATGACGATTTGACTTTAGGTAATTATATTGGTGCCTTTGTGCCGATGGTGGAGCTGCAAAAATCGTATGGCCAAGATCATCAAATTAACATGTTCGTGCCTGATTTGCATAGCTTTACGACGCCAATCGATCATTCGACCTTACAAGACAATATTTTTAAAAATCTGAAATATTACCTCGCGGCTGGCCTTGACTTAGACAATCCAAACACTTTTATTTATCGCCAGAGCTACATTCCAGCTCATTCGGAATTAACTTGGATTTTAGATTGTTTTGCTGGTTTTGGTGAAATCAGTCGGATGACTCAGTTTAAAGATAAATCGGCTCAGCACGCCGACGCAATTACAGTTGGCTTGTTTAATTATCCAGTGCTGATGGCGGCTGATATTTTGCTCTATAATGCCAAATGGGTGCCAGTTGGCGAGGACCAGTTCCAACATTTGGAGCTAGCTCGCGATTTGGCTATTCGGATGAATAATAAATTTGGTGAATTGTTTACCGTACCTGAAGCGACTCAAAAACAGGTTGAATTCATGGGCAATAAAGAAGGTATTCGGATTCGGGATTTGGTTGATCCGACCAAAAAAATGAGTAAATCGGCTGATAGTCATAAATCTAAAATCATGCTGTCCGATACACCGCAGGCGGCTTACGATAAAATCATGTCGGCGACGACCGACAACTTAGCCGAGATTAATTTCGATTGGCTGAATCAGCCTGGCATTGCCAATTTACTGCAAATACTAGCAACTCTGACCGGCCAGGAGCTAGATCAGGTCATTGCTGAGTGGCGAGGCAAGACTCGCTATGGCGAATTCAAGAAGGTCGTTGCTACGGCAGTTGTCGACTGGCTGACTGAATTTCAATCAAAACTAGCTGCGATCGACGCCGCTCAAATCACCGCTAAGCTCAAAACATCGGAGTCGGCCATGAATCAAACTGCCAACGAAACCCTGCTTCGAGTTCAAAAAGCCATCGGCTTGAGGTAATTATGCGGCTCAACGCCATCAAAATTAAAAATCTTTTGGCCAAATTTGGGCTTTCAGTTAGCGCCAATTCAATCAAAAATATTGCTAGTTATAATCCTCAGCCACATAATACCGCTGTTAAATTTCGGCTGGACGATCAGCCATACGTTGTTTTGTTTGATGAGGCGGTCGATGATGATCTTGCCAAAATTAAGCAAATTTTAGGATTTAATCTGATTGAGTTAATTCCTAATCCACACCAAGAGGCACTTTTTGGCGTGCCTTGGCAGCGCAAAACAGCTTATTTGATCAAAATTACCTCCGCTAAGTTTCGGCTTGATCAGCTGTTGATTGAGAAATTTCCCGATAAATCACGTTCATCGCTTAAAAAGTTAATTTTAGCGAGCAAAGTCACTGTTGACGGCAAAACCATTAACACCCCAAGTGAATTATTTTCCGATGGTGTTGAATTGCAGATTGACGATCAAGTCACCAAAATCCAAGCTACTGAGTTTGAAATTATCTTTGAAGACGAATCGCTGATTGTTTTTAACAAACCAGTCGGTGTATTATCTGAAGCCAAGCCAGGTGTCGAAGCCGAATTTACAGTAGCTGACTTTTTGCGCCAAAGAGGTGATTTTGCCACCAACGATGATCGTGGAGGGTTGGTCCATCGACTTGATCGAGACACTTCGGGGATTATGATTGGTGCCAAGAATGCCAAAACTCGAGATTTTCTCAAACAGCAGTTCAAAGATCGGCTAGTTGAAAAACAATATTTAGCCTTGGTCAGCAAACCCTTCAAACACACCGTGTTTAAAATAGATTTACCAATCAAAAGATCGTTGGCTGGCGGTAAATTTACAGTTGATGCCACTGGACGGGCGGCTGAAACTATTGTCGAATTACAAAAAAAGTGCGCCGACAACCTCTATTTATTGAAATTAATGCCTAAAACTGGACGCACTCATCAATTAAGAGTTCATTTAGCTTATTTAGGCAACCCAATTTTAGGCGATAAGCTCTATGGCAACAAATCCGCCAACAGACTGTTTTTGCACTCGTCTAGTATAGCCTTTTGCCACCCAAACGGTAAGCAAATGACTTTTTCAGCTAAAATACCTGCGGAGTTTACCCAAAAATGTTCTTAGAATTATTCGGTGCTGAGCAGGTGAGCCGGCTAGAAAAAGTCTTAGCCCAAAACCAAGCTATAATCATCACCAACCCTCATGTCGGCAATTTGCACTTAGTTGTTGATTTTCTTAAAACAAAAAACAGCGGTCAGCTGATTGCCGTCGAACCTCAAGAATGCAAAATCAAAATAGACGCCATCAGAGAGATAATAAAACTAACTACCACTCAGCATCAACGCCAACGGCTGTTTTTAATTAATCAAGCCGATAGAATGGTCACTGCCGCTCAGAATTCACTGTTAAAAACTCTCGAGGAACCAAACGCCAACAATCAATTTATTTTACTGACAAATCGATCGAACAAACTCTTACCAACGATCAAATCGCGGGCGGTTAACTTTCAGCTTCAATCGCCGTCCGCCGATAGTCTGAAGCGGTCGCTAACGGCTAATCTTGACTTACCACCAAAAATCTTAAGTCAAATTCAGTTTCTAGCAGGTGACGATTTCGGGGCTTGGAATAAATTAGCCAACGATCAAAATTACCTTAAGCAGCAAGCTGAAATAACCTCTACCGCCAAAAAAATCTTAACCACCGACCGATTCACCCGATTAATTGAAATTCGCAAAATTAGCAAAGATCGCCAATTATCAATTGATCTGGCTGAGGCAGTACTTAAGATTCTTTACATCAGCCTGAAAAGTAATCGGACTCAAGCGACTTTGGATCAAATTCAAATCTGGTTGGATGTGGTTGATAAACTTGAAGCTAATATTTCAACAGGTCTTGTTTTGACGCAAGCTGTGTTATAATGTCAAGATAATGATAGGCTTATTATTTATCGCGGCAGTCGGGTTTTATCTAATTATTTACCGCAGCCCTTCGGAGAAAATCACCGCTGACGCGGCAAAAATTATCAATAGCATCGAGCGCTACTGGAACATGGCCCAGCAATCGATTCGAGACAACAAATTACTCAGAGCCGAAAAAGCTCTGCTGACAATTCTTAGGGTCGATGAGAAAAACGCCAACGCTTACAATCGTTTGGGGATTATCTATGCTAAACAAGACAAGGCCAAAGAAGCCATCGAGTGTTTTGAAATCGCTCAAAGCTTAGAGCCGAGTGCTGCTAATTTGCACAACATTGGCTTAATTTTTTACAACGATAAAAATTACGTCAAGGCCGCCGAAGCTTTCGAGCAGTCGCTGGCGATCGAGGACGACGTTGCGGTTCGTTACGTGGCCTATGCCAAGGTTCAGGAAAAATTAGGTGATTATCACAAAATGACTAGTTTACTAGAAAAAGCAGTATCGATCGACTCAAATCCTCAAATGCTTAAGTTGCTGGCTAATTCCTATGAGCGGATTGGTCAAGATGATTTAGCCCAGGGCCTGAGAGTAAAGTCTGAAAAAATGATCGCTAATCAGTTAAAACAAAAACAAGATCAACAGCGCAAAGCTAAGCAGACTGCTAAAAAACCGCTCAAGACCAAGCGTAGCCAAAAGCGCAAATCAAAATTAATTAGTTAGTGGTTGAAAAAATAGATTTTTGCCGTATAATAACTGATAAGTTTGGCTGGGATAGTGAAGCGGTCAAACACAACAGACTGTAAATCTGTCGGCTTTCGCCTTCGAAGGTTCGAATCCTTCTCCCAGCACCAATTTGAATTTAACACCCTCTGTTATTTGGCAGAGAGTGTTTTAATTTACAAAATGAAGCTCTAATCACGTTGGGTTGATTATAACCTCCCTAGCCGATTAAACTAACGGCCAACATAATTAAGGTTAAGTAGCGACGTCTGGATTTTAAGCAGCTAGCAAAAGCAAAAACACCAATCCAAAACAGGAAAAGTGAACGGCAGTTCCGATTATTCTGGAGGGACCACCGGGACTTGAATCAGATAGGCTTTCTAAAACCTACCATAACCTATTTCTTTTTCGCAGGTGGTTGCTTTTTTCGACTGATTTCATTTGATAGCGAGTCAAACAGCGCCCAAGTCACCAAATTAATCAAGTAAACCATCGCCCCAATACCTGAAATCAAAAGAATGTTTTGTCCAACTCGATAATTAACCAAACTAAACAGCCCCGCAGCAATCAAAGCCAAGAACACGATCAGCATGTAAATGCTTTGCAGCTTTTGACGCTCATTATTAATTCTATTCCAATCCGTAAAAACCTTCTCAAACGATTCTCTCATAAATCTCCTTTAATACTATTTTATAATATTATCTGTGAAAGTCAATTTTATAAACTTTCGTTTACTCGTTAAATGTATTATAATCTAAACAAGCCAATATTTTAGCCCAAAATCAAACAACATTATTTACAACAAAACATTGACTAACTTCCGTTTTTTAACTAATATAAAGCATAAGCATTTAGTTCGAGAGACTTATGCAAAGTAACAACAAAAACTATGAATAATTAAAAGTTTACAGACTTGTCTGTCTAGTAAAAACCTAGGCGGCTGTTTGCTAACGGAAGGGAAGGCTATGTCAACAAGCAACAAATTAACAAAAATAATAAAACGCGACGGTAAAACTGTTCGATTCAATGAGGATAAAATTAGAAAAGCTATCCTTAAGGCGGTGGTCGACACTGATGAATTCGGTAAAAAAGAAGCCCGCCAAATGACAACTGCGGTGGTTAAACAGCTCCAAAAAGACTTCACTGATGAAACGCCAACTGTTGAACAAGTTCAGGACATGGTTGAAAAGCAGCTAATGAAAGACGGCTATCCTGAAACCGCCAAAAACTACATTCTCTATCGAGAAAAGCGCAAGAACATCCGAGAAATTACTTCTTTAAACCATATTTCACTTATTGATTCCTACCTAAGCAATCTCGATTGGAAAATCAAAGAAAACTCCAACATGGGCTACTCACTCCAAGGCTTGAATAATTACATCTCAACTGAAGTTAGCAAAAACTATTGGTTAAACAAAATTTATTCTAAGAAAATCGGCGATACTCACAAAGCAGGGGATTTTCACATTCACGACCTCAACTTGCTCAGTGTTTACTGCGTGGGTTGGGATTTGCTTGACTTGCTAAAAACTGGCTTCACTGGCGTGCCAAACAAGATTTCGTCCAAACCAGCTAAACATTTCCGCTCGGCTCTGGGTCAAATCGTTAACTTCTTTTACACTTTGCAGGGCGAGGCAGCAGGCGCTCAGGCTTTCTCGAACTTTGATACGCTGTTAGCTCCATTTATTCGTTATGATAATTTAGACTACAAAGCCGTTAAGCAAGCTTTGCAAGAATTTGTCTTTAATGTCAATGTCTCCACTCGAGTCGGCTTCCAGACACCATTTACTAACATCACCCTTGACCTCAACGCGCCAACGCATCTAGCCAAGACTCCAGCGATTATCGGTGGTGAATGGCAAAAAGAGAATTATGGCGATTTCCAAGAGGAGATGAATATTTTCAACCGAGCTTTGCTTGAAGTACTAACCGAAGGCGATGCTAGCGGCCGAGTGTTTACTTTCCCAATCCCAACTTACAATATCACTGAAGATTTCGATTGGGATAACCCAGTAATTGCCAACTTATGGGAAGCTTCAGCTAAATACGGCCTGCCTTACTTCTCTAACTTCATCAATTCTGACATGAAACCCGAAGATGCTCGCTCAATGTGCTGTCGATTACGAATTGACAACCGACAACTTGAATTTAAGGGCGGTGGCTTATTCGGCGCCAACCCAATGACTGGTTCGATCGGTGTGGTAACTATCAATTTACCTCGAATCGGGCTTAAGGCTAAAAACAAGAAAGACTTCTACCAGAGGCTGGATGAATTACTATCATTAGCTCGAGAAAGCCTAGAGGTTAAACGCAAAACCCTCGAAGACCTGACTCAAGCCAACTTATACCCTTATACCAAATTTTACCTCCGAGAGATCAAGCAATCGACTGGCAGCTACTGGACCAACCATTTCTCAACTATCGGAATTATTGGTATGAACGAGGCTTTGTTGAATTTAATCGGTGAAGATATTGGCTCAGACAAAGGACGCAAATTGGCCGAAGAGATTATGGACCATGTCCGTGATGAGCTGGTTAAGTTCCAAGTCGAAACGGGCAATAATTACAACCTCGAAGCCACACCAGCTGAAGGCACTACTTATCGCCTAGCGCAAATCGACCAGAAAGATTTCCCTGAGACTGCCAACTTTGCCAACGGTATTGGCCAAGAGGTCGAAGCGCCGTTTTACACCAACTCAACCCACTTGCCAGTCAATTACACCGATGACCTATTCGAATTGCTAGACTTGCAAGATGAATTACAGACTAAATACACCGGCGGCACCGTCATTCACTTCTTCCTAGGTGAACGAATTGATGACCCTGAGATCCTCAAAAACTTAGTCAAAACCGTTTGTCGAAACTATAAGCTACCTTACTTCACCTTCAGTCCAAGCTTCTCAGTTTGCAAAAATCATGGCTATATCAGAGGCGAACACGCCACCTGTCCAAAATGTAAAGAAGAAACTGAAATCTATTCTCGAGTCGTTGGCTTCCTTCGCCCAGTCAAATCATGGAACAATGGTAAGCAAGCTGAATTTGCCATGCGAGAAAAAGTCAACGTCAAGCAAGCAATCAAGGCTAAATGCTAATCGGCGGACTGCAAAAATTATCGCTAGTCGACTATCCTGGCAAAAGTTGCATCGCCATCTTCACTATCGGCTGTAATTTCCGATGCGGCTTTTGTCACAATCCCGAGCTGGTATTGCCTGAGCGTTTCCCAGAATCGCTTGATCAACAGGAAGTTCTCGACTTTATCAAGAGTCGCCAAGGCTTGGTTGAAGCGGTCACTATCTCGGGAGGCGAGCCGACAGTGCAACCTGACTTGATTGATTTTATCAAACAAGTGAAGGCGATGGGCTTTTTGGTCAAATTAGACTCTAACGGCACTCAACCAGAAATCCTGAGACAACTGTACGATCAAAAAATGCTGGATTTTGTGGCAATGGATATTAAAAATTCCTTTGATAATTACCCAAAAACCGTCAACATTAACGTTAATATCGACGACATCAAAACTAGTATTGGGCTGATCAAAAACTCGGGTGTAGATTATGAATTTCGGACCACGATTGTTGATCGATTGCACCAAGTGGCGGATTTTGAAACGATCGGCAAGGAGCTAACCGCTGATGACAAAAAAATCCAACGCTTTGCGCTGCAACATTTCAGACCCGCTAAAACATTAGATCCAAGCTATAACACGGCTGACACGTTGCCAGACACCGATTTTGACTCGATCTACCACTTGATGCTCAAATACGCCGACGAAGTCGTAATCCATTAAAAAGAGGCTTTGAAAGCCTCTGTTCAAGTATTTTGGCGAAAAGGGTAGTTTCTGCTACAATTAAATTTATAAAGGAGAAGAAATATGGATAATCAAGCACCAAAATCAACTTTAAATAAACCACCCGTTAAGGCTAAATCTACAGAGGGATTGAGCTTAAAAAACAAAGCAACAACCAACAAAAAACCGCTTATTATTGGCGCAGTAGCGGCCGTGGCGATAATTGGCTCGCTGGCTGGCTACGCCGTTTACGCTCGACAGCCTGAAAATATTTTTGCTAAGGCGATGAATCAGAATCTAAAGCAACAACAAGCCAACCTAAGCGCCAAAATTGCCATCAAGCATAACCAAGAGAATGCTGAATTTACAAAATACATCAAGAATATAAACTTAGATTTTACAGTTAACCAAACTAACAAGACTTTGACCAACAAAACCAGCATCGATCCAGCCGATAATTCAGATATAAATGGCGATTTAGAGCTATTTCTCAACCTAAACGACGCTGACAAGGCTGATCAATATTTTAAGCTTAATTTAAACGATAAAGCCAAGCAAGAGCTGAAAAAACTAATCGGCGGCTTGACGCCTGGATCGGACAAGCTAGCTAATTTAGTAAATGACAAATTGGTAGGTGATTGGCAAAAAGTCAACTCAGAAGAAATTAAAAAACTTGAAGAAGGGGAGATGACTGATTACCAAGACCAAAAAACTGAGCAAACTCCAGAGCAAAAACAAGCCGAAGAATGTACCAAAGCCATTTCTGCGGTTGGTTACGACCAAGTTAAAGGAATCAACCCTGGCAAGCTTTACAAACAGCATCAGTATATCGTGACTGAATCAGAGACTAAGAACAGTGATGGCAAGCGCGAGCTAAAAGTCACCATCGACGAAACCAAAATGAAACAGTACATCGAGGCGCTAGGCAATGAAAATACCGAGCTAAAAACCATGATTGAAAAATGTGAAGTCATCAAGGCTTTCGACGAAGAAGAGATGAAAGATATCGATAAAGATTTTGATATTTACGCAACCGTCACTGGACTCGATCAGATCGACGCCGTTAAAATCGTCCCAAAGAATGGCACTGACGCCGCCAAAAATATCGACCACATTACGCTTACTAAATCAGATAAGGCCCTGAACATCACCAAACCAGCCGAAGCAAAGTCGTTTGTCGATTTCGTCAAAGAATTCGAAAAGGTCATGATGGAATATTTCATGACAAAATACGGACTTTAAATTTTAAATAAAAGTTCATAAACCACCTCCAACAAACAGAGGTGGTTTTATTTAGCATCAAGAATTACAAGACTTTCAACATGCGGTGTTCTTGGGAAAAAATTATAGCCAATTATGCGACTGCGGTGATATTTTTCTTGCAAAACTGCCACATCACGCGCTTGTGTAACTGGGTTGCAACTGAGATAAATTAACCGTTTAGGCTTGACTGTTAGGATTTGATCGATCATTTTTGTGTGTAAACCAGCTCGAGGCGGATCAACAATCAAAGTCGATTCTCGGCTGATAAATTCTGTTGCGTTTTCACTAGCCGACAAAACAGCACTGGCTTTTTTGTAGCCAAGCCGGTTAATGTTTTTAGCCATTTCGTCTACCGCAGCAGGGTTGATTTCAATTAATTTAAGCTCGGTATTTGCGTCCGCCACCGACAAGCCAATTGTCCCGACGCCACTATAAAAATCAACCACTGGCAAGTCGGGCAGTAAATTCTCGGCAATATCACTTAGCGCCAATTGATAAACTGGCAAATTGATCTGAAAAAAACTTTCAGCCGGATAAGAAAAAGTTTTATTGAAAAGTGAATCGGTCAATTTGGTTTGACCAAAACTAGTCAATCTGTCGGTAATTTTGCTAGCCGGCGAACGCGGATCAGAATAAATAACTTCAAAGCCATTTAGATTTAACTTTTCAAAATCTTGATCATCAAAAACCCTCTTCAGCTCTCTGTCAATGACGTATAACTGAGCGATGACTTGCTCGGACTGATCGGCGCGAAGCAGCAGAGTTTTAAGCTGGCGAGCTTGAAGTTGCTTTTGGTTTAGTAATTTAACCACATCCAGTGCAGCTTGATTGATAGCGGCTAGCGCTAGACTCGAACCTGTATCGGTAGCAATTTTGCCCTTGGTACCACGACGATAGACAGCTAGCTCGATCTGCTCCGTTTCATTATTCCACCAAAAAGTGTATTCCATTTTATTACGGTAGCCATAGATCTGCCGATCGGTCTTCATCTCAGGCGGCTGTATAGCAATTTTTTGCTGAGCAAAAGCTAGCTTAATTTGCTCAATTTTTAGTTGTTGCTCGTAGTCAAAATCATAAATCTGCCATGGGCTAGTCGAGATGTAAATCTCAGGATCGGCGGCATCAATCCGCTGCGGTGACGCTTCAAGCACTTCCGCTACTTGAGCCTCAAGAATTCCAGCTCGCTGCTTGATAATTTTCAGCTTGACCAGCTCACCTGGCAACCCACCCCAAACAAAAGCTCGCTTGTGAACCTCACCGCGATCAACTAGCGCCATCGTCTGTCCGCCGCCAGCCAAACTCGACTCAAGCCTCGCCTCTACCAATAATTGCTGTTTCATAATCTATATTATAGCAAAAAAATAAGGCCGATCGTCAGATCGGCCTTATAGGATAAAGGTACTATGTTTGTTGCGGGAGCTATTTGTTCAGCTCCCGCTATTTTAATTCTACTTGATCAATAGCTACTTGTAGGGCAGCTTGCTCTACAAGTATCTGCTCGTTTGTGTAAACCGGATATGAGCTGAATCCAGTTTCTTCATCATAATAATCTAGTGGATTTTCTGTTAGATTATTATTTACTACTCTAGATTTTTCATACTGAATTAAAAACCTAGCATAGGACTCTTCTGTGTAAAGATCTGAATCATAATAAATCTTTACAGCCTTGTCAAAAATAAGCCCAAAGCCTTCTGAAGTACTATCGTTTATAGACTCTTCTATAGAATCATAGTAATTCGCGAAGACAAACGCCTTTTCAGCATTTGATAGTAGCCTTTGAGCTGTCTCCAGACTCCCGAATTCTTGAGCGTATTCATCGTCCGTCAAAAACGGACCTGATGAGTAGTCTTTCATGTATGAATATGAAGAATTTACTAACCCTCCTGGTACCATTGGAAATCTACCAGCAAGCCACTCATCATTCCAAGGACGCAACTGCTCTTCAAGCTCTGTAAATTGTGGAAGCAGAGCTATCACTTGCGGATCCGCGTACTGGCTGTACGTAGGATCCGTTGGGTCTGGATCTGGATCGACTGGTGGGTCCGTTGGGTCAGGATCGACTGGCGGATCCGTTGGATCTGTCGGATCAACAGGATCGGTAGGGTCTGTTGGCGTTGGGTCCGTCGGGTCAACCGGCGGCTTTGGATCCGTTGGCTTAGGGTCGACTGGATCCGTTGGTTTTGGATCCACCACTGGCGGTTTCGGATCATCTACTTTTGGTAAACAATCCTCCACCTTTCCTAACGCATCGCCAGGAACAAAGATTCTTCTTACTGACCCTATGCTGGTCGGTATATACTTACAGAGACTCTCTGTAAGTATTACTGGCCCTTGAAACTTGGTAGCCAGAAAAGATGAAACTACTCCGTCAGCAAAAACATCTCCCCTTACCAGGGATATGTTTTGCATAGATGGAGCCGGATAGACGTGCGTCGCCACTTTGACAGAAGTCTCATAACGATTTCTTCCGCCAATTCTTGAGACATCATTATCTGTTAATGTCTCAATGTTCTTTTGAACATTGGCATTGATAGCAGCCTCAGAACCTACTAGTAGAACAGTTTTTCTGCTCTTTAATAGGCTCCTCGTTTCCTCGGGCAAGCTGCTAGGTCTTGTTAATAACAAAACACTATTGCCTTTTCCCAGAAACGTTCCTGCTGATAATGCGTCGGCGAATATATCTCCTCTAGCAACAATAACATCTTTTTTGTTGCTAGGATCGATATACTTCGCAACAGCAACTGCTGTTGCATAACGATCAGACCCTGACAGACGAACTATATTTGCTCCAGTCAGTTTACTTTTTAGTAAGCTAACTTGATCCTCTGGAAGGACATCAGCCCCACCAACAAAAATTATCTTTGCTGGCTCTAACTGCATTACTGCACTTAGAGTGCTTTCTGGGATTCCTTTTCTGCGAGAAAGCAGAATCGGTGAGCCTAGAGAGCCGGAGACTAGCGCGTCAGCAAAATCATCGCCTCTTGCGATGACTACTGTGCCACCCACAGCTCCTTCCGAAACAGCAACGTTCGCCGCTGTTTCATAACGATCCTTTCCGGGGTATTGTTTATAATTTACCCCTTTATAGATCATCTCTTTAGGTGAAGGTATCATCGTTACAGCATTAACCACAGTACCTCCTGTTGTGGCTAATATAGAGATAAGCACTAGCATTGCTATTGCTCTTAAGTTTTTAGTTTTAAATGACTTTTTCATTTTCATTTCCTCCTTTTTATTTTATTTTTAAACAAAAATGAAAACATCTAAATAATACAACTAAAATAATAATAAATCAAGCTTTAGCACTTTTTTACAACAAAAAATCAACACTCAGGCGGCTTTTGTCTCTTGACAGAGTTGACAGAACCACTTACTCGGTTTACAGCAACGGCCATAAACTGCTAAAATAGAGCAATGGTAAAACTTGGAGCAACTGATCGGCTGAAATTTTTGACCAAAGTTGGCTATATCAATATCAAAAAATGGTTTCGTCAATCGCAAGAAATTGATGTTGATAAATTAACTAACAATAGTTTCGTGTTTATCGGGCATTCGACTTTGGCGCTAAATCTAAACGGCGTCAAGATTATCACTGATCCAATTCTCTACAATCACCTCAAAGGCATCAAGAAAACCGACAAGCTGCTGCGGGGGAGCCTGGAGTACGATTACGATTATGTATTTATCACCCACGCCCACAGCGATCACCTACATAAACCATCGCTGCGACTGCTGGACAAAGATGCGACCATTGTCACGCCGCTGAAAGTCAACAAATACGTGCGCCACCTCAGTTTTAAGCAGATCAAAACTCTTCGCCCTAATGCCCCAGAATATTTAAACGACCAGCTAAAAGTCACAGCTTTTAGATGCAAGCACGACGGACGACGTTTTTATAGAGGGGAGATGGTTGACACGCTGAGCTATTTATTTGAAACACCCGAAATCAAAATCCTGGTGGTTGGCGACACTGCTGCTACTAATAATTTTGACGGAATTGAGGCAGATATTGTTTTCATGCCAATTGGTTGCTATCAGCCAGTAGATATGGAAGAAATGCATTGCAATCCCGAGCAGAGCTACCAGATGTTCACCAGAATGAAAGCCAAAGTCTTCATCCCGATTCATTTTGGGACACTAAATTTAGCTTTAGATAATGATGCTTTGACTTTGGAGCGGATTTTCTCCCTGAAAGGCAAAGATCTGCGGATCAAAATCGCTGATTTAGGCAAAAAATACGATTTCAAAAAATTGGTGTGCTAACTGGCTTGCTAAAGTTTATTTAAATTGGTATAATTTCAAGCGCGTGCATAGGGCGACCTGCGCTACCTAAAACATAGGTATGCCGCGATAGCTCCTGCGTGAAACGTAAGTCAATCGTAGAGCGCATGGCGCGATAGAAAGTAGGTATGCCGCGATAGCTCCTGCGTGAAACGTAAGTCAATCGTAGAGCGCATGG
>CAYLXN010000005.1:17844-37226 GCA_964388235.1 uncultured Candidatus Saccharibacteria bacterium
CGCGATAGAAAGTAGGTATGCCGCGATAGCTCAGTCGGTAGAGCGCATCCATGGTAAGGATGAGGTCTCGGGTTCAAATCCCGATCGCGGCTCCAGAAAATCACACGCCATCAGGGTGTGTTTTTGTTTAGCTTAAAGCTGTTTAATTTCATCAATTTTATTGTAATTATAGCGCTTAAAATTGCGCCAACCACCCCTGACATCAGCATCATAAATCCTAATCAGACCGTTTTTGATTTTTTTAATCTGAACCAAAGCTGGATTGTAGGGAACCAGCGTCTTATAATAAGCCAATTCTTGCTCCGAACTAAGCTGCCGAGCCGGAAAAATTTTCTGAAAATGCTGGGTAGCGATATCCGTAAAATAATCTTGCCTCCCAGCGGGCGGCAAATATTTATCAGCTGACAGGCCCATGTACGACATGATCTTCTTGATATCACCCAAAATCACCTTCGTTTCGCCCTCAAAATAGACAAACAGCTGATTTTTGTCAGTCCTAAAGACCGTCGCTTTCAGCGATCGACCGACTGGTTTTTGCGACAAAATTACCTCATCAACCACCATTTGCTTGCCAAAGTGGTCGCTGGCTATCTTTTCTAAACTAACGCTGTTATACAATTGATTAAAACTCATTACTTATATCTTATCATTAAAACCCAAAATCGGGTATAATTTAACTAATGGAAAAAATTTATGACAATCTCAACCCCGACCAGCGATTAGCGGTCGACACCATCGAAGGACCAGTTTTGGTGCTGGCTGGCCCTGGCACTGGCAAAACCCAGTTACTATCAGCGCGAGTGATGAAAATTCTCGAAACTACCGACACTTTGCCGCAAAATATTTTGTGCCTAACTTTCACCGATACGGGCGCCGAGAATATGCGCAATCGATTGCAAAAAATCATCGGCGAGCAAGCGTTTAAGGTCAATATTTTCACTTTTCACGGCTTGGCGCAGGATTTGATTAATTCTAATCGCGAGTATTTTGCCGATTATAATTTTGATCAAGTGGCTGATGAGATTAGCAAGCATCAGATTATTGAGGACGCCAGGGCTAATTTGAGTTACAAAAACCAGTTGTTTTACACCGACGCCAAAGCGATTTTAGGTTTAATTAGCAAACTTAAGCAGGCTGATCTGGAGCCTGATGATCTTGAAGCTTTGTTGGAGCAAGACGAGCAGGCGTTCGCAGCAGCGGAAGCTCAAGTTGAAATTCTGGCCGAAACCGCTGGCCGTCAAGCTTTGGCTAAAATTTTACCGATTTATCAGCAAGTTAATCAAACGCTAGCTGAATTTGAGACGCCAACTAATTCGCTTAAAGTCATCAATCAGCGACTAGCCGAGGCCTTGCTGGAAGCGACCGAGGAGAATTCGACCAAGCCACTGACCGCTTGGCGCAGTGATTATTTCAAGAAATCAACCACCGATCAATATATCTTCAAAGATCAATCAAAGCTTGCTAAATTGCGTTTAGTTAGCCAACTTTACCGAATTTATCAGCAACAACTGGCCGAGCGTGGACTGTATGATTTTGATGATATGATCATCAGTTTGATCAACGCACTTGAGACCAATATCGATTTTCGCTACAGTTTGCAAGAAAAATATCAGTACATTTTAGCGGATGAATATCAAGATACCAATCCAGCTCAAGCCCGAATCATCGAGTTGCTGGGCGACAATCCAGTCAACGAAAATCGACCGAATATCATGGTGGTTGGCGATGACGATCAAGCGATTTACGCTTTTCAGGGTGCTGACTATTCGAATATGCAGCAATTTATCGAGCGATGGAGTGATGTCAAGCTGATCAATTTGACGATCAATTATCGTTCGCACGCTGACGTGTTGGCTTTTGCGGCTAATATTGCTGGCCAGATTGAAAATCGAGTCCAGCCAGCTGACGATCAGAAATTTACCAAGCAAATTGTCGCTCACCAAGATGTCAGCCAGTCTTGCCAAATTGAACGAATTAATTTTAAAAGTCAGGCCGCTGAGCGTCAATTTATCGCTCAATCAATCAAAAAATTGCTTAATTCGGGCGTCAAGCCAAGCCAAATTGCAGTTTTAGCACCCAAACATCACTTGCTAGTTAGTCAAGCCGGCTTTTTGCAGGCCGAAAACATCCCGATTAGCTACGAACAACAGTCGAATATTCTTGATTTGCCAATCGTTGATCAATTGGTGACTTGGGCGGAAACGATTTTAGCCGCCGATCAGCCCAACCAAGTCAATCCGCTGTTTGCTAAATTAATCAGTTTCGACTTTTGGCAAATTAAAACTTTGACTATTTGGCGGTTCTTGGCGGCCTTTAAACAGGCGCGCGTTGATGGCCTTATCGATTTTGCCCTCAATTCAGCGGAGGATTTTCCAGAAATTAATCAATTAGCACAGATGATCATTGAACTCAATCGCCAAGCCGTAACTGCCAATCTGACCGTCATGTTGAATTATCTAGTCGGCAATCAGCCAGTTAAAATCAACGACCAAGACTGGACGTCACCACTCAAAAATCAAGTTTTAACTGACGACAGTTCGGCGGCAATCGAGCTAGTCACTACGCTGTTAATTTTATTTGAAAAACTGGATGATTATGCCGAACAGCACCTGAACGATACGACGGCGACGTTGGCTGACTTGGTGACGATGATTGGTCACTATCGGCAACTTGGCACGCCGATTAATTTCACTCATCCATACAGCAACAGTGATCAAGGCGTGCAGTTGATGACCGTATTTGGCGCTAAAGGCCTCGAATTTGAGCATGTTTTCTTGGCGTCGCTCAATCAAGCTACTTGGGAAAAAGGCCGCGCCGACAGTATCAGTTTGACGCCAAGCCTGACTTACATTCGCAGAAATAGTCAATCGCGTGATGACAAGTTGCGCTTGCTGTTTGTGGCGATCACTCGCGCCAAAAACCATCTCTATCTGACAAATCACCTCTATTCCAACACCGGCAAACCAATTACCAATCTCAGTTTGCTAATGGAAGATGAATCGCTCAGCGGCCATTTGCCAACTAAGTACCAAACAATTGAACAAGATGAAAGTCAAGCTGTCGATTTGCAAACCCTGACTACCGATTGGCAAAGTCGCTATTTTCAGTTGACAACCAGCAAAAAAGATTATTTACTAGCCAAAATGGCTAATTATCGACTGTCACCGAGCGATTTGACGGCTTTTATTGATCTAGAATACGGCGGACCAGATCAGTTTTATTTGGATCGAATTATCGGCTTCCCGGGCGAAGAGGGCAGCCAGTTGGTGTTGGGGTCGGCGATTCACAAAGCTCTCGAGTGGATTAATTCGCAAGACGACTTGCGAGCTTGGGAGAAAATCACTAGCGGCTCCGTCAAGGTCGCGACTGATTTCATCGCTCAAGCTAAATCGAAATTGCCACCCGCTGAAATTAACCAACTGATTGATTACGTCGAAGATTTGCTGCCACGCTATCTTGAGGCGCAACGGGAATTTTTGACTCTACCAGCCGAAGTTGAAGTTAGTTTTTACAGCGAAAACTGTCGCTTGGGCGAGGCCGATATTACTGGCAAAATTGATCGACTAGAAATCGACCACAAAGCTAAAACGATTCGAATTATTGATTTTAAAACCAGCCGACCGGAAACCAAGTGGGGCAACATTGCCAAAACCCACAAGTACAAATTGCAACTCTATTTTTACAAACTGCTTGTCGATTGCTCAGCCAAATACGCTGGCTATCGAGTCACGGGCGGGCAAATTGAATTCATCGAACCAGACCCAGAAACCAAACAATTTGTCCGTCTCGAGCTAGAATTTGACCCTACCGAACAGCAGCGGATCGAGCAGCTAGCTCAAGCGGTGTTTGCTAAAATTAAATATATTGATATTTTTCAACCTGATTTTCAAGGCAACGTTATCGAGCAAATTCAGCAGTTCGAAGATCAATTAATCAGTGAATTTAACGCTCAAGCTTGAATAATTAAAAAGTTTGTTTTATAATCACCGCTTGTAATAGTACGTTTGTAAATCATCACTAGACCGAACTTTCAAAGGAAGTGAGAAGATGTTTGGTTTTAAGGCACCTTGTAAGGAGTGTAAAGGAACAGGCAGATGTCCGAAGTGCGGCGGAAAGGGTTGTCCCGCTTGCGGCACGAAAGACTATTTGTCTGGGGTTTATAAAGGCGGCAAAGTCGGTAAATGTTCTGCCTGTGGAGGCAGTGGCAAAGAAAAATAATGAAGAAGAGATAGATTGCAAAAAAATAAACTAGGAGGTGATAGCGGGATCGAGAATTATCGATCCCTATTTTTTATGTTAAAATTAGACAGATGTCCAATTTCTACGATCAATCACCGCAACCGTTTGTTAGTTTAGCGCCGATGGAGGGCGTGACTGATATTATTTTTCGGCAAGTCGTCGCCCGAGCTGACCGACCTGATCTGTTTTACACCGAATTTACTAATGTCGATAGCTACGTTTCTGCCGCTGGCCGACACGACGCCTTGGCTCGCTTGGAGTTTCTACCGTCAGAGCAGCCGATTGTGGCCCAGATTTGGGGTTCCAAGCCTGAAAACTTTCAAGCAACAGCTTTCGGCTTAAAAGAAATGGGCTATCGGGCAGTCGACATCAACACTGGCTGCCCCGACAAAGCAGTGGTCAAAAATCACGGGGGAGCCGATCTGATCCGCAATCCAAATTTAGCGGCCGAAATCATTGCCGCTACCAAGCAAGCTGGTTTGTCGACCAGCGTCAAAACCCGTCTCGGCTACTCAAGAGTCGATGAATGGCAAGATTGGCTACGATTTTTACTAAACCAAGATATTGATTGCTTGACGGTTCACTTGCGTACCAAGAAAGAAATGAGTTTGGTTGAAGCGCATTATGAATTAATCCCTGAAATTGTAGCTTTGCGCGACCAAATCGCGCCCCAAACCAAGCTGGCGGTCAATGGCGACGTCAAAAACCGCGCTGAAGCGCTGGAAATCGCCAACCGTACGGGTGTCGACGGAGTAATGATCGGCCGCGGCGTATTCGCTAACCCGTTTTGCTTCACTGACCACCAGCCGACCCAAGCCGAACTACTCGATTTATTGCATTTTCACCTAGATTTATTTGATCAATATCAAGCCGACGGCCGACGACTATCGTTTGCGCCACTGAAGCGATTTTTCAAAATTTATATTAATAATTTTGCTGGCGCCAAAGAATTACGCACGCAATTGATGGGTGTAACTTCAACTAGTCAGGCTCGACAAATTCTGGAGCAAGCCGATGCCACGCCGTAATCGTAACGCTAGTCGCTCGAAGAGCAAAGCCACGACGCGACGCTCAAGGCTAAATTCAAGTCAAGTCACCAGCTGTCGACAGAAAAACAGCTATCGGACTCAAGCTGAAGCCGAAAGAGCAGCTGAAATCCAAATGCTTAGCAATATGAGCCTTGAGCTCGACGTCTACCATTGCCCAGTCTGCCAACAGTGGCATCTAACTAGAAATAATTACGATCAGTAGTAAATAAATTCAGTTGGCGAAACAGTTGGCGTCCCGCTAGCAAACTCGGCTTTCACTGGAGTTGGCCGCCAATTGTTAGTGTAGTACCCCCAGCAGTACACGCGCTTGTTGATAGCTGGATCGGAACTGATCGCCACCGCGCAAGTCTCTCCCGGAGTCAAAGAGCCTACACCTCGCCAGCCTGAAACACCAGCTGGGTTTTCAATCTGCTGAGCAGTAGTCAAAAATCCGTTCTGACTTGTAGGAATCTTACCACCTTCTCCAGAACCATTCTCTCCCCAGCAATAAATCTGATCATTGTTTGATATAGCACAAACACTTAGATCGGCTGTGGTGGTAACCTCTTTCCAATATTGGACCCCAGCTGGATTAGTAATTTTTACTGGACTAGTGGTGACTGGCATATATATTAAAGTCATCCTGGGGACTCCATCAGCCAGTGGCATAGTACCCCAGCAATAAATTTGTGGCAGAGCTTCATCAGAAAGAGCACATGTGCCATTAAAGCTATGACGAACCATCTTCCATTGAGACACTCCAGTAGTTGAGGTGATCTTTGTTGGCGTATTTTTACTAGCCAAACCAACCATAGCCCTACCCCAGCAGTAAAGATTCTTATCTTTAGCGCCCTCACCCATACTAATAGCGCAAGTGTGATAGTGAGAAACACCAGTCGATACATCCGACCACGCAGTTACTCCAGTTGGATATTTGATTTTTCTAGGACTATAAGTTCTGGTATTATTGCCTAGTCCAGTTTGTCCATAGCTTGCATCTCCCCAGCAATAGATGTCATTACTGGTAGTTAAACCACAGGCATGATCATATCCGCTAACAATATTTTTCCACTTCAAATTTCCAGCAACTGGTTCAGGCCGACGATACATCCCATTACCATAACTACTATCCTCTCGATCAGACCTACCATTACCAATTTCACCACTTATAGTAGCGTCTGGTAGCCAAGAAGCTCCAAGAGTATTCAGTCCCCAACAGTAAGCATCTTGAGAGTTAGTAATTCCACAAGCGGCATAATGAGTAGATGATATCCGTTTCCAGTTATAGTTTTTCTGAACCAATTTTGCAGTTTTAGTACTTTGATACAAATTAGGCGCTGCCTCAAAACCAGCATCCATCCTATTCCAGCAGGCAACCGACCCTGGTGACGGATTATCAACCCGCACGCAGCTACTATTGAAATTATCTGGCATCAATGGACCGTCTGTATAAACATAATTTGACGAATCATCAGCAGCCATTAGTAAATAGGCCGATCTCGTGTCATCAAAGGTCTTACTAATTATATTAAGATTATTCGCGCTGCGAATTTCAACCAGGCCAGTTGAGTGAATTTGCGACTCTCGATCGGGCCCAGTCGGAGCCAGTTTGACTTCAAAATAACTTCGAACAGTCGACCCGTCATCACCTCGGACATATGGATTGGTACCAGTACTAGAGATAATGTCACCGTTGCAATTAGTGTTTGACCTTAACGGTTTTGAATTGCTCCACTTGACTGCCTTATCTCGCTTGACACAGCTTTCCGCCATAGCAATACCCGACTCAGCAGCCTGTTTGGCGAGCAGTTGGTAGTGTTGATTAGTAATTGTTACTCGACCAGAAGAGACTGCTCGCAAAACAAAAGAAATGATAATCAAGAGGACGGTGCCAGTGATTATTACCATCGGCAACATGAAGCCATGAAAAAACTTGCGTTTAATGAAATTCTTCAGGCGTTCGGGGTTGGATTTATACATTTTAATAATAAATACTTTCTGTGTTGCTTATGTTAGTAAATGGGTGAGCCTTGGGCGTGTGGTTGTTGTTGGTGGTGCCGTCGCCCAACTGACCGTCAGTATTGTTGCCGACTGTATAAACAACACTATCATCAGTAATCACAATCGTTGTCCCGAAGCCACACTTCACGTACTTGGCCCGCACGCGGACTCCGTCAATCACATCAGGTGCCATCGGTTCAGGTGTGGCGTGTAGCTCTTCGTCAAATCGCCCAATACCTAATTGACCATACTTGTTGCTACCAACTCCGTAAACTCGGCCATCAGTCCCAACCACAAAAGTATTTCGGTAATCACGAGCTGACCATTTTTGAGCATCAGACAGATAGGTAGGTTCTTCACTAGTCCTATCTTCAACGTTTGGCGAACAGTGGGCAAACTCGGCCACCCCAACACCATCTGGAAGTAAAAATCGCTTAGCATATGGATAATTAACCCTGTCACCAATCCCTAGTTGGCCATTTATATTCCATCCAGTCCCAAACAACTGGCCTTGATCATTCAAGAAAAAAGCTGAATAACTATCGGTGAAGACTTTGACAATCTTGCCGGCATCAGGCTTAAAAATTACCTGTTTTAACTCATGACTCTTGCCATCATAAATGTAATCGTTTCGAGCTAAAATCGCATACTTATTGCTACCAACGGCTTCGACTGTGCCGTCGTTATAGACAATAAACGAGCTCATCGAATCGGTGGCAATATCAACCGCCTTTTTGGTTTTGTAAGTCGCGTCGTACAGTCTAACTGGGCCAGCAAACCGAAGATTCCTGTTGCCGTCTTCTGGTTGGGCTAGTTGGCCTAGAGCATTACTGCCCCAGCCCCAAACTGAACCATCAGCTAACAAAACCAAAGTGGTGTCGACCGTTTTGTATTGATGATCATAGGCGATTTTTACAACTCCAGTTCCTTTCCTATCAACATCAAGCTTAACTGGAGTTGGCACAACATAATCTTCGGTTCTATGATCCCATCCCAGCCCCAACAACCTACCAGTTTCTCGATATCTGGAATATGTAACATGCTCTCCATTGGCATACAAATCACAACATTGACCATTAGTTTTTTCAACTAATGTGTAAAATACCGCACCACCAGCAATATTACTAACAACTTTAGCTCCCGTTGGCAATATCCGCTTAGCTTGCGTTGGCCAGCTAGGAAGTGGATTGTCTTTATTAATATAACCATTACCGACCTGCCCCATGTGATTAGCTCCTGTAACATACACTTGATTGTCTGTAGTTGTATAGACGACATTCCAGCCATTGCCCTGAAAATTAGTTTCAATATCTTTAATTTGAGCCCCCGGAAAGGGTAGCGGGATATCTGTAGGGGTAAGAACGGCTCTAGGGGCGCTGCCATCTGCGCTAGGAATAGTTTGACCGGCTCGATTAGTACCCACTCCTTTTAGTCTACCTTCCGGAGTTCTAATTACAAAATAAGCCGCCGTACTAAGACTAAGTGACGTATTCACTCCATATACATTCCCAAAATTAATATCCGAAAAGCTAAGCTGAAACTTAATATGAGTTGACATTTGATGATTGAAAGTTTTGACGGCCGTCGATCCGCCAGCCCCCATCACACTAGTTATGCCCCTGACCGTGACCGAAGCTTGGTTGCTATCCGAAGATGCTTTATCAATTCTAAAACTAGTCCTGACATTATCTCGCTGATAGACCCATTTGCTGTCATTGATAATATCACCCCTACAATTAGTATTAGGCATCAGTGGCTTGCCATTATTCCAAGAAACCGCGTAGCCATTCTCCTTCAAGCACATCTCTGCCATAGCAATACCCGATTCGGCAGCTTGTTTAGCTAAAAGTTGGTAGTGTTGATTAGTAATTGTTACTCGACCAGAAGAGACTGCTCGCAAAACAAAAGAAATGATAATCAAGAGGACGGTGCCAGTGATTATTACCATCGGCAACATGAAGCCATAGAGAGAGTCATTCTTGCTTTTGCGATTCATAATTATCTATATTTTACCATAAGTGGTGTTTTTTAGTAATTATTTTGCTATAATAGATTTACTAAACAAGAAGGGAGACAAGATGAACAAAGAAGATATAGTCGTTTATGCAACTCATAGCTGTGGCTTTTGTCACGCGCTTTCAAACTGGCTCAAGGACAACAAGATCGAACACGAATTGAAAATGATCGACACTGACCAAGAAGCACAGAAAGAATTATTGGCCAAAATTGATGGCGATTTTCAGGGTGTGCCAGTGACTTTTATCAAGGATCAAATGGTGCTTGGTTTTGATCGCAATTCAATTACCCAAATTTTAGAGGAAAATGGAGTT
This sequence comes from uncultured Candidatus Saccharibacteria bacterium, assembly GCA_964388235.1. Lineage (GTDB taxonomy): Bacteria > Patescibacteriota > Saccharimonadia > Saccharimonadales > Saccharimonadaceae > CAYLXN01. The sequence continues at coordinate 27,443 of CAYLXN010000005.1, forward strand.
GAACTAGAAGACGACTTCTAAGCCGAAATGTCTAAAGCCCGCCCCAAGAACCAACCTTCGTCAATTGTTAATCGTCGAGCTCGATTTGATTATCAGCTTGATGACAAATTGACGGTAGGCGTGGTCTTGAGTGGTCCAGAAGTCCGAGCAGCTCGCGACAAAAAGGTCGGACTTAAAGGTTCATTTGTGACTTTACGCAATGGTGAGTTGTTTTTAAATAACGCCAGTTTCACGGTTAAACCCAGTGGTAGCCCTGAGCAGCCCGTAGTCGACACTCAAGCCAGAAAACTATTAGCTACCAAAAAACAAATTGCCAATCTTGAACGGACTAAACAAGCCGGCATGTCGATCGTCCCAACCAAACTGCTAACTGGTGGCAGGTACATCAAGCTGGAAATCGCCACTGGACGCGGCAAAAAGGCCTACGACAAGCGGCAGACGATCAAAAAACGACAACAAGACAGAGAATCAAAGCAAATGATAGGAAAAATCAGATGATAAAATTATTTTCATGGAATGTCAATGGCCTTCGCGCCGTTGAGAGAAAAGGCGAACTTCAGGCTTTTTTCGATAACTTTCAGCCCGATATGGTCGGTTTTCAAGAGATAAAAGCCAAGCCCGATCAACTTGATCTAGAAAAATACCCAGATTATTTTAAGTTTTTCAACCCTGCCGAGAAGGCTGGTTATTCAGGGACGGCCATCTTCTCGAAAATTGAGCCACTGCAAGTTAGTTTTAATTTTCCAGCGGCGATCGCTGATAAATACAATTTAGCTGATACCTACGGTGATTTGAATAGCGAGGGCAGAGTGACGGTAGCAGAATTTGAAAATTTCTATTTCTTGACTTCTTATATTCCCAACTCAAAAGGTGATTTAACCCGCCTAAAAATGCGGGCTGAAAGCTGGGACCCAGCCTTGCTTGAGTACATCAAGCAACTTGAGACGACCAAACCAGTTCTAGCTTGTGGTGATTTCAATGTCGCTCACCACGAGATCGACCTGGCAAATCCGAAGCAAAATCGCGGCAAACATGGCTTTACCGACGAAGAGCGCCAAGGTTTTACTAATTTTGTCGAGGCTGATTTGGTCGATACGTTTCGCCATTTTGATCAATCACCCGAAAAATACACCTGGTGGACGCACTGGGCCAATTCGCGAGCTCGCAACGTCGGCTGGCGGATTGACTATTTTTTGGCCTCAAAAAAATTGATGCCATTTGTTAAATCGGCTCAAATTCATCCTGAGCAGATGGGTTCTGATCATTGCCCAATTAGCGTGGAGGTGCAATTCAATGATTAAGCAAAAAATTGCCGTTTTCGATATCGATGGCACAATTTTCCGAATTTGGCTATTTAGAGAAGTTTTAACGATTCTCTTACGTCAAGATTTGTTGCCGCTGAGAATTAAAGACGAATTTGATTTTTCTCAATACGAATACAACTGGCTGGTCCGTAAAAGCGAAGACTCTTTTGATGATTACAATGACAAAATGGTGGCAACTTTCCTCAAATACGCTCATCTGATCAAAATTAAAGACTTAGAAAAAGCCTCCGAAATCGCCGTCAAACAAACGGCTGGCCTGTGCTATTCTTACAGTCTTAATTTAGCTAAACGCTTGCAACGACAAGGCTATTTTGTGCTGCTAATTTCTGGCTCATTCGAGCCGGCCGTGCGTCATTTCGCTGAATATCACGGACTTGATGGCAGCATCGGTCTAGAATTTTTAACTAGTGATGAATATTTATCCAGCAACATTAAACAAGTTACTTTTAAACATAAAGACAAGGTGCTACTGGAATGGATTGACACTGACCGCTTCACCCTGAAAGACAGTTACGGCGTCGGCGACACAACGGGAGACTCAGAACTGCTCGATTTGGTCGAAAATCCAATCGCCTTTAACCCCAACAAAGGCTTGGCTGATATCGCCGTCAAAAAACGCTGGCCGATGATTATTGAGCGCAAAAACTTAATCACTAGACTGCAAGCAGATGAATCGGGAGAACTCAAAGCTGAGTTCATTAATTTAAATGATTGATTATTGGCAAACCCAAACTGACAAGCCGCTTTTTGATGATTTGCTGTGGAGCAAACCAGAACAGAAATCGCTTGCTGGCAGTTTAGGGATAATTGGCGGCTCTAAATCAGCCTTTTCGAGTATTTCTTTTGCTGAACAGGCCGCCAAAGATTGCGGCGTTGGCGAAACTAAAATCTTAGCTCCAGATGCGCTGCGACCATTATTAAAATCATTAACCAACGCCAACTTCGCCGACTCCAACGCCGGCGGTGGTTTTGCTCAATCAGCTTTACCACTGTGGTTCGCCACCAACAGCCAAACCAACGCCACCTTAATTGCTGGCGATCTAGGCAAAAATCCCGAGACCACAAATTTGGTTAATAACTTCTTGACCAAAGCCGACACCCAAAAACCAATCATCATCACTCGCGATGCGATTGATTTGTGCCTCGACAACCCCCAAACCATCACCAGTCTAGCCAATGTCATCGCCGTGATGTCGTTTAGGCAATTGCAAAAATTATTTCGCAAAATTCTCTACCCGATCGTCTTAGTTCACACGATTCAATTAGCAAAACTAGTCGAAGCGCTGCACAAATTCACCATTACCTATCCGCTGACAATCTGCGTTTTTCACGAAGGACAAATGATCATCGCTACTGATGGACAAATCATCAGCACACCGCTGACCAATCCGCTCGAGATCTGGCAAGGCAAAACCGCCGCTCGAGTCGCAACTTGGTCAATTTGGTCACCAACCAAGCTATTTGCCGCCACTGCAACTTCATTTTATAAAAACCCAACCAAATTTTAAAATTAAGATTAAAAGGAGAATATTATGACTAAACAACTACAAGACAAAATCGCCATCATTACTGGTTCAACCAGCGGCATCGGCAAAGCCACCGCCGAGCTATTTGCCACCGAAGGTGCCAAAGTGGTGATCGTCGGTCGCAAGCTAGACGAGGCTCAAGCCGAGGCTGATTTTATCAACCAACAGGGTGGAGAAGCGCTGGCCGTCAAAGCCGACGTTTCTCAGCCAGCGGAAATCGAAGCTATGATTGCCAAAACCATTGACACTTTTGGCAGGCTAGATATCCTAGTCAACAACGCGGGCATCATGGACAAAAATCAATCGGTCGAGGAGATCACCGACGCAGATTGGCAAAAAATTGTCGACACCAATATCACCAGCGTCTTAATCGCCAGCAAAGAAGCCATCAAAGCCTTCAAGCAGCAAAAATCAGCAGGCACGATCGTCAATATCGCCTCAGTCGGCGGACTAAACGGCTCTCGAGCTGGAGTCATGTACACCGCATCAAAGCACGCTGTGGTCGGCATTACTAAAAACATCGGCTTTTTTTACGCTCAAGAAGGCATCAGATGTAATGCCATCGCCCCTGGCGGTGTCAACACCAATATTATGTCGGGCTTAATGGATGATTTGAGCGAATTTGGTAACTCAAGAACCTCTCTTGGCCTACAAACCGTGCCAAGAATGGGCGAGCCAATTGAAATTGCCAAAGCGGTGCTATTTCTAGCCTCCGAACAGGCGAGTTTCGTCAATGGCACTGTCTTAACTGTCGATGGCGGCTGGACAGCTTACTAGCTAAGATTTAGCGACATAATTATCTCGATTAGCCGGCTGCGAGTTAGTTGGTCTTTGATTTGAAACAGAACTTACTTCGTCGACTCGCGCCAGTTGATCTAATTTGAGGTTGATCTGCTTAACTTCTTTGCGTAAATCAACCACCGCTTTTTGCATTCTTAGTTTTGAAACAAATGCCGCCAGCCACGCAACGACAAAAATAACCGTTAGCCCGATCAGATACGGCTTGTACGGCTCGATCATCTCCCCGATATCTGGCATAAAATCTTCAATTTTTATCAACGGCTGATTGGTATCGGCCATCTGATAACTCTTCTCTAGAGCTTTATTCATTTCTTGACGAAAAACTTCTTCCATAACTACACTATAGCAAAAATTAAAAATTAATTACACTGTTAATAATAAAAAACGACTATCTGACGATAGCCGTTTCTGTATTTTGGGCAGCAAGAATAATCGGAACTGCCGTTCACTTTTCCTGTTTTGGATTGGTGTTTTTGCTTTTGCCGATTCTTCAAAAAATCGTGGTCACTGCTTACTTATTATGTTGACCGTTTTTTGATTACTTCGGGAGGTTATAATCAGTGTGACTACAGCCTCATTTTGATAATAAAAAAATGGCTATCAACAGATAGCCATTCGTGTATATAATAACTTGATTGGAGCCGCTTCTCGGGCTCGAACCGAGGACCTACGGTTTACAAAACCGTTGCTCTAGCCAACTGAGCTAAAGCGGCATCTTCTGATGGTGCGGGTGAAGAGACTCTAACTCTCGACCTCTTCCTTGGCAAGGAAGCGCTCTAAACAACTGAGCTACACCCGCATACGAAGATGAATGTATTTTAGCAAACAAGCTGATAAAAGTCAAAAAGATTATTACCAAAAAACATATAAGCTCATGTTTAAGCAAATAAAACTATTGCGATTATCATCATTTTTTGCTACAATTACCAGTACTATAAAATCTAACGAAAGGGGTTTATATGGGAATAATTTCGTGGTTAATTGTAGGTGGATTAGCTGGATGGCTAGCTTCACTAATCATGAAGACAGACGATCAGCAGGGGATGATTGCAAATATCATTATCGGCGTGATCGGTGCTGTCATCGGTGGCTTCGTTTTTAATTTAATTGGCGGCGACGGCAGTGTTGACGGTATCAATCTTTGGAGCATTTTAGTTGCAACCGTTGGTGCTGTGATCTTGATTTGGATCCTAAAACTAGTTCGTAAATAATTTATTAGCGAACCCAGTCACCACTAAACCCATCATTAACATGATGGGTTTATTTTTTGCTATAATTAGTTTATTAAATTAACGAAAGGATACTACATGAACGAAACATTATGGTTAATGACAGGGATACTGTTTGGTTGGTTATTTTCTCTAATTACAAAAACCGAAACTCAGCGAGCCATGATCGTCAACATAATTGTTAGTACTATTGGCGCTTTTCTAGGAGGCTTTATTTTTAACGTGCTTTGGGGCAGCATCGAAGATGTAAATCTATGGAGCGTCCCAATTGCCCTCGCCAGCGCCATAACTTTTGTTTGGATTTTAAAAATAGTTCGGATTGGTTTTAGCAAATGATCATTTAGCTCTTTTACCGAGTATTATGCCTAAAATTGTTATTAATAAAAGCCGACAGCCAGCTCCAAAAAAAGCCAAAAATTACCAGTGGCATGGTTAAAATTAGTTGAAGCTGACTGCTTTTGTCGGTTTTAACAAAAGCCAATAAACTCAGTGCCAGCAACCAGCCGACCGCCATTTGCCAAAAAATAACCTCGACTAATTTACCAGTCGAAAAAACCAGTGTCGCCGCCAAAACCAGACTAGCCACGCCACTAAAAATTAATAATCCATCACTGACAATTTTCTGAGTTAAATTACTAGTAATTACACTAGCTTTTGGCCTAAAAACCCAGTCAGTTTTGGCTCGAAAATAATCAACGCCCAGCGAAGCTCGCTTTTTCAGGACAGCATAATCATTTGTCTGTCCAATCGCCGAAGCCAACACTGCCACTGCCAACCGCAAACTCGATCCTAAGTCATTCTCAATCAGCTCCGGCAACACCGCTATTTTCAAACTCTGAAGATATTTATCATCAACAATTTGCTGTAAATTAACCAGAGTCTCCGACTCCAATCGCTGATAACTTTTCAAAAACAACACATAGTCCGCCGTTAGTCGATGTTTTACGACTTTATTGCGATTAGTTGCCTTAACCGATTTAGCAACCAAAATTTCCAACCCGCAAGCTTGAGCTACCGCTTCAATTTTTTGGCTAAACTGCTTTTGACTCGGACGCAGACAAACCAAAACTTCTTTGGCGGGCAGAGAACTAGCAGTTAGCGATTCAAAAACCGCCTTAAGTTCAACTTTCTTAAACCGATCAAGCTCGATCACCACGCCGATTGTTGGCTTTTTTGACGAACTATTGCTATTTTTCAAGCTTTTATCCACTTGTATTTGAGTCAAAATATTTTTAATAATTAGCCCAAAAGCCAGCACCAAATTGATCACCAGCAACCCAAAAACCAACTGATTCATCTATCGAACCTTGCTAACTTTTACAAAATCAAACACCATCAGCCGACCATGATCAGCCAACACGCCACCAAAACTAACTAGCAGTAGCTGTGGCTTGTCGGCTTGTCGATTAAGGATTTCTTGAGACTTCAAATCAATCATCTCTTCGTTTTCGTACACATACTCAAACCGATAGCCATGCTCCGTCATGATCGCCAATTTATCATCTGGTTTCAATTTAGTCGTTTTTTGCAAAACATCGGCCGCATTGCGACCATAAATCAACGTCACACCAGTATTATCATTGGGTAAAAAAGTCTCCGTAGCAAACAGCAATTTCTTATCATCAAGCATCCAGCCGCCAAGCTGCGGATCGTAACCGCCAGCCTTAATTTTCAAATCCAAATTCAAGCGTTCAATTTTAGCAGCAATCGGCACATCAGTAATCACAGGCTCTGGTTTGTCCTCTGGCTTGGGATGCGGCGCTTGCTGCTTAGCAATCATTGCTTGATTAAAACCGTCCGCCAAAACCTGCTGCCGATGATCATTTATCGCCTTCGGAATCAAAGCCACGCCAAAAATAGCCAGATAAATCAAGCCTATTTGGATGAATAGCTTTGCTGAAGATCGCTGTGTGAACATTTTACCCCTCTGTTATTTTCTAATTTAACAATAGCCCACAAACCCCGTCTTTGCAACCTTGAGCGTTTTAGAGATTTTTATCGTCAGTTAAGTGTCAATTTTTAGCATAACTACTTGAATTCTTAGGCTTATTGTGGTATAATGGTAACATTACATTAGCATTGCTGATAGAACCTTAAATAAGGAGGTGAGTTCTATGAAAGCGGTGTTTTCCTTTGAGCAGCTCAACAAAATGAGAGAGCTGCAACTAGAAAAAAGATGTCTCGAGCAACAAATCGAGGCCATCAAAAGTTCTAGTAGAAGCTCTCAGTCTTTTAGTAGCAACGACAAGTGCTCTAGAAGACAAGCTAGTTCTATTAGTGGTAGACTAGCTGAATTGAACGGAAGACTAAAGGGAGTCACTCAGAGATTCAACTCTCTAGGCGGCGAACAAAGACTGGAAGAAATGCTTGAGGAATATAAGCTTTATTGTGAAGAAAATAATATTCCACAAGTAGTCACTATGAACGAACACCAAGCGAGAGAAATCTTAATTCGGAAGTTATGTATTCCGAGAAAAGATTGCTTGCACTTTTTCATAAAAGTCCACCCAGACCGATTAGATATCTTTTTCTCTGATGAGGAGCAGGTATTTAATCAACATCATCGACATGGACATGCAGTCATCAGCTACGAACAATACGAACTGTTGTATTTGCGTCAATGTCACGAACCTAAGCAAAAAGCTTTTAGGAGAAGTAAGCCTCTCTTGACATAAAACCAGCTATTTAGCTGGTTTCTTTTTTGTCAATAACTCCGTCAAGCGTGATATAATAAAATTAAGCTTATGCGTAAAACCAAGTTAAAATTAATCATTATCGGAGCGGTAGTCTTGATATTGGCTTTAGCTGGCGCTCTATTTGTTGCTAAAAAACCGCAAACCAACCAGCCGACCTTGATTATGGCGACCGAAGCTGGCTTTAAACCATTTGACTATCACCAAAATGGCCAGGTAGTTGGTTTTGACGTTGATCTGGCTCAGGAAATCGCCAAAGACACCGGTCGTGAGCTGAAAATCGAAGAATTATCGTTTGACGGTCTAATTCCCGCTTTACAAGCTGGACGAGTGGACATGATCATCGCTGGCATGACGGTCACCGAAGATCGAGCTCGCAATGTCAATTTTTCAGACCCATACTACGAAGCTTCACAAATGATTATTGTCCATCAAGATAGCGCCATCAGCTCAGCCGAAGATTTGCGCCACCGAAAAATTGGCGTTCAAATGGGCACCACTGGCGATACAATGGTTGACGACATCACTGGCGCCCAAAAACTGCAATTACCATCGGTTCCACCGCTATTTCAAGAGTTAAATTCCAAGCGAATCGACGCCATTATCCTCGACAACGCACCAGCCACCACTTACATTCACAACAACCCCAAGCTCAAAATCCTCGACCAAAAATTATCCACCGAAAACTACGCCGTAGCTGTTAGTAAGGATGATCACGAACTATTAAGCCAAGTCAACAAAACCATCGACCGCATCAAAACCGACGGCACTTACGATCAGATGATGACTAAATACTTTGGCGACGACCAAACTCCACCACAAGGCAAGATGACTTTTAGCGAAATATTCTTTGGTGACAATCGCTACCTACTGCTAATCAAAGGCCTCGGGGTGACGCTCGCCTTGACATTGATGTCGATAATTCTCGGCATCATTCTTGGTTTAGTCGCCACCATCATGCGAATTTCCAAAATTAAACCGCTAGTTTTTATATCACGCCTTTACACGACTGTCATCCGCGGCACTCCGCTACTGGTTCAACTATTGTTGCTGTACTACGTGGTTTTTGGATCACTACAAATAATTCCCAAACTAATCATCGCCGCCATTGCTTTTGGCATCAACAGTGGCGCCTACATCGCGGAAACCTTGCGATCTGGCTTTGAGGCTTTGCCGAAAGGGCAATGGGAATCGGCAGAATCGCTCGGTTTTAATTATTTGCAAACTATCTACTACGTCACCTTGCCGCAAGTCTTGAGAAATTCTCTACCCGGCTTGGTCAACGAATTAATTGCCTTGATCAAGGAAACTTCGGTCGTCGGCTGGATTGGACTAAATGACCTGATGCGTGGAGCCGACAACATCCGCTTCCAGACCGCCACCGCCTTCGAATCGTTGACTGCCGCCGCACTAATTTATTTACTAATTACCACAATTTTAACCAAAGTGTCGCATCGAATTGAGCAAAGATTGGACCAAAATGATCGAAATTAAAAATTTAGTCAAAAAATACGGCGACAATCTCGTCCTTGACAACATCAGCAAACAGGTCGAAACGGGCCAAACGATCGTCATTGTCGGTCAAAGTGGCTCCGGCAAAAGTACTTTGTTGCGCTGCATCAATTTGACCGAACCAGTCACCAGTGGCCAAATTTTGGTCAATGGCGAAGCTGTCACCCACAAAACCTCGATGCCAGGTCGAAGCGTCTCGGGAATGGTTTTTCAGGATTTTAATTTATTCCCTCATTTAACCGTTCTGAAGAACTTAACCATCGCACCGATCAAGCTCAAATCCATCAAGCCTAGCGATGCCCAGGCCAGAGGCATGCAATTACTTAAAAGATTTGGGCTCGAAGACAAAGCCGACACCTACCCTGATCGACTGTCGGGCGGTCAAAAACAACGAGTAGCGATTGCTCGCGAACTAGCTCTCAACCCCTACAATCTGCTGTTCGACGAACCAACTAGTGCCTTAGATCCCGAAAACATCCGAGAACTTGAGCAAGTTATCCAGAAACTCAAACAAGATCAGATCACCATTTTCATCGTCACGCACAACATCGATTTTGCAATGAACGTTGCTGACCGAATTTGGTTTATTGACAACGGCAAAATCATCGCCGACGACACGCCAGACAAAGTCGCTGCTTTGGCTCAAAAAGACAGTCGGATGCGAGACTATTTCACTGATTCAAATAATTAGCATCGTG
>CAYLXN010000006.1:0-35132 GCA_964388235.1 uncultured Candidatus Saccharibacteria bacterium
TGAATCGGCTTACCAAGCATAAACACCAGCAAAAACCAGCGAAATAAATCGTCGTCACTTTCTAGCGGCTCTAGCCCAAAATCGGCTGGTCGGTGAACTGGTCGTGGGCGTTTTTTTCTCTCAGTCATAGCTGCATTATATATGATTTTGGCATAAAAGCATGGCTTTGTAGCCCTTCTCTGCAAATCATCTCTAAAGGCCAAAAAAATACCGAATGGAAAGACTATTATAAAAAGTCACTAGAGAGATTTCTCGAAGACGAACTTTATTAGCTTTCCAAACCAAATGCGGCTAAAATAACTAGCCGCATTTTTTATTTTTAAACTTTTTTATACAATTGAGATATATTCTATTCAATTTTTAAGCACTATTTTAAATCCGTCCCAGCAGCGTCGATTTTGATGCGCGATTTTCAGGTCATCACTAATTACGATAGTTGCTACTTTGTAGCTGAATTTCAAGGCAAAACATATGTTATCCTTGAAGCTGACCACATCAGTGAAGCAGAAAACTACTTGCGACAATTGCCAGAAAATTTGCAAGTAACTGGTAAAGGCTGACTGGTTCGCAAAGAATTTCAAAACTTAAACGATGACAAAATAATCAACCAAATCAATGACGATAATTTTGATCAAACTTCCATTCATAAAAATGAGATGCATTATGGCGTCATTGCTTGTAAATAATCTTTAGTTTATCGGCTCATCAACTGATGTGTGATGGCGGCAGCCAGAGCGTCGGCGGCGTCGTCAGGCTTGGGGATTTGATTTAAGCCAAGTTGCATTTTAACCATCTCCTGCATTTGCCTCTTGTCCGCTCGACCATAGCCAGTCAGCGTCATTTTGATTTGCAGTGGTGTGTATTCGGCAATTTCCAGCTTGGCTAATTTACCAGTCAACATCGCCACCCCGCGGGCATGCGCCACACTTATGCCAGTGGTGATATTTTTCGCAAAATAAAGCTTTTCAATACTCATCGAATCAGGCTTAGTTTCATCAATAATTTGATTCAAACTCAAAAATATATCTTCCAGCCGATCAGCCAGCGGTGTATGAGCTGGGGTGGTGATAATTCCTGCAGTGACCATCTTCGGTTTGCCAGCTTTGACCTCAATCACCCCAAAACCCATTCGACCAGTTCCTGGATCAATTCCTAAAATTCGCATATTTTGATTATAGCACCTATAGCTTACGTGTCTGCTATAATGAAATTATGAATTTAGAAATAAAAGTAAAATATTTAGATAAAAATATGCCAAAATTAGGCTTTATCGACGGTGACAAATCCGACTGGATTGACTTGATATGCCTTGAGGATATTAAAATTGCTAAAGATGAATTTAAATTAATCAATTTAGGCGTAATTATCAAAGTACCAGATGGGTATGAATCACACCTCGTACCTCGCAGTTCAACTTTTAAAAAATACGGTTTACTGCAAACCAACTCCATGGGAGTAATCGACAACACCTATTCTGGCAAAAACGATATTTGGCACGCACCAGCACTAGCGACCCGTGATGTCAAAATTCCAAAATTTACCCGCCTGTTTCAGTTCCGGATTGTCAAGCAAATGCCAACCATAAAAATCACTGAAGTCGACGAAGTGTCTGACGCTAGCCGCGGCGGCTTCGGCTCAACCGGTAATTAACACAACGCTTGGCTGTCAATTGACCCAGTCGGTCTGTTATAATTAAACATACAAAATAGTTAAAACTAACAAGAAAGGAAGAAATATGACTTGTGAACATAATCAAAATGGCGGATGCGCCAACTGTCCTTTGCACAATGGAGGCTTCAAGCCTGTCAGTCTGCCAATGATCGGCGACCCAGCACCTAGCTTCAAGGCGGTCACCACCAATGGCGAAATTAATTTCCCAGAGGATTACAAAGGTAAATGGGCGATTTTATTCAGCCACCCAGCTGATTTTACGCCAGTTTGTAGCACCGAATTCATGACCTTCGCGTCGATGCAAGATGAATTTGCAGCGCTTAACACTGAACTGATTGGGCTGTCGGTGGACGGACTTCAATCTCACATTGCTTGGATTCGTAGCATCGAACAGTTGAAATTCCGCAATATCGACAAGCCAGAAGTTAAATTCCCAGTGATCGTCGACATTTCGATGGAAGTGTCCAAAAAATACGGCATGATTCAACCAAATCAGTCGACCACAGCCGCAGTTCGAGCGGTGTTTATTGTCGATCCAGAAGGCATTATCCGAACGATTCTTTATTACCCAATGTCAACTGGCCGCAATTTCCAGGAAATCAAGCGAATTATTCAAGCGCTTCAGAAAACCGACAAAGATGGCACCCCAACCCCAGCTGATTGGCAACCAGGTGAGCCAGGAATCATTCCGCCATCACAGACCACTGCTCAGGCCAAGGAAGTTCACGACGCCAAAGGCAAAGATTCACGAGATATCAAAGATTGGTATCTAGTGTTCGAGGACAAGATTTAAGTTAAAAATCAAAAATCGTAAAACTCCACTCACTGAAGTGGAGTTTTATTTTTGCTAAATAATTATGCTATAATCACAATAATGACCAATCAACAGGTGTTTCTAAGCTATACAAATCAATTTGACTTGAACCATCCCCGAATTAAGCTTAAAATTGACCACTCGCTTCGGGTTATGGAGCTAGCAAAACAATTAGCGAGTGATTTAGGCTTAGATGAAGATGGAGTTTTGTTAGCGGAAGAGATTGGCCTGCTACACGATATCGGGCGGTTTGAGCAAGTCAAAAAATTTGCCCAAGATGACGATGCTTTTGGTAAGGATATGCTTTGGGATCATGGTGATAATGGCGCGCGGCTACTGTTTGATTTGGGATTAATTAAGCAATTTAAAAACATTTCGCCCAGCCACTGGCCGATTATCGAAGCCGCGATCAAAAATCACAATAAGCTAGACATCGAGGCGAGACTTGATCCGACAAATCTGCTTCATTGCCAAATTATTCGTGACGCCGATAAGCTGGACATCTTTCAAGCCTTGCTCGACGAGGAACATGAACGCAATTTTCAGCCCGAAGCAGTCAGTCAAGACTCGCGACGACGATTTTTTAAACAACAATTAATCACTCAAACCGACAAAGACCTCAATTGTTTGCGAACTCTGGCTTTTGTGTTTGACTTAAATTTTGATTTTAGCTTTGCTTATTTAAACAAACATCAGTTACTGACTAAACTTTTCGAAAATTCACCCAATCAAGACGAGCTGCGTGAATATTACCAATTTGCTCAAAATTTTGTTAACCAAAAAATCGCTTAATAAAATAATCCTCTCAACCAAAAGACTTCCGCCGAAACGGAAGTCTTTTAGACAAATAAGGCTCTCAACAAAATTTGATTTGTCGCTCGCATAGAGCACTTAACAACTCATAGTTCAAGTTGATTTGAACTAATGTCTATTATACATCAAGTTCTTCTAATTCTGCAAGCCCTTCTCGTGCGTTTTTGGTGATTTCGTCGTCGTTTTCCACAGGTTCAGCTTCTTGCTGGTCATTTTCTGGCTCTGAAGCTTGATGATTTTGGATTTCTGGTCGATCATTGTCGACAATTTTCAAATTGTAACGAGCATCGTTTTTAGTACCCAAAGCTCGCAACAAAGTGCGAATACTCTGCGCAGTTGCTCCACGCTTACCGATTACTCGACCCAAATCCTCTGGATCGACAGTTAAACTGAGTAGAACTCCCTTTTCATCAATTTGCCTCTCGACTTCGACTGATTCTGGATCGTTCACCAGATTTTTGACAATATATTCTACGAATTGCTGATCTATAGTTGACATGTGACCTCCGTCTTTAGTATTAATATTACCATTATACTAACTTTTTCAGAAAAAACAAAAATCTCCATAAAAATATGAAGATTTTGCTAACTTTTACTTTATCAAATTACGCTTCGGCAGCTTCAGCTTCAGCTTCGGCTTCGGCTTCAGTTTCTTTTGGTTGATTGGCACGCAGCTTATCTGGATTTTTAATCGCTTGCTTCTGATCAGTTCGAGCTTTGATTGCCCATTTTGGCATTTTGATGTCAGATTTTTCTAAAATCTTGACTACACGCTCGCTTGGCTGTGCTCCGTTATCTAGATATTGCTGAAGTTTTTCTGCTTGAATTTGCAGTTCCTTGGTGTGAGGATTGTAAGTGCCTACACGCTCTACTAATTTTTCACTTTGTGGGTGACGTCTGGAATCCTGAACTATCAGTCGATAAACGGGATCACCTTTACGACCTATCCGCTGTAAACGAATTGCTAACATATTTTGTTTTTCCCTTTCGGTTATTATTCTTAATCGATTTACAGTTTACATTGTTTTTGAAGTTTCGTCAACCCCCTGTTTGACTGTCTTCTTTTTATAAATCGATACGCCGACCTTTGCGGCCTCTTGTTCAGCCGCATGTTTACTCGAGCCGCTACCTTTACTAATCAGATTTTTGCCGCTGTAAAGTCCAACCGTAAACACCTTATCATGATCTGGGCCCGACTCATCAATCACTTGATAATTCGGGGTCAGGTTGTCGTGCTTTTGGATCAATTCCTGAACATAAGATTTTGGATCTCGCCAAGATTCATCTTCGATAATTTGCTCAAGATTAACCAGAATATTATCTTCAATAAACTTTTTAGCCTGATCATAGCCGCGCTCTAGATAAATTGCTCCAGTTACCGCCTCAAAAGCATTAGCCAAAATTTGTTGCCTTGCTCGATCGCTGCCCTGTTTCTCACCACGGCTCATCCTGACCAGCGGCTCATAGCCAAGATTAATCCCAGCTTGACCGATACTCTCAGTCCGAACCAGCGCTGAGCGCCAAGCCGTCAAAATCCCCTCTGGCTGGTTATAATTTCGATACAAATGATCAGTCACTACCAATTCCAACACCGCGTCACCCAAAAACTCCAGCCGCTCATTATGAATACTGGTACTTTTGCGATGCTCGTTGACATAGCTACGGTGAGTCAACGCGTTAATCAGTAAATTGATATCCTGAAATTCAAAACCTAATTTTTGACTGGCAAACTCTTGATATGGAGCTTGATTTACACCTTTATTCATCTTAATAACCTTCCGTTCTGATTCGCCGCCGAGCTAAGAGCATTAATTTAGAAATATCTTCATATTCGATAACCTCCAAAGCTTCAGCAAAATCGAACCACTTAATACCATTCATCCAATCTTCTTTTGTAATATCATCAGTATCGCCCAGCGCCTTAACCAAATAAACCTGTGTAGTCATCAAGACTAGCTTATCTTGTCGGCGATAGCGAAAATCAATTTTTCCCAGCCAACCCAACGCCTCAACTTCTTTCAAGCCAGCCTCTTCACCAATTTCACGAACAGCCGTCTCCTTGGCGGTCTCACCCGGCTCGATGTGGCCTTTAGGAATAGTCCAGCGGTCCTTAGCATCCTGGATTAACAAAATATCGATTTCATTATGATCATTATGCCGAAAAATCACCCCGCCAGCGGTTGGTTCGCGAACGATTTCTTGAATCGCTGGCTTGTGGCCTTTAACGCTTCTATTTGAATGATGTTTTCTAGTCTTCGGCTTGGTTATCTTGCTCTTGATTGGTTTCATCTGAACTCTCCTCGACAAGCGATTTATAAGCCGTGCCTAAAACACCGTTTATAAATTTGCTTGAGTTATCAGAACCAAAGGCTTTTGCGAGCTCAACCGCTTCATTAATGGCAACTTTTGGCGGCACTGTTTTGCCCATAAATACCAATTCAAAAAGCCCCATTCGCAAAATATTGCGATCAATTCGAGCAATTTGTTTAATCGGCCACTCAGGTGCTAGCGGCTGAAGCAATTCATCAAGTTTCTCCTCAGTTTTCAAGATACCGCCTGCTAGTGTATGGACAAATTCAAGATCACCAATCACGTCAACATAGCGACTGAGATTTCGTTGTAAAATTTGATCAGCATCGGCCTCAACATCCTTACTATCACGCCGCAATTCATATTCATACAACGTCTGTAAAGTTACAATTCTTCCTAAATGTCGATTTGATGCCATCCCTTTGATTCTTTCTCTTTTTGTAAGTACTATTTTAATATAAAATTTTAGCTTTTAGCTTTGTTGGCTTTTAGCTGATCCGTATTCTTCTTGCCGAATTCTTTACGGGTGGTAAAAGCTTTAACTGGCGAAGTTTTATTGACACGCCTTGCTAAATTAAGTGTCAAGTGACTGCGTCGCAATCCAGTTTTTCTTGGGCTAGTTTGTTTCTTTGGTTGGGCCATGTTCCCTCTTTAACTATTATGGTTAATATTAAATTCTTATTAATTATACTGGGTTTAGATACTTTTTTCAAGTTTTAGCCAAAAAATTATTTATTACCACAATCAGTTTGACTTTAGCCGATCATTATTCTACAATAAAATTATTAACTTAAGTTTTTATCTAAGGAGAGAAATTATGAACCTAAACAAAGAACCGGCGTCACAACTAGGCGAGCGTGCTAGAAATCGAGAGAGAGAAGGCCACAAGCAAAGTTTGTTAAAAAAGAGCTTGGGCAAAGTCGCTTTGGCGGGAATGATTGTCGGTGCTTTGTTCTCAGGCAAAGGCGAGCATAAAGAAATACAAGACAAATTTGATGATACAAAAACTAGAATAGCTAATATCATCGAAGGGTCGGGAATTACCCCAGAAAAAGAAGCTGAGTGGCAACAGCGGATTAGTAAATCAACCACTTTTATCGAAGAGATCACTTTTGAGCCTGGTTTTAACGTCAGGAGCACGCCTAAAACAGGTAGCAGCGCAGAAGAAAAAGCAGGCAACTTGATCACCCAAGACAAAAGCGGAAATGAGGAAGGATATACCTTAAGAACAGAAGGGTTCAAAGTTCCGGTTATTTTTGAAAGTAACGATAATGACCCCAACGGAAGATGGATTGGCTTTGCAATAACAGAGATGACTCCTGCTTTTATCCAGACCTTACCTGAGGCCATGCAGGATGACATTCTCAACGGTAAAAGAAATATCTTGTGGGTCAATGAAAAGTATGCAGTGAAAGACGTAAAGTATAGTTATGAGACCGATCAAGACTCTCAAGAAGATATTTTAGAGACCAACGAAGATTATCAAGAGTATTAACCATATTTAAAAACAGCACCAAATCTGTTTTTACTTAACAACAATATTAACTAATCGCCTTGGAACGTAAATCGTTTTAATCACTTCTTTGCCGTCGGTGTGAGCCAAAACATTTGGTTGCTCGGCGGCAATTTGTTTGATTTCTTCCTCTAAAGCGTCAGCTGCAACTTCAACTGAAGCTCTCAATTTACCGTTGACTTGGACTACGATCGTCATCTGATCGCTGACCAACTTGGTTTCATCCCACTTTGGCCAGTCACTAGTGTGAATTGATTGATCATGGCCTAAATCCTGCCACAGTTCTTCACTCAAGTGCGGCGCAAACGGTGCGGTTAATTTGATCAGCGCCTCAATTGCCTCGCGCCAACTATCACCTGCTATGCCGTTAGTTTTTAATTTATACAGATCATTGGTAAATTCCATCAGGGCAGCAATGGCAGTGTTAAAATTCATTTTATCTAAATCTTGCGATACTTTTTTGATCGTCTTATGAATTAACATTGCCGGCACGTCTCCAGTTTGATTGCTCGCCAGATGCTCTTGGGTCAAATTCCAAACTCGATTCAAAAAGCGATAAGCCCCAGGTACACCGTCAGGCTTCCAGGCTGTGGTCATGTCAAATGGTGCCAAAAAAGCAATACAAACTCGCAGTGCATCAGCGCCATAGCCAGATTCAACCACATCAATTGGATTGACGACGTTGCCTTTAGACTTGCTCATCTTAGTACCGTCTTCAGCTAAAACGATGCCTTGGCCGCGTCGTGCTGCATAGGGCTCAGCGGTTGGCACCAGACCCAGATCGTGGAAAAATTGATGCCAGAAACGAGAGTAAAGCAGGTGCAGTGTCGTGTGCTCCATTCCACCCAGATACATATCAACCGCGCCCCAGTATTTCAGCTTATCTGGGTCGGCAAACGTTTGATCATTGTGTGGGTCAAAATAGCGTAAATAATACCAGCTCGAACCAGCCCAGTTAGGCATAGTGTCAGTTTCACGCTTGGCGTCGCCACCGCATTTCGGACATTTAACATTCACCCACTCTTCAATCGCCGCTAGCGGGCTTTCGCCAGTATCAGTTGGCTCATAGGCTTCAACTGGAGGTAATTCAACCGGTAAATCATCTTCCGGTACAGGCACTACGCCGCATTTTTGGCAGTGAATTACCGGAATTGGTTCACCCCAATAATGCTGGCGTGAGAAAATCCAATCCCGCAGCCGATAATTGATTTTTGGCTCGGCCTTGCCCGCAGACACTAATTTATCAATCACTTTTTGCTTACCGTCTTCGGAATCTAGACCATCAAATTCACCAGAATTAATCATTTTGCCAGTACCACAGTAAATTTCGTCGGCCGGTTCTGGCGGCTCAATTACTGGTTTAATCGGCAAATCAAATTTATCAGCAAATGCAAAATCCCGCTCATCATGAGCCGGAACGGCCATGATCGCCCCCGTACCGTAGCCCAACAACACGTAATCAGCCACCCAGATCGGAATTTGCTCGCCTGTCAACGGATGAAGTGCGTAAGCGCCAGTAAAGACTCCAGTTTTTTCGCGATCAGTTTCTTGGCGCTCAACTTCAGATTTATGTTGAGTCTGATGAATATATCCCTCAACCGCTTCTCGTTGATCATCAGTTGTCACTTGGTCAACCAGCTCATGCTCCGGCGCCAAAACCAAAAAGCTCACACCAAACAAAGTATCAGGTCGAGTAGTAAAAACTTCAATTTTTTCAGCATTATCAGTTATTTCAAATTTAATTTGCGCACCCGTACTGCGACCAATCCAATTAATTTGCTGATCAGCAATTCGATTCGGATAATCAACCGTCGCCAGACCATCGATCAATTTATCAGCATACTTAGTAATTCTCAGCATCCATTGCTTAAGCCGTTTTTTCTCAACTGGCGTATCGCAGCGTTCGTGTTTGCCATCAACCACTTCTTCATTGGCCAATCCAGTTTTACACTTCGGACACCAATTAATATCAATATCTGATTGATAAGCCATATCATGCTTCAGAAATTGCAAAAACAGCCACTGAGTCCACTTGTAATAGTTCGGATCGGTGGTATTAACCTGACGATCCCAATCAATACTAAAGCCTAACTCGTCAAACTGCTGACGAAAATTAGCGATATTTTCAGCTGTGGCCGCTTGCGGTGAAACTTGATTTTTAATAGCGTAATTTTCGGTTGGCAGACCAAAGGCGTCATAACCCATCGGAAACAACACATTATAGCCCTGCATTCGCTTGTGGCGGGACATTATATCACCCAACGTATATTCTCTAGTATGACCAATATGCAAACCAGCACCCGACGGATATGGGAACTCATTTAACATCACAAATTTAGGTCGTTTATCAAAATCCACCGCTTGATACGTTTTATCTTCAGCCCATTTTTGTTGCCATTTTGGCTCAATTTCGGCTGGCTTATAATGTCTAGTCATTGTCTTCCTTTACTAAATTTGCGTCATTTTTGTCAGCTTCTTTGTCATCAATTTCGCCCTCATTTTTGCCTATTGAATTAGAGAAAAATTCTTGTTTCTGGTCCATCCACCCTAAGGATTGGCGTACCAAATGTTTGCTTAATTTATTATCAGCCAAAACTGCCTTGATTGCCTCCTCTATAAAAATCCCATTTTGCGACCCCTTGAATAGCACCACCGCATCATATTTCAGCACTTTTCTAATAAATATTCCCGCCTCAACAGACGTCTTGAATTTCTTGACTGAACAACCTTGTTTTTCAGCAGCTGGAGCCAAATAATTATTAGCATCATCGCCAACCGTCACTACCCAATCAAGCTGGCTCGGATTGCACAATTCACCAAGTTCACGGTGAGCTGACTCCGACATTTGACCTAATTCATTCATACTGCCCAAAGCTGCAATTCGCTGGCTACCAGACAGCGAATAGAGCGTCCTGAGAGCCGCAGTTGCCGACTGAGGGCTTGAATTATAAGTATCATCAATAATTAAACTTCCCCGAGCACCAGGCAAAAAGTTCATTCGGCCACTAGTTGGACGAATTCTGGCAGCGGCCTGCACCAACTCATCTCCAGTCATTGCCATGTGAATTCCAACCGTCACCGCCGCGACCACCGACTTAAGCAGATGATCACCAAAAATCATCACATTTATCGGGATACCTTGGTTATCCTCCCCAACATTAGGCCCGATAATTCTACCCTTGTAGCCTAAATTAGGACTGAAATTCTCAATAATATAGCTATATTCAGCCACCGAACTTGAGCCATAAGTAATGATATTTGGATTATTAATCAAATGAGAGAATTCTCCAGGTACATCATCTCGATTGATTAGCACTTTCTTGGCAAATTCTGCTACCGACAATTCTTCTTGAGCCACTTGCTCCAGCGATTCAAAATTTTCCATATGTTCAGGCGTAACAGCCGTTACCACCGCCAAATCTGGCTTGAGGTATCTGCCAAAAGTGGCCATGTCGCCTGGTTTATCAATCCCCAATTCCTGAACAATTACATCCACCGTAGCTGGCTGATTAATTCTCAACTCGCAAGCCTTAAAAACCTTACGCCACTGACTAATACTTCGAACGTTTTCTGGATATTTAACTCCTAAAATCGCTAGCGGAGCTGACAGTTCAGTGTTATGATTGCCAAAACCACCACCAACGCGATATTTAAAATCAAGCACGGTCGCGATCTGATTTTTGGTCGCTGTCTTGCCAACACTACCAACTACGCAAATCAGTTCAACTTCTGGATGCGCCTGAAAATATTGAACTACATATTTTTCTAAGCGTTTTTGAATATAGCGTTTTATCTTTTCGAGCATATTTAAATTATAACAGACTACACCCAGCTAGTCATTAGCTGATCGGTAAGTTTTTGCCACCTAATTAAAATCACCTAGCTTGACTAGATGATTTTTATAGCTGTTACGCGCCCACCCTGGGGCGGTGTTGTTTGTTTTTTAGTGATGTGTTTGTGTTCGAGAACGCAACGGTCGATCAGACGACGCCCCGTTGGCGTACCAGCTTATGCTTAATTATAGCATATTTGATGAGTTGTCAAGAAATAATATTAACCCTAACCCTCTCAAGCGCTCCGTGCAAAACAAAAGAGGGATTTCTTAATTACTAGGCTGATTAATAATTTAGAACTTATCTTTTGTCTAAAAGCTGTCACTCGGCATGATGCTTTCCAGCCACAATCGCAATTCTTGACCGTAAAACTGCTGGTCTTCGTCGTCAGACTGGATCATTTGTTCAACTTTCATCAGATAATCAGGACCCGTGGCCTGCAAAATCGCCAGTCGGCGCTCATCCCACGCTTGATGCTCGCTATCACTCAACTGCTTCTCGAATGACCTCGCCTTGTAGCCAAGCCACAAATCATCCAGCCGTTGATCTTTAAAATCTGGGTTGAAAGTCGCTAAGCGAGCAGGGGAGGCGTCGCGAATTTCCTGCATCATTGATTTATCGCCCAAATCGTTAACAAAACCATCATACAATTTCGCTTCCGCTAATTCGGGCAGGGGAGCGGCGCTAGATTTTTCCGCCAAGAATTGCTCCAGCCTCTCCTGTTTCAATTCCATCACCCGCTCAAATTTATTTATTAATTCTGGATTTTGCTTAAGTTTTGCTAAATTTTGCTTAACAGTCGTTAGATCCAAACCAATATTTTGCCAAACCTGATCGCTATTTAGCACGCCCAGAGGCGCTACGGCTGGACAGCGATTAGTCCGCAAAGCTTTGACATAAAGTTTAACTGGCGGCCGCTGGTCAGGCTCAAGCTCATAATCTGGCGTCATCTCAGCCAATAATTCCTCAGCTGACTTATTGACCAGCTCAGTCGGGTCGTAGCGCAAATCATAAACTAGCAAATAGCGACCACTGGTGGTAATCGGGTAAGCCACCGTCGTAGCATTGTGATCTTTAGAATAACGCCCGCTAGCGTACACAAACGGCTGCGGTGTCTGCAAATTAACCATCTTCTCGACCGCTTTTTTATGGCGAATACTCAGCAGATAGTCCCACATTTTGGGTTGTTTTTGCTGAATCATCCGCGCAATGGCAATCAACCCCTCAACATCGCTCAACGCGTCGTGAGCTTTGGTGTGTTCAAGATTATTAACCTTAGTCAACAATTCTAGTTTATTAACTGGCTTGCCATCTTCGTCAACTGGCCAGTTAATTCCCTCTGGCCGAATCGCTCGTACCAACCGCACCACATCCAGCAAATCCCACCGCCCGCGCTCATCAAACGACGCCCAAGCGTAAGGATCCTGATAATTGCGCCAAAATAAATGCCGCAAAAATTCATCATCGAAGCGAACATTGTTGAAACCGACGGCAATCGTACCAGGCGTAAAAACATTAGCTAGTAGGTGCTTGGCCGTCTCGTCTTCAGTCAAGCCGTCGCTCAAAGTCTGCAGCGGCGTGATTTTGGTCACCATAATTGCCTCTGGGCTCGGCAAAACGTCGTTGGCCATTTTAACTAGAAAATTTTCTGGCTCGCCAATTGGTCGCAACTTCAGGTCAGTCCGCTGACCCGCGAACTGCATAATTCGATCATTTCGGGGCGATAAACCACTGGTTTCTAAATCGTAAAAGAAAAAGCTAGCCGTCATTTTTAGTCTTGCTCCTCAAAATTAAACAACTGTCCGTCGGCACCAATTTGGATCAGCGATTCTCCTACCGCTCCCTGGTGAATTAATTCGCGGCTGATGTCTAATTTGCGCATAATATCACGCAACCGCTCCACCGCTTGGTAATTACTAAAATCAGTCCGAATCGCGAATTTTTCAATTTTTGGCCCAGTCACCAAGAAACTGCCATCGGCCTGCTTATCAACTCGCCACGCTGCATACAGCTGCTCGTCAGACAGAGAAATAGTCGGCATATCCGAATCATCAGTGATTTCAGTGGCTGCCGCTTCAGCTCGTCGCTGTTTTTCAGCCGCAACAACTTTAACTAATTCGCGCAAAACCAACTTGAGATTGGTACCAGCTTGAGAGGAAATTGCAAAAATCGGATTACCAGTGACTTGTTTTAATTGCTCAATTTGCATATCGAGCAACTCCTGATCAAAGCCCTCGGTTTTAGTCAAAGCAATAATTTCTGGCCGCTGATCCAAACCCGCCTGATACTTCTCAAGCTCCGTCCGAATCGTGGTGTAATCTTTGGCAATATCGTCACTATAAACATCAATCAAGTGCAGAATCACCGCCGTTCGCTCAATGTGGCGCAGAAAATCAAGCCCTAGCCCCTTGCCTTCGCTAGCACCCTCAATCAAGCCAGGAATATCAGCTATCAGCAAACTAGTGTCGTCGATGTCCGCCACCCCGAGATTCGGCACCAAGGTCGTAAACTGATAATCAGCAATTTCGGGCTTGGCATTAGTCACCACGCTCAAAAATGTCGATTTACCAACATTTGGCAAGCCAACCAGCCCGACATCAGCCACGATCTTAAGCTCAACCCGAGCTTCAAATTCTTCACCAGCCTCACCCAGCTCACCAAATTTAGGCGCTTGCCGAGTGGCTGATTTGAAATGAGCATTGCCAAATCCACCGTCACCACCTCGAGCGATCACCGCTGTTTGATCTTTTTCAACCAAATCAGCAATTAATTCGCCATCACGACTGACCACCGTCCCAACTGGAACCTTGACCAGCAAATCTTGACCACTTTTACCACGACGATTTGACTTATCACCATTTTGGCCATCTTCGGCCTCCAAAATCGGCTGATAGCGCAAATCAATCAAATTATTCAGCTCATCGGTCGCAACAAACACAATATCGCCACCTTTTCCACCATCACCACCATCAGGACCGCCACGATCAACGTATTTTTCTTTGCGAAAATTGATCCGCCCATCACCACCACGGCCAGCTTTCAGACTAATTCTTACTAAATCGACAAACATCTTAAATAAATTATAACAAAAAACCCTCCTGTTGACTAATCAGAAGGGTTTAGCTTTGCTGCAAATTTTAGTGGATGTAGTTGTAATTGCCCACGTAGGCGGCTTGAATCGTAGCGCCTGAGATGACATTATAGCCCTGATAATTCATCTCAGTGACATAGATATCACCATTTGGATAAACTTTTTCGACAATTCCAACGTGACCGTAGCCACCGTGATTCTGGAAGATCGCACCAGGAGCCGGCGTCTTATTGACTGCAAAGCCATTTGAGGTCGCTGATGAAGCCCAGGAAGTAGCATTACCCCAGAGGCCGCCAATCGGTCGGCCTAACTTGAGTCGTCGTTCATAAGAATACCAGGTACAGTTACCATAGGCGTAGCGGTTACCAGCTGAAGCCCCGCCACCGTAACCGATGGTTGTTAAACCAACTCGACCACCGCCGCCGTAAGCTGAGTAAGAGTTGTAACTTGAATAAGCTGGCGTCCGGCTAGGAGCGACTGTTGGCGCAGTCACGACTGGCACTGGCGGTTCATAATCAGGGCGCTCATTTTCTGGCAGAACACCGCCAGGAATAATAATCTCTTGGTCAGCCACTAGCTTGTTGCTCGATTCGAGGTTATTATAAGTAATTATCCGCTGAGCTGAAGTATCGTACTTATCAGCTAACTGATCGACTGCATCCTCTGGTTTAACTTTATAAAGCACGCCATCAACTGGTGGAATTTTAATAACCGTATCAGCTACTGGCTCCGAGCCCGCTTTGATATCATTTGCCCAACGAATCGTCTGCTCGGTAACTCCGTATTGAGCAGCCAATTGACTTAATTTATCACCTGATTTGACCTTATGAGACTGAATACCAGTGGTCGCTTGGTCAATATCGACAATAGTTGGCTTATCAACCACGGTTTTGGTAGTCTGAGCAATTTCCTCCTCAGCAGTTGCAACAGTTGAGGCAATCGCCACTTCTGTAGCCACTGGCAAAGCTGCGGTCTCGGCAATTGTAGCCGCCACAGCGATATCATTGGTTTTAGACGCCACTAAGGTTTTATTAGAAGCTACCGAAGCTGGAGCTTCTATCTTGGCCGAAACAGATTGAGTTTCGATCGATGAATTATTGATAAAAGCTGGTTTTGGTAAGTAACTTTGAGCTACAAAACCCAACACCAACAAAAAACCAATGCTATAAGCAACACTGGAAGCTTTTTTCTTGGTTTCGCTGGTTTGAACCAGACGTTTCATAATTTTTTTCTGACAGCGATAAT
Organism: uncultured Candidatus Saccharibacteria bacterium; assembly: GCA_964388235.1. Classification (GTDB taxonomy): domain Bacteria; phylum Patescibacteriota; class Saccharimonadia; order Saccharimonadales; family Saccharimonadaceae; genus CAYLXN01. Next base: position 15,291 of record CAYLXN010000006.1, read on the forward strand.
CACACCAAGTTTTCTTGGCATTTTTCGCATGACTTAATAAATTTCGTTTTATAACTTTACTCCGCACTAAAGATTACTCTTTAGTTGATTACCGATAGTCCTCTTTTTAGCAAAGAACAAAACACATGATTCGACCATTTATATTAATAATATTGTTGAACAAAAGTTGTGCTTGTAACTATCTTGGTAAGCGCTTCAGAGAGAATAACATAACTCCACCTGCTATAAACCTAAAGCTACGTAAGTATTTTAGCAAAAAGATCTTTGAATGTCAATATTACTACATAACAGAGCATTTAATCTTGCAGTGTTGGCGAACATTGGCTTCGTGTTCGGCGTCAGTCGTGGCAAAATAAGTAACCTCGTCATCACCCGCCACGAAATAAAGATAATTAGTGTCGGCTGGATGAACCACTGCCTTGAGAGAATCAACACTTGGCGAACTAATCGGCGACGGCGGTAAACCGCTGTATTTGCGAGTATTATAAGGAGAGTCGATATATAAATCATTATCGGTGCCGGCTAAGCGGCTGGCGTACTGATAAGTCACATCAGAACCGAGCTGAATATCCTCTCTTAGCCGCTTGAGAAAAACTTGGGCGATCTTCCGCTTAGTTTCGTAATCGGTGTTTGAAGCCTCACGCTCAACAATCGAAGCCAAAATTACCCCCTGATAAGGAGTTAGTTTCTGGGCTTTAAAGCCCGTCACCAGCTCCTCTCGATCAAAAACCTGTTGATAATGATCGAATGTCATCGCCAACACCTGATCGATTGGCGTATTAAGCCCAAAAACGTAGGTGTCACCTAAAATCAACCCCTCCAGCGATTTAGCTTCTGGGAATTGCTTCAAAAACTGATGATTTTGCTTCTTGGAGAAGGCTTGATCAATCTCTTGAGTTTCGTAACCAGCCTTAGCTAGCGCCTCCCTGTGCGACGGCGTGGTGTCGGTGGCCGTATTTTTAAAATTCAAAGCCGCTCCTGGGTAAAAAGTGATCGCCATCTGCTTAGTTTTGCCACTAGTCAAAGCCTCAACAATCTGGGCCACCGACATATTAGGCTTGAGCAAAAAAGTACCCATCTGAAGCTTATCGCCAACCGCTTCAAGTCTGGCATAAACTGAAAAGGCGGTCTTATTTTTAATCAATCCCTTCACTTCTAGCCCTTCGGCGATCTGGTCAACCAATTCACCCGACTTAACCTCAAATACAATCGGCTGACCATCTTGAGGATTGGCTGGATTTAAGCTGTTTTTGTAAAAAATCACCGCTGAACCAGCTACAACCACCATCGAAACTAGAATTATTGTTCCGACTATTAATGGCCACTTTCGTCGTTTTTGAGGCTTAATTTCGACTTCTGTTGCTTGAGATATATCATCATAAGCATAATTAACTGGTTGATTTATCATTATATTACCTCCAAATAGTCTTCTAAAATTATAGCGGCCGCACCAGCATCGATGTCTTCTCTTGAGTAATTCTTGCGATAAGCCTGCAATCTTTCTTCTGCCAAGACGCTAGTCAGCGATTCATCCTGAAAAACCACTTTAGGGTATAATTCCTTTAGCTGACGGACAAAGGCTTCCACTTCATCAGTTTGCTTGGTCGCTTCCCCTGATTGATTCCGCGGATAACCAACAATCACTCGATCAATTTTCAGTTCATTAATTAGCCTTACTACTTGCTCAAATTTTTGCTCATCGTTGATGATCACCCCATAAGGAATGGCGATTTTCACCTCTGAGTCAGCAGTCGCAACTCCAATTCTTTTGCCTCCATAATCAAGCCCTAAATAATTTTTTGCTCGACCAAAAGACATTATTTCAATTCAATTTTAATTTTTATCTTGTTAGGATTGTTTGGTGCTCGACTGACCCAAAAAGGCCTAATGTCAACGTCGACACTATTCACCCCCTCAATCGCCTGATAGTGAGACTGAATATCGCCCGAAGCTTTGCCCTGTGCAAACTCGCGGACTTTAGTCTCATCGATGTTTGGTCCGATTTCCACCTGAGTCACAAGCTCAACCGACGAAATTCCGCTAGTTGGCTGGTAATTTTTAAATTGTAAATTATCTAATCCGTGATCATAAATTCGCTGATTTTCATTCATTTTATCGTCCGATTCTTTATTTTTTATTGCCGAATCAATCGACTGTTTGAGTAAATCACGACTAACAGCCGATATCGAATACTCGATATCTTGCTCTAGTTTTGCCTTACCATCCTTAACTTCACTATCAACTTCATGACTAGCAACGATTTCACCCTCCTTGGCGCGCAAGCTTTCGTTGATTACAATCACTGACGAGTCAAATTTGTTGACTAATTCATTTTTAGCTTCAGTCGTAGGAGCTTCTTTAAGCTTCTGCTTGGCAGCTTCGATGTCTTTTTGAGTGACGACCTTAATCTGTCGCTTACTGCCACCCGTCATATCACCGCCAACCGCCTGAACGTTTCTAACTGATGAAATAAACTCTCGAGAAGACAAATTATACTCTTCACCGATGTCCTGCGCCTGCACTTTTACTGAAGCTTTGCCACTAATATCTTCGCCATCCTCTGTTTCGCTAGAGCCAGGAACCGTGACATCACTAACCGTTATAAAATTAAGTCCGTTGCTTGAAAACGCTGTTCCAGCTGGAATTGTGGCCGAGCTACTGCCCTTGACCTTCTCTAGTGATACAGTGCCCGTAGCCTTGGAGCCAATTTCTTTTTCACCTGTAGCATCAAACTCAACGGTCTGCTGCTTGGTCAAGCGCTGTACCTGAACATGGACTACTCCATTTTCAACATTGGTTGCGGTCGAATCTTCGGCTAATTTTAAGCTCGAATTTAGATTTTCGGTCTTTTTAGAAGAAACAATCGTGATTTTAGCGCTCGGAGCAATAACAATTGCCCAAACCAAAAACAACACCAGCGCTAATACAGCACCACCAATGAGCAAAAACTTCTTTTGAAACTTTTTGTGATTAGGGACTTTGACTTTGCGCTTAGGCTTAGCTTCTTTAGCCGCTGCCAACGGAGCCACTGCCGAGGACGGACTTTTGCTGGCAGTTTTTGTCGGCTTAGCGGCAACTGGCTTAACTGGTGCTTCGCTGGTAATAATATCGCTTTCCCCGTCAACTTTCAAAGCGTCAATCTCTGGCAATTCTGGTTTGCTCTGGAGCGTCTTGGCAATCGGCACCCTCGCTACCGCAGCTAGCCGCTTTAGCGCTTCATTATTAGTAATCACCACCAGATATTTATCGTTGGCTTTGGTGGTTTTCGCCAATAATTTCAAATTCACCGAACTTTGTAACAAACTGAGTTGCTTCGACGGCACCAAGGCAATTATTTTCTCTGGACTAGCTTTGATTTTGCTAATCAAACTAGTGATATCATCATTATTATCTATATAAATTACTTCTTTACTCATCTAAATTCTCAATATTTTATTTAATTTCTCTTTAAAGTTAAAATCAACCTCTTGATCATCTTGAATTGTATCATAACCAACCCGCAACAACCCCAAACCAGTGATCAGCGTATGATCAGAAATTAGCCCCGTCTCGTCTTCAATTCCCATAACATCCTTAAGTAAAATATGCTTAACAATCGGCTTGCGACTAAATAACAGCGACGAATCCCAGTCATAATTGCTTAATTTATCAACTAGCATCTCTAGACTGGCGCCGCCACCACAAAGCAAAATATGATTCGGCAGCTGATCAACGTTTTTAAATTCCGACAGCGATAGCTCGATACCTGACAGCCAAACCGTCAACGCTTTCTCAATAGCCGCTTTAGCGTCAGCTTTAATTTCAGGCTTCAATTTTTTATTACTCAAATTTAGCTTGATTTTCTCGGCTTCTTCAAAGGAAATATTGAGATCGTTGGCGATAGTTTTAGTAAAACTCCGACCGCCAATGCCAAACATTTTGGTACCTTCGACACCACCATCGTTAACCACAGCAATATCGGTCGTACCGCCGCCAACATCGGCTAAAATAGCCGTAAATTCGCTGGCCGAATCAGTGCCAATTACTGACCGACTGACCGCAAAAGGCTCAGCCGACACTGCCACTAATTCCAATTCTAATTCATTAGCAACACTCTCTAGCGCCCCGATATGAACCATCGGCGCAAAAGCATTATAAATCTGAATCGCTACGTCCTTCCCTTGGAAACCGATCGGATTCGACACTTTATAGCCATCAATATGCAAACTGACCAGAGCTGAGTTAACCAGCTTGATTTCGACATTTTCATTGCCGGTCTCAAGACCGATTTCTCGCTGAGCCTGGCTTAAAGCCCGATCTTGAACTTTTTCAATGATAAATTGCATCTCATTTTCGTCCAGTACGCGATCAGGTTGCGGCCGACGATAGCGAATCGTATCAGTATTGCCCTTGACCAGCTCACCAGCGATGCCCATTACTACTTTCTTGGCCTGAAATCCAGCTTGATCTTCAGCCTGACTTAGCGCCCGTTCGCAGTTGCGAACCACGCCAGCAATATCCGCAATCGCCCCTGCGTGCATGTCACTCGCCCCTTGTCGAGCCCGGCCGACACCGATAATCCGCAACTTTTCGCCTTCGATTTTGGCAATGATCGCCTTGATATATTCGGTCCCAACGTCAAGCGCCACGATCGCATTATCGCCCTCCTCAAGATGTTTGTCTTTCTTCTTAAATCTAGAAAATACCATATAAGCTTATTATATACTACTTGTGCTAATTTTAAAATTATTCTGCCTGCAAAATCGCTTTGACTCGACGCACGCCGGCTGATGAAGATTCTTCTTTAACAATCTTAAATCGTTCACCATCAGGAGCAATATCGGCCGTATTCTCAACATGCGGTCCGCCACAAATTTCCTTGCTAAACATTTTATCACCTTCACCCACCTGATAGACCTTGACCCGATCACCATAGCGGTCGTCAAAATCACCGTGCGCCCCCGCCGCGTAAGCCTCGTCTTTCGACATTTCACTCATCATCACTGGCAATTTGTCAACAATCGCTTGATTGACCAGCTGTTCGATTTCGTCCAGCTTGTCACGAGACACTTTTTCTGGATAATTAAAATCAAATCGCAGGCGCTCGTCAGTAATATTCGAGCCTTTCTGATTAACATCCTCGCCTAGCACTTTCTTCATTGCTGCCAACATCAAATGAGCTGAAGTGTGCAGCCGCAATTGTTTGTCAGTTTCGCCCTCAAGGCCACCCTTAAACATACCCTTGGAAGCCGTTTTTGACCGCTCGCGTTGAGAAGTCATTTCGGCGTCAAATTCAGACTGCCAATCATTGGACAATTTAATTCCCCGCTTGGTCGCTTCCTCAGTCGATAATTCCAGCGGAAAGCCAAAAGTATCATAGAGCTTAAATAGCTCTTGACCACCAACGGATTCAATTTTACCTGAAGCCACCAACGAGCCGAGGCGCAAGAATTCTTTGACGCCTTTATTCAGGGTTTTACGAAAAGTCCGCTCCTCTTGAGATAAAATCTGCACCACCATATCGCCATATTCTTTGACTTCAGGATAATCATCTTTATACATACTGATCACCACAGGGCCAACTTGTTCAAAAAAATTTTTATCAATCCCAAGCTCATAGGCCTGTACCATCGCTCGGCGAATAAATTTACGCATGACGTAGCCGTGCTCTTTGTTGCTTGGCATACAGCCATCAACCGCCAAAAAAGCCGCCGAGCGGACGTGATCAGCAATAATTCGCATTGCCTCAAGATGATCAGCATACTGCTTGCCGCTTAACTCTTCTAGCTTATCAATAATTGGCTTAAGCAAACTGATTGCAAAAACATCAGGATCACCTAATGCCGCTGCGGCAATTCGCTCTAATCCAGCCCCAAAGTCGATATTTTTCTGCTCAAGCGGTTCAAAACTGCCATCTTCCAATCGACGATACTCCATAAACACTTGATTGCCAATTTCCATAAACCGACCACCATCACTAGCTGGGTGAGATTTACCAAAACTCGGATCTTGATTGTCTTCACCAAAATCATAAAACACTTCACTATCAGGCCCACACGGGTCGCCAATCGGTGTATTTTCGATACTGCCGCCACGACTCCACCAATTTTCTTTGTCATTGTAGAGGAAAATTCGCCCGCCCTGCAGGCCCAGCTTATCGCCAGCTTTAGCAGTGTCGAGCTCAACTACCTTCGGATCAATGCCATGCTTAGTAAAAATTTCTTTCCAGACCCCAACCGCCTCCATGTCGGCCGGAATGCCATATTTTTCACTGCCGATAAAACAAGTCGCATAAATTTTGTGCGGATCGAGCCCAACTTCTTCGGTTAAAAATTCAAAAAACCAATTAATCTGCTCGCGTTTAGTATAGTCACCCAAACTCCAATTACCTAACATTTCAAAAAATGTAGTGTGACGATTGTCGCCAACCTCGTCAATATCTTGCGACCGAAGACAAGTTTGACTGTCCGCCAATCGCTTGCCGCCAGGATGTTTTTGCCCAAGCAAAAACGGCAACAACGGCTGCATGCCCGAGCCAGTAAATAGCGTCGTCGGGTCATCTTTTAACAATAACGGCGCCCGCTTGATAATTACGTGATCTCGCTTTTTAAAGAAATCTAAAAATCTTTGCCTAATTTGCTGTGTATTCATAGACTAAAATTATAGCATAGAACAGATAAAGATTGAATTATCAAGCGAGAAGTGACAATAATTATTTACGACAAAACTATATTAGCTCGATGAGCCATTTCCGCCTGCTCGTCAGTCCGAATCATATATAGCGGTTTTGAAGCCTCTGTTGCAATATTTACAACGTTATCAGTTTTGGCAATATTATAATTTTTGTCTAAATCTAATTCAAAACCGAGATAGCCGAGATAAGCGCAAATATTTTCACGAACGTCAGCTCCGCGCTCACCCACTGTGGCAGTGAAAACGATGGCATCGACACCGTTCATAATCCCCGCCAAGCCACCGAGAGTTTTGACTAATTTATAAATATAAGTCTCATTGGCAACCTTGGCCTTAGCGTCACCTTTTTGTTCCGCTTCAAGCACCAAGCGCATATCGTCTGACAGTTCCGACAAGCCCAAAAAGCCAGCTTGCTTGTTTAAATATTGCTCCAATTCATCGTCCGATAAGCCAAGCTCTTCCTTGACCATCAGCGCCACCGACACATCAATATCCCCAGAGCGGGTCGCCATCATCAAACCTTCCAGCGGCGAATAACCCATCGAATTATCAATACTTTTGCCATCCTGAACCGCTGAAATACTAGCGCCACCGCCCAAATGGCAAACGATCAATTTTTCAGGCAAAATCGCTTCGCGCTTCATAATTTCGACAATTGAACTGACCGAAATGCCGTGAAAACCAAACCGACCAATATCGAGCTTGTCTTGTAAATCAGCACTGATCGCATAGCGAAAAGCTTTCATCGGCTTGGTCGCATGAAACGACGAATCCGACACTGCTACCACTGGTAAATCAGGATAAACTTGCTTGAAATATTTAATTTCCGCCAAATTGACACCAGTATGCAGCGGCGCCTTAGACTGAATCTTTTCAAGTTTAGCGATAATTTCCTCATCGACCAATTGATCTTTTTGGAAATCACGACTTGGCGCCACTAATCGCGCCGCTACGGCATCAATTTTCTGATCGTCGCCAAGCACACCCTGTTCACGCAAAATTCGTTCACATTCGCCAGCCGCTCGAGCAATGTCAGTAATTTTCAAATCGACTGGCTTTTTCTCACCGCCATCAACAGCAATTTCACAATATGCTTGATCATTAACATATTCAAAATGCAAGGTTGCCAAACATTTATCTCCCTGATAAAGCGCATATTTTCGACTGGCTGAGCCAGGATTAGTTGCTAAAATAATTTTATCCATCGTGTCTCCTTTTTCTTTACTATAAATTAATTATAGCATGCAATAAATGTTGTTTATCCTACCTATTGATAGTTTGACAGTTACTGTTATATTTAAATATATAAACATAATCAGAAAAGAGACAATGTCAGACTTATTAGAGAAAGTCGAAGAAGTAATTAAGGACTCAGCGGCTCAGAGCCTAGGAATAGAAAAATCAACACTAAATTCAGAAACAGCCTTTGCCGATTTAGACATCAAATCGGTTAATTATGTTCATATTGTGGCAGCTCTACAAGATGAATTTGACGCCATGATTCCATTTATGGAATTGCGACGCAAAGCAACTATTGGCGAAGCGGCTGAATTTGTGGTTGAAATTTTAGAATCATAAGTCAATCATTTCTAAAACAAATATTCACACCAAGTCAATACTAAAATAAGTATTTAAATAAGAGAGGAAAATTTATGTCAGACGGGCATGAACGAATAACTAAAAAACAAATTTGCAACGGAAAAGAAGTCGATGTGATTTATCGAACCATGAAAAAAGCCACTTCGTACGATAACAACCCAGGCGGTTGGGGCTATTACGGTGAATTAAATCCTCGCACTTATGTCGAAAATGGCGTTCGGTGCGATCAAGATATTCCGATCGAACTAGAAGATGGCACAATTATGTATGCCGATCTCTACCGACCAGAATTTCCAAAATCAGAGGCTAAATTACCAACCATTTTGTGTTGGAGTTTTTACGGTAAACGGCCAAAAGATATGCCTAAAAACTGGAACGTGTTTGGTGTGCCTCCTGGAACTGAATCGAACATGATGAAATTTGAATCGCCTGACCCAGGTTATTGGTGTTTGCATGATTATGCTGTGCTCAATGTCGATCCGCGCGGGATTGGCAACTCCGAAGGCGACGCTTTCAGCTGGGGGCCTGACGAAGGCAAGGACGCCAAATGGGTAATTGACGAATGGATCGCCAAGCAAGATTGGTCCAACGGCAAAGTTGGTATGGGTGGCAACTCAGGCGTGGCTATGGTTCAATGGTACACCGCCGCTGAAGTGCCAAATAATTTAACTTGTATTGCTCCATGGGAAGGCTGCTCAGATATGTACCGTGAATTCATCTCTGAAGGCGGCATTCCAGCCATCGGTTTTAATAAATTTGTGATGCAAGACATTTATGGCAAAGGCTATCTCGAAGACCATGTGGCAATGCGTGCCGAATCTGAAGAAATGAATGACTACTGGCAATCTAAAGTGCCAAAATTTGAAAATATCAAAATTCCTGCCTACTGTGCGGCTGGCTGGAGTCACTTGCACTTGCGCGGTTCGGTCAATGGTTTCCGCAAAATTAAATCGCAGAAAAAATGGCTTCGTGCCCATCGCGATTTTGAATGGCCAGACTCCTACGACCCAGACAATCTTGACGACCAAAAACGTTTCTTTGATCGTTATCTCAAAGACATTCACAATGGCTGGGAATTAACCCCCCGAATCCGAATCGACGTCATGGACGCTTACGATTACGATTACCAACTGCAACGCTCAGAAAATGAATTTCCGCTCAAGCGAACCGAATATCAAAAACTATACCTCAACGCTAGCGAGAACACTTTGAATCGTGACGCTATTGCTGAAGAAGCGAAAATCAGTTACGATGGCGAAACTGGCGTGGTGAATTTTGATTTAACCTTCGACGAAGACACTGAAATTACTGGTTTCTTGAAATTGAAATTATGGGTCGAAGTCGAAGGCAACGACGATGCTGATCTGTTTGTTAATGTCCAAAAATTAGACACCAAAGGCGAATGGCTACCAACCCTAGTTCTTAATGAACCTCATCCAGGCGCCCCAGGCAAATTACGGGTATCGCACCGTGAATTAGACGAAGAAGAGTCGACCGATTACCGGCCAGTTCATACTCACACTAACATCCAAAAGCTCAAACCAGGTGAGATTGTCCCAGTTGAAATTGAAATCTACCCAACCAGCAAGATCTGGCACAAAGGTCAAGCAATTCGGGTTCAGCTAGCTGGACACTACATCCGCGAGGGCTGGTTCGAACCATTCTCTTGGGACACAAACAACAAGGGAACTCATATTATCCACACTGGCGGACAATATGACTCTTACCTCCAAATCCCAGTAATTCCACCAAAATACCAAGACGGCGATTATATTTATCGCTAACCGATTATGATTCACGGCATTGGTGTTGATATTGTCAAAACTGCTCGGCTACAAAATTCACTCAAGTCGGCTAAGTTTGTCAACAATACTTTTACGGAGCGAGAAATTCAGTTAGCTGATTCTCGCTCCAGCCAAAGCCGTTATTTTGCTAAGGTTTTTGCCGCCAAAGAGGCTGTTTTTAAGGCGCTGCGGATCGATAGCCAACAACTCAAATCTTGGAAGCAAATTGAAATCCTAGACAGTAAGCTGGGTTACCCCGAAGTAAAATTACACGGCGATTTAAAACAATTCACTCGTAATCAACAACTGGCCGAAATCTTTGTATCGGTCAGTTACGAAACCGATTATGCCATCGCCAACGCAATAATTACCAAGAAAGGAAGTTTATGAATCTGCTCGAAGACATGAAAACTAGAGCCAAACAAAACCCCAAAACTATCGTTTTTCCAGAGGGTGACCAAGAAAATATTATTCGGGCAGCGCGGCTACTGGCCGACCAAAAAATCGCCAAGCCAATTTTACTGTCAATTAATAACTCAGCTCAACAGCGGGCTGATCAGCTCAACATCGCAACCAATGATTTAACAATTATAGACATTAACGACCCTGCTAGTCGCCAACCGATCAAAGACAAACAGGAAATTGACAACCCTAAACGAGTTAAGTTTCTTGATAATTTACTCGGTGACCCGCTAACTTTCGGGGCTTTGTACACTAAATTTGAGCTAGCCGATGCGATGGTGGCTGGCATTAAATACACTACCAGCGAAGTAATTTTGACCGCCATGACTCATATTGGCCTAGCGCCAGACACTTCACTAACCTCAAGTATTTTCGTCATGCGAATTCCTGATTGGCGAGGCCCCGAAGGCGAAGGTTTGGTTTATGCAGATTGTGGTGTTAATCCTAACCCTGATGCTAGCGGCCTAGCTGACATTGCCATCACTACCGCTGAAACCACGCAACAGATCTTAGGCTGGGAACCACGTATAGCTTTCTTGTCATTTTCGACTAAAGGCAGTGCGATGGATGATAGTTTGCAAAAAATAATTAATGCTACCGAAATTGTTCACCAAAAACGACCCGATTTAAAAATTGACGGCGAACTTCAAGTTGACACCGCACTCGATATTGAAATTGCCAAACGTAAAGGGTTATCTGATAGTCCAGTTGCTGGCAAAGCCAATATCATGATCTTTCCCGACCTTAACGCTGGCAATATTGCCTATAAAATCACCCAACAACTAGCTGGTGCCGACGCCTACGGACCATTCCTGCAAGGCTTTGCTCGAACCGTAAGCGATCTGTCACGTGGCTCAACCGTCGACGACGTGATCGGCGTTGCAACCATGGCTGTACTCAAAGCTCAAGCTAGTCAATAACTTTTCGTAGCTTTAACTTGCACCCAGTTTTTGTAGCCGATTTCTTTGAGTTTTATCGACTCAAATCCCTCTTGTTCTAAAATTTGAGTCAATTTGTCTGGCTGCCAGTTAAGAAACACTCTAGCTCCGCCCTTATCGTCGTGCCATTCGGTGTCACCCGCACCGACCGTGATTGAAAACAACAACCTACCACCACTTTTCAAGCCAGCATTTAGATTTTGAATCGACTTTTTGAAATCCTCCTGATCCATATGTTGCAAAACATTAATCGCAAAAATCAAATCATACTCTTTCTCAATCCGATCGTTAATTACATCTAACTTTACAACCGACTTGCCACGAGCTTGATTTTGGTTGATAAATCCCTCAACAGCATCACTCCTAGTTATGTTATAGCCAAGCCTATCAAGATAATCGGCGTCGTAGCCAGTGCCGGTGCCAATCTCTAAGATCTGTGGATTTTTCAGCTCAGCCAACTCATCAATCACCCACTTTAAATACTGAGCCGATTGCTCTGGCGAACGAGAATCGGTGTAATCTTGATGTGTATTTTCGTAAGATTTGATAGTATCTTGATTTGGACTACCCATGACTTACCGCCAAACTTGGTTGGTTATCTCAGGTAAATCTTTACCGTGCCGCTTAATATAATTAGTGTTAGTCTCAAGCTTATGCTCAAAAATCGCCGTCAATTCTGCCTGCTGTTTAGCGGTAATTTTGCCTAAGTCAGCTAGTTTTGCCAAGGCTTCGATCGCTAAATGATAGCGCGAAGTTTGATTGCGGACCATCATGTCAAATGGCGTCGTTGTCGAGCCTTTTTCGATGTAGCCATGAACACTAGCTCGATTAATCTTAAGATAATTAAACAAAATCGCTTTCAAACTCTCAGGATAGCCATGAAAATTGAAAATTATTGGTTGATTCGGAGTAAATAATTGCTCAAAAGCCTCGTTCGACAATTGATTTTCTGGCGTGCCAATCGCACCGCTCGTTAGCGCCGAAACGTAAACAAACCGCAACCTGACTCCCGCTACAACCTGCCGCAGCAATTGCATCGCATACAAAGTTTCGCGCGCCATATAATCACCAGCGGCAGCAAATACGATTTCTGGCTGATCATCGCTAGCAAAGTCCCAAATATTCGCCCCTTGTTCAAAATCAACCTGAGCTTCAATCATCGACCGCCAGCGCGGCTCCTTGGTTTTGCCAGAAACAATCGCCACCAATTGATCAGTCTGCTGTAAGCCCCAATTGAGCGCCACGATTCCCGAATTGTCATCAGCTGGGAAAAGCACCGTGCCCAACCCGTTTTGGCGGCGCAAAATCTCATCAATAAAACTCGAAGTTTGATGCGAAAAACCGTTGTGATCTTGCCGCCAGCCAGTTGAAGTCAGCAGATAAACCGGCGCTGGAATTGGACCGCGCCAAGCCACATCCCGACTTTGCTGGATGAATTTAGCATACTGAATCGCCATCGAATTTATCACCGCCGCAAAGGCTTCATAGCTAGTCATCACTCCGTGCCGGCCAGTGATTTGATAGCCCTGCATTATTCCTTGAAGACTTTGCTCGCTTAGAATTTCCATTGATTTACCATCGCGACCACTTGGCCCATCCCACGATTTAATTTCGGCCGCCCAAGCTTTAGGCGTTTGCTTGTAGATTGCATCAAGTTTATTGGAAGTTGTCTCGTCTGGTGAGAAAAAGCGAAAATTATGCTTGTCATGATTTAACTTAAAAACCTGCTCAAGATAATCACCCATCAAATGCAGTGGTAAAGATTCCATTTCTCCAATTTGCGTGGATGCTTTTTCAAACTGGCTCAAGCTTGGCAGCGCTAACTTATCAGCTGGACCGCCATCAAGTTTTTTGCTTAAAGCCATCTGATTATTGCCCGGTCGTTGACTGACTGGTGGCAAAAAATCATCCAACCAATCACCAAATTGATCACCATCCATCAAGTCATCAATCGCATAACTACGCAACCATTTTTCTAGTTCTTGCAAATGCTGCTCATCATCCATCGCGTGATCAAAAATCACTTGGTGAGATAAATTATTGCCAGCAATTTTCTTGTCGTTAAATTCAGCTGGACCAGTCATACCTTTTGGCGACTTCAAAACAATCATCGGTAAGCGCTGATCTTTAGCCTGGCCAGTTTTAATTTGCTGAATTTTAGCGTAGGCTTGGTCAAAAGCCGCCGCTAATTTTTGATCATCAGCTGGCGACTGATAATCAACAATTTGCGGCTGATAGCGCAGGCCACTGAAGTAGTCAAACAATTCTTTGTCGCTCATCCGACCAAAAACTGTCGGTCCAGTGATTTTATAGCCATTGAGATGCAAAATCGGCAACACAAAACCATTCTCTGGGCTAGCAACTAATTTATTTAGATGCCAAGCACCCGACAAGGCTCCAGTCTCCGCCTCACCATCACCCACCAAACAGGCCACCAGCATATCAGGCTGATCAAGCACTGCCCCAAAAGCGGTCGCTAAACTATAGCCAAGCTCGCCGCCTTCAGAAATTACCCCAGGTGAATATGGACTAGCGTGCGACGGAAAGCCGTATGGCCAACTAAATTGATGACAAATATAGCCAATACCATCTTGATCGCGACTGGCCTGTGGGTCAACTTCCGCTAAAGCACCTTCCAAAAACAAATCAGCTTGCAGGCCCGGAAAACCGTGACCTGGTCCTAAAATAAAAATATTATTTTGCTGCTCAGGATGATCTTTCAATAGTCGCAAAAAATGAGCATAGGTAGTGCTGATGCCTGGACACGATCCCCAGTGGCCCAGAATTCGTGGCTTGATATGTTCAAATTTTAATGGTTGTTTAAGTAGAAAATTATCTTGCAAAAACATCTGAGCCACCGCTAAATAATTAGCTGCTCGCACGAATTTCTGCAAATTAGCTTTGGTTTTTGGATTTAACATAAGCTTTATTATAACCCAAAAAGAAACTAACTCCTAGACTACAAAAGCAAAAGTTAATAATCGAAATATAATATTTATTTATTTATTTTTTCCGATTCTTCAAAAAATCGTGGTCACTGCTTATTTATTATGCTGACCGTTTTTTGATTGCTTCGGGAGGTTGCAATCAATCTAATACGATTACAGCCTCATTTCGCCAATAAAAAAACGACTATATATATCAAATATAGTCGTTCAGGTAATAAAGTTTGGAGGGACCACCGGGACTTGAACCCGGGACACCCTGCTTAAAAGGCAGGTGCTCTAACCAGCTGAGCTATGGTCCCAAAGCTAAACAGATTTTACGCTGTTTGAAGCAAAAAGTCAAGGGTTTTATTTATTGACGAGTAACTTTAACCGAAGCCGGCCGCATCACCTGATCTTCATACCAATAGCCAGGCTGCAAAACTTCAGCAATCACCTCGGTGTCACCCTCAGCCGCTTCGTCCATCAACAGTGCCGAGTGTTGATCAGGATTAAATTCTTGACCGATTTCAGCTTCAACTTTGCGCACGCCAATTCGCGATAAATCATCAATTAGCTTCTGATTCAATTTCAAAACCCCAATCGCCCACGAATTAGTTTGCAGTTCGGCTGGCAAGTGACTAGTGGCTTTATCAATACCATCGATTACTGGCAATAGTTTCATGATCGTCGCCTGCTTAGTCGCCAGAGTCAGTCGCTCTTTGTCAGCATCGATATTTTTCCGGAAATTCTCAAAATCCGCCCGCGTCCGCTGCAAATCATTTAATAATTCTGTATTTTCGGCTTGAAGTTTTTCTAGTTGTTTACCAATTTTTACATCTTTTTTCATTATTTTCCTTGTAATTTCCTTATCTTTCTTCGCTTAATACTTCTTCTAGCGTCATACCAGTCTGCTCAACCAGTTGCATCACTCGAGCGTAACTTTGACGCGTCGGCCCAAGCACACCAATGTAGCTTTTGTCGCTGTACGGCGATCGAAATCGACTAATAATCAGCGTCGCGCCCGAAGCCTTGCCAATCGGATTTTCCGAACCAATGAAAACATTAATCCGCTCAACTGGCCGAGCCTCAAGCAGCCACGGCTCGAGATTGTCAATCAAGCTTGATAGCGCCAGCACGCTTTGCCGATCATCAAGCTCAGGCCGATCAAGCAAATTAGTCAGGCCGCAAGTGTATAGCTGATCGCCAATGGTCGCAAAACCCAAATTATCCGTCAGTTCCGACAGCATTCGCACTGCCACTCGTATCGTCGCGCCCGCCTTGCCCGAAACTGCACCCAATTTGCGCTCCAGAATTCGATTAGTTCGATGTTGCACCACTACAGGATGAATTTCATCTTGGCGTTTTTGGTTAAGATAATTGACGTAAGCTCGGTAGCCTTTATCAGTCGGCACTCGCCCCGCCGAAGTGTGAGGCTGCTCAATCAAACCCAAATTTTCCAGCTTGACCATATCTAAACGAATCGTGGCACTCGACACGCCAAATAACTTCGCCAACATGACACTGCCGATCGGCACCGCCACCTCTGAATATTGCTCAACGATAGCGATCAAAATCTCCAGTTGACGTTCGGTTAATTTCATTTTTATAATTTTTTCTCCATCTAATTTTCAAATTCTCAGGCGAGGCGAAGCTGATTTCACCGCCGCTGGAATACTTGATATTATAACAATTTTTAGCAGTCAAGGCAATCAAGTGCTAAATTATCAAAAAAGAGCCGCTACTGGCTCTTTTTGGTTGCTTTCTGAACAGCGCGATCGTAACACTGATAGCACATCGCCTTGTAGGCTTCATTGCCACCAATAACCACCTGCTCACCCTCAGTCATCACCTCGCCTTTACTATTTAGGCGAGCGTTGACCGACGCCTTGGTGCCACACGCGCAAACGCTTTTGATCTCGCTGATTGATTCACTCAATTCAAACAAGCGTTTACTGCCTGGAAAAAGTCGATTCTGAAAATCAGTTTTCAAGCCGTAGCACATAACAATTACCTGTTCACGATCGACGATTCGACGCAGCTGTTCAACTTGAACTTCGGTCAAAAATTGAGCTTCATCAGCAATCACTACATCAGGCCTAGTGTCGAGCTCGTGAAATAATTTCACCAAATCGTCGCTAGCTGCGATCATTTGCGCGTCGGATTCTAGTCCAATTCTCGAGCGCAATTTGTTGACTCCGTCACGAGTATCGATACTTGGCTTGATTAGCCAAACCACGCTATTACCCTCTTCGTAATTAAACTTCGTGATCAAAGCTTGAGCAGTTTTCGAGCTACCCATCGCTCCGTATTTAAAGTACAACTTTGCCATCTTCTTGTGTCCTCCTTTTTTGGATTTGTTCTTCTAATTATAGCAAATCACCAATAGAAATAGCGCAAGCGTTGTAGAAAAAATGTTGTGAAATAAATTTACCGATGCAATTTTTTGGCCATCAACCAGCCACCAATCACCAACATAGCAACTACTGACGCAATCACTACAATAGCCAACCAGGGTGATTTTTTAGTTGAAACTAGTTCTTCATCAGTAGGAGCATCTGCCTCATCCAATTCAACAGCTTCTTGATTTTGGTTTTCATGAGACTTTTCAGATTGTGGTTTAGTGACTGGTTTTTTATTTTCTTTAGCCACAAAGTCGCCATAGCCGAAAAACCTCAGCCAATTTTGTGCCTGCGTGCCTAATAAATTATTTGGCAATCGCACCTCAATCTTTGGCTGAACATCATCAGCAACAGATCTAGCTGGAGTCGGAGCCTCCTCTTCATCACCACTCCTACCGATCATATTATTGACATAGTTTTTAAAATCCTGATCACAGGCATCACCAAGGCCGTCGCCATCATGATCAGCTTGCGATTGATTCGCTACCGACGGACAGTTGTCAATGGTACTGTCAACCATATCTCCATCAGCCGAAACCGTAAGCCAACTTTTTGTGGTATTTGTCAAACCATTTGAGTCCGTCACTCGCAAAGACATCGGCCCATTTAACTCTTCACTCCATGATCTAGTCACAAAATAACTTTCGGTCGTCTGATCATAATCGCCATCGCCATCCCAATCCCATTCGTATTTTACAATCCGACCATAATCTGAGTACGAACCGCCACCGTCAACAGTAATTTGTTCGCCAATTCGAGCAATATAAGGGCCATTTATCCAAGCTTCTGGTGGCTTAACAGCCAGTCGCCCTATCGTAGTTTGCAACGCGCGAGCCCCCGAATACTGATAATAGTAATCAACAAAATTATAATCATGAATCCCATCGACAATGCTAACTTTTTCACAAAATCGATTATAGAAAAAGGGCGGCCGTCCATCTTTGGTTATCACAGCATTAGACGACGGGCAAGTTCCCGCCACTGAGCAATCTGTTTCTTGTTTGTAACAAATCGGCAGCGAAATTCCGTCTAGCTTTTCCTGATCAAATAGTTGCTTAAGGATTGAAGCGTAACCAGCGTAGCCTGAATCATTCGGGTGGTACCATTCTGCTATATCGAAAGACCAAGGTTCGCCAAAATCTGTCAACCAACGCTGAGGATTGCGGTGAATACTATTGTCTGGCTCGTGACCAGCAAAAGTCGAATGAGCACTCAAAAACATAGCCTGATTTGGATATTGCCGGTTAAACTCATCAACCGCTTGCCGCTGCACCTGATCACCTAGCTGGCCTAACTCTCTAATTGCCTTAGAGGTGTTGTATTTGTTACCCCTACCGCCAATCGTAAAATTATCGTCCAGTGACAGCAACGGATAGCCCATCAAAATAATCTTAGCGTCATCACGCAAGCCACGGTTCTTGATGGCATGGAGGGTGGTTTTAAGATTATTTAGTAAATCCCCAGGTATTTTTTGTCTAGCCGAATCAATTAATCTACTACATTCCTTTTCATTTCTATAGAAAAAACACTCCGCTACAATCTTATCAAATTTCAGATCATTACCACCAATCGTTAACAGCACCAAATCAGTATCGTAATCAACATTTTCAACCTGAGGACTCAGATACTGCTGACATTGGTAAGTAGCAAGTGTGTAATCAGACCCAGCTGCAAAATTGAAAAAATCGCCAAACCGACCAAAATTATTAAATTTTTTAGGAATGTATTCCGTCTTGGTAATTTTTATTTCGTTGGCGATTTGGCTATCCCAATCATAATTACTATAAAAAGAGCAGGCGTCTTTTTCTTGCAACGCCCTTTTCATCTGATCCTGACTGATATTACCCCTCTGCTTAACAGTTATTGGACGGCTTGATTCAAGCTCCCGAAAATTAATTAAATCACTAGTTACTGACCCGGAACAAGCTCGATTCCGATAGCGAACAGCGATCCCATGTTCTCGAAGATGCCAGACAAACCGATTTGCCCAGTTACCCTGACTGCGGTAACAGCCATTAACACCAGCATAACTTCCAGTCCCATTGCCAGCCGAATAAGAGTCACCTAGCAAAACTACGTTCAATTTAGAAATTGGATCAAGATTTAGAGCTTTAACGGGCTGAGTTAGTAAATTCATACACAAGGTTTGCAGTAAGCCAAACGTAAACAGCCAAACTACTTTTCTTTTCATAATTACCTACCTAGACATTTTCTTTATTCTTATGCTTACATAATCCTTCTCAAAAAAGACAAGCAGACTCAACCTTTCCTTCCTCCCAGAAAAATATAAATACCCATCATCTTTACCACTATTAAACTCCTCCCACCCATTATCTAACGCAATAGTTTTCAACTCCGCCATGGTTTGCTCGTCAGTTTTTCCATCGGCTCGCTGGTAGTCACTGCTGACTGAGCCATAGCTTTCTTTGATGAATCTATGAGCAGGGTAGATATATCTCTCTTTGAGTTTCATGCCAGCTACATCTTCAGCCAGGATTGGTTCATAAAGCTCTTGCATGGTTTGTTTTTCTTCAACAAAGTTTTTAAGCCAAAAGATTGACGGAAAAGAGATAACAACAAACAAAATTAATAAAATGATTTGTTTTAAGATTTTAAGAGCTTTAGCTTTAGATGATTTAATATTAGTTTGAGACGGTTTTGGTTTGGTTGATTAGTGCTTGGTGTTAGTCATAATTGATCTAATTTTATACCCGCGATTGGAAATGTCAACGGTTATTTAATTTGCGATTCAAACATTTCATAAAATTGACCTTTTCTGGCCAGCAATTCCTCAATTGTGCCTGATTCGACGATCCGCCCTTCGTTCATCATATAAATCACATCTGCTTTTTCGATCGTCGTCAGCCGATGACTGACAATAATAATCGTCTCGCCCGCCCGCTTGAACAATCGCTTAAAAATTCGCGCTTCAGCCAACGCATCGATAGCACTAGTTGGCTCATCCAAAATCATTATCGGGCTATTGCGGTAAAAATTACGCGCCAAAGCCAACCGTTGCCATTGCCCGCCAGACAAATCCACCGAATTTTTGCCATTTTTT